>JARKPC010000099.1 GCA_029975435.1 Propionivibrio sp. | reverse complement strand
CAACCCCGCCTCGATGAAACACGAGAGGCCGATGAACTCGAAGACGAAACGGTTGGCCGGATTGCTGTACACCTCGAGCGGCGTGCCGATCTGCTGCACGACGCCGCCGCGCATCACCAGGATGCGGTCGGACAATGCCATGGCCTCCGACTGGTCGTGGGTGACGTAGAGGATGGAGAAACCGAAGCGACGCTGCAGGTCCTTGATCTCGAAACGCATCTCCTCGCGGAAATGCGGATCGAGGCTGGACAGCGGTTCGTCGAGCAGCATTACGTCGGGGCGGATGGCCAGTGCCCTTGCCAGCGCCACTCGTTGTTTGCCGCCACCGGAAAGGTCGTCCGGGCTGCCCTGCGCGACCGAATGGAGATTGGTGTGCTTGAGCGCCTCCTCGGTACGGGCGTGGATTTCCGATTTCGGCAGATTGCGGATGCGCAGCGGAAAGGCCACGTTTTCGTACACGGAGAGGTGCGGCCAGACGGCGAACGCCTGGAAGACCATCCCGAAGTTGCGCTGTTCGGGCGGCAGGTAGTATTTCTTGGCCTTCGACGAAATGATGCGCTCGCCGACGCGAATCTCGCCGTCGTCGAGATCCTCGAAGCCTGCCACCATGCGCAGCGTGGTGGTCTTGCCGCAGCCGGACGGGCCGAGCATGGCCATGCATTCGCCCTGGGCGATCTGGAGGTTCATGCGGTCGACCGCGGTGACGGCCCCGAAACGTTTGCTTACCTGGTTCAGTTCGATATATGCCATGGTCGGTTTCCTAAGCGCCGTTCTTGCTCGTGACGAGCCGTTTGATCAGGACTTCGCCCAATACGATGATGATCAGCGCGATGCCGGCGAGCGCGGCCGAATACACCGTTTCGCCGTCTTCGTTAAGCGTGTAGATGGCCACCCCGATGGTGCGCGTGGTCGGGCCGTAGAGCAGAACCGAGACGGTCAGTTCGCGCAGGGCCGGCAGGAAGATCAGGAAGAAGGCGGCGACCATGCCCGGACGTACCAGCGGCACGACGACGTCGCGTAGCGCTTGCGCCATGCTGGCGCCGGAAGCGCGCGCCGCCTCGACCAGCGAGTCATGCACCTGCTCCAGGGCCGCCGAGTTCGCCTTGAGCGAGAAAGCCATGTAGCGGGCGATATAGGCGACCAGGATGATCCACACGGTGATGTAGATGTTGATCCCGAACTTGCCGCTCCAGGCCAGAATCACGCCCAATGCGATCACCGACCCTGGCACCGAGAACGGCAGCATGCCGAGGAACTCCAGGAAGCCCTTGCCGCGCACCTTCATCTTGACGATGACATAGGAGATGATCACGCCGGCGAACATGGTGATCAGCGCCGAAGCCAGCCCCAGGCTGATGCTGTTCCAGATCGAGTCGCGGGTGAGATCCCACTCGAAGAGGATGTGGTTGTAGTTCGCCCAGGTCAGGTTCTCCAGCGTAAAGGACAGGCCGTACGTTTTCAGGCCGCCGACGAGGAAAATGGTGGCGGTGGGCAGGACGATGGTCAGCCCAATATAGACAATGCACAGGATCAGCATCGGCACGCGCAGCCCGCGCAACTTGAGCTCGGTGGGTCTGAAGCTCTTGCCGGCGATGATCTGGTATTTCCCCTTGGCCAGCACGCGGTTCTGCAGCCACATGATCAGGGCGGCGGTGAGTACCAGCACCGTGGCCAGCACGGTCGCCGTGCGGATCGAGTCGAAGCTGCCTGCGCTCTGGTGGATCTTTTCGTAGATCAGCACCGGGATGTTGTAGATGCCGGTTTCGACGCCGAGCACGGCCACCGTCCCGAAATGCGCCATCGAGTAGAGCATGATCAGCAGGGCGCCGGAGAGGATCGAGGGTAGCACCAGCGGAATGGTGATCTTGCGTGTGATGGTAAACAGGTCGGCCCCGGAAATGCGCGCCGATTCCTCCAGCGTCGGGTCCATCCGCTCCAGCGCGCCGCTGACCTGGATGAAGACGAAGGGGAACAGGTACATCGTCTCGACGAGAATGATCCCGGCATAGGTGTAGATGTCGAAGATCGGCCCGTCGAAGCCGAGCACGTCCATGAACAAGCGGTTGATGTAGCCGGCGCGCGGCGAGAGCAGCATCTTCCAGGCCAGCGCCCCGATGAACGCGGGGAGCATGAACGGCACCAGGAAGAGCAGTTTCATGGTCTTCTTGAAGGGCAGGTCGGTACGCGTGACCAGCCAGGCGAAGAAGGTGCCGACGATCGTTCCGGTAACCGTCACGCCGCCCGAGAGAATCAGGGAATTGAGCAGTGCCTGATACGTTTCCTTGCGCTGCAGCACCTTGACCACGTCGGCGACGTTGAAATGGCTGTCGACCCAGAATGCGTTGAAGAAGATCAGCAGCATCGGAAAGGCGACCACCACGATCAGGACGCCGACCGAGAGCATGAATAGCACTTCGGGAGTTCCGAAGCGCGGCATTGAAAGTGTATTCGTTCGAGTATTCATCAATGGCCCCTGTCAGACTTTATCGGCAGCGACGATCTGGCCTTCGAACCACTGGACGGTGGCCAGATTGATGCGGCAACTGTCGCCTTCGCTGAACAGCAGGTTGCGGGCGACGCATTCGTGGCTGGGCAGCGCCGCGCGGATCAGCGTGCCGGCGATCTCGATCAGGTAATCGAACTGTGCGCCGAGGAAACTGGCGCGCCGGATTGTTCCCGGCAGACCTTCGCCTTCGCGCGACAGGACGACATCGCTCGGCCGGAATCCGGCCGTCAGGATGTTCCCCTTCTTGTCGGGGGGAAGACCGGTCCATTGCTCGGAGGAATTTCCGATGTGCAGGACATCGGCCTCACGCCGGACGGGCAGGAAATTGGCGATGCCCAGGAAACGGAAGACGAAATCGTCCGCGGGGCGCTCGTAAACCTCTTCCGGCGTGCCGATCTGGCGCAGGGTGCCGTGCTCGTCCATGACGGCGATGCGGTCGGCGATTCCGAGGGCGATTTCCTGGTCGTGCGTGACATACAGGATGGTGACCCCAGTCTTCTGCTGCAGAGCCTTGATCTCGAAACGCATTTCCTCGCGCAGATTGGCGTCGAGGTTGTTGAGCGGCTCGTCGAGCAGAAGGATCTGGGGTTCCGACACCAGCGCGCGGGCCAGCGCGACGCGCTGTTGCTGGCCGCCCGAGAGCTGCGAGGGGAGTCGCTGGTCGAGATTGGTCAGTCCGACCAGCTCGATGTTGCGCATGGCACGGCTTTTCAACTCGTTTGCGCCGATTCCCGCCAGTTTCAGCGGGTACGCGACGTTGTCGAAAACGGTCATGTGCGGCCACACGGCATAGTCCTGGAAGACCATGCCGAGACTGCGCTTGTCCGGTGGCAGCATCTGTCCGGAAGATGCGTCGGCGACGACGTCTCCTCCGATCAGGATGCTCCCGCTGTCCGGAGCCTCGAAGCCGGCGATCAGCCGGAGCAGGACGGTCTTGCCGCACCCCGACGGGCCGAGCAGGGTGAAGCACTCGCCGTCCTGCAACTCCAGCGACAGGTCGGACAGGATCGTCCGGCCTGCATACTGTTTGCTGATGCCCTTGATTTCAATGCTGGCCATGGTTGCCGGTCACTTCTGCATGATGTCGGTGAACTTCTTGATCGTGGCTTCCTTCTCGGCCATGATCGCCTGGTAGTCGATCTTCATGGCGCGCTTCATCGCGTCCTCGACCGTCGGCAGTTGCTTGTAGCGTTCCGGCACCTTGACGTCGGCGCGCACAGGCAGCGTTCCATCCTCGACGATGATCTGCTGGCCTTCCTTGGAGAGGAGGAAGTCGACGAATTTCTTGGCGGCTTCGACGTTCGGGCTGTTCTTGAAGATGGTCACCGGACTGGGGATGACCAGCATTTCCGGCGGATAGACGAGGTTCAGCGTGGCGCCCTTGTCGACCTTGTCGAGCGTGATGTAGTCGACGGCGAGACTGGCGAGCAGATCGCCCGAGGCCGTGTCGTCAACCACCTGGCCGGAGCCTTTGCCCATCTTGGCGCCGTTGGCACGCAGCGCTTCGAAGTAGCCCCAACCGAAGGTCTTGGAGATCACCGCCACGCTCATGTACGCGGTGCCGGACAGGGCCGGGTTGGCGATCCCGAAGGCCCCCTTGAACGCAGGCTTCTTCAAGTCATCCCAGGTTTTTGGCGCTTCCTTGATGTGCTTGGTGTTATAGGCGATGCCCAACGTACCGAGGCGTGCGGCGGTGAAGGATCCGTCGTAGTCCGGCAGCGGGTTCAGCAAGGCCTTCGATTCCGTGGGAATGTACTGGAGCAACAGGCCGTTGGCCTTGAGCTGGTAGAAGTCCGGCACTTCGCTGGTCCACAGGACGTCGGCGAGGATCTTGCCCGACTCGCGCTCGGCGGCGATCTTGGCCATCAGTTTGCCGGCCCCCGCGGACTGGAAGTCGACTTTGATTTCCGGATGTTTTTTCATGAACGCGGTTTTCAGGCCGCCGACCATCGACTCCTTCATCGACGTGTAGACATAGAGCTTCTGCTGGGCGAAGGCCCCGAACGAAAGGCTTCCCAGAAGCAGGGCAGCGGAGCAGAGCGATAACAGTTTCTTTGATTGCATGGATTGACCCCTCGACAAAAAACGATATGGAGGGCCGTCTGTCGGATGCTGGCGCATGCGCGATAACATCCGGCGCGGCCGGTTCTTTGCTGCTGGGGTGAAATCTAGGCGCTTGATTACCCGCAAGCAAATCACTATTTGTGATCGTTGCGATAAGGGTTTCTTTGGCGGGCTGACGACCTCAGGTCGACAAAAGGGCCAATGGGGCCGAAAACCGCCGATCGACGGGGCGACGGCCCGTGATGGGCCGCATCGATCAACGGTCTCGCCGTGCAACGTGAGCAGACAATGAGAAGGGCCCGGCCGCGAGACAGCTTTCTTTCGCGCCCCACGTTTTCGGATCGTGCAGGTGTTATCCCAAAACGCTCGAAACGATCAGTCCGCCGCCGAGCACGGCGATCACTTGGCCGAAACGGCAGGTCAGTTGTGGACGACCTTTCAGGAAGAGATGAGCGATGCTCATGCCGGTTACATGCAAGAGCAGGGAGCCAAGAATGATGCCGACGAGGACGCTTGTGCCAGCGGAAAGCTCGCCGCCGTGTGCCATTCCGTGAGAGACGGCAAAACCGCCAATGAGCACCAGGGCGGTCGCGATTCCCGGTCTGAATGCCTGCGTCAACAGGATGCCGAGCACCAGTACGGAAATGGCGACGAGCGGCTCCAGCAGCGGGAAGATGAGGCCGTGTTGTCCAAGCAGCGTGCCGCAACTCAGCATGACGATAAAACAGACCGGTGCCAGCCAGACCTTGCGCGTATTCAGCACGCTCCATACACCGACGACCAACATGGCCAGCAGATGATCCAAGCCAAGGAAGGGGTGTGCGAGACCATCCAGGAAGCCATGGTCTCCCTGGCCTGTGTGGGCAAGAGCAGCAACAGGTAACGTGGCGAGGATCAGAGTCAAGGTACCGGAAATGCGTTTGTTCATGACGGACTCCTTAGGTTGTAAAACGTGAGCAGGCATACTCCTTTTGTGTTCGTCAGCTGGGAGGCCTCTTCAGGCGACCTTCCGGGTATGTCATCGCCCCAGCGCGGTTCACTGCCCGACAGGCGCATTCGTCACCGATGCGTTGCTTTCCAGCAAGCGCATCACGGCTGACAAGTCATCTGCCCCGCCGAAAGCACCAGAGCGCGAATAACAGGGGGTGCCGTTCCATATCCCGCCGACGAAGCGGGCGCAGCCCCAGCCGCTGCGCAGCGAGGCTCGTGCCAGCAACGCATCGACGCCGGCGGCACGACATAACCCGAGCAACGTGTCGCCGCCGACCACGATCAATTGTCTGGGTTTGGGCAAACGGGCGACCAATTGCGCCATTTGAGCGCTCAGTCTTTGCGCGGCTTGTATGGGGTCGAGTTTTTCGGAAGGAGAAAGATCGAACCAGGCGCTCGTTGCTCCTTTTTCGACCATGTCAAGCGCGTTGGCCATTTCGGAAGCGCTCGCGTGCTCAACCAGCGCCGCCGGTTTCGATGCGGCGCGCAAGCACTCCCACTGATGCCGGTACACGGGGTGATGGCTGGCGCTCACGAGAATGGTCGGGCCGGTCTTGTCCGCGCCCGGCGTTGTAATCGGCTTGGCCGAACCCGGCTCCAGTCCGAAATGGCGCGCCAGCGCCTGTGCCAGTCCGGCACTTCCGTACCACAGGAGCGAACTCGATTTATGACGACAGGCCTTTGTCACGACCGCGTCGAGGTCGGCGTCGGAGACAACATTCGGTGCCCAAATGTCCGGCGCTTCTCCGTTCGCTGGCATGGCCAGTCCGATGCGCAGGCCGCTGCCCGAGAAAGCTTCTAGGAACGGCAGGGCGACGGGGTTGCGAGGTCCCGAAAGATGACCGGGTTCGATCACCCATTGCTGACCGTCGATCGTCACCCGGCCTTGTGCCGGGAAAGCCGGAGCGAATATCGTCGCGTCAAACGCGCCGTTTTGCGCAAGCCATGCCAATTCGCGAAACGTGTTCCCGCGTAGCAGGCTATCGACCTTTTTGAATGCCACGTCCCCTGATTTCAGCCATCGCAGTACCGGTTGCAGATGTCCTGGAATGGCTTCGGGTGGCGCATCACGCGTCGGGGTGGCGACGACGGCAATCGGCGCAGCGGCAAACTCCCCGCCCGGTGTCGGAGGTCGGTCAATGAAGACAGGCACTTCGCCGGCAAACGCGGCCGCCGTATCCAGTGCGCCGGTGAGATCGTCAGCAAGAATTCGAATTGAGGTCACAAT
Organism: Propionivibrio sp.; assembly: GCA_029975435.1. GTDB lineage: Bacteria > Pseudomonadota > Gammaproteobacteria > Burkholderiales > Rhodocyclaceae > Propionivibrio. The sequence continues at coordinate 24,905 of JARKPC010000099.1, read as the reverse complement.
AGTCTCCCAACGGTGTCAGCTGGTTTCCGGAAGCCGGAGGATCCGCAAAGCGGCGCAGGCAGCGCCAAAGCCGTTATCAATATTTACGCTGACCAGCCCCTGCGCGCACGAAGCCAGCGCGCTGCTCAGAGCCGCCCGCCCCTGCGCGGCGACCCCATACCCGACTGACGTCGGAACGGCAATGACCGGCACGTCGACGAGGCCTGCCAGAACACTGAACAGGGCGCCTTCCATCCCGGCAACCGCGATGACGATGGAGAACGATCGAATTTCTTCCAGGCGCTTCATTAGCCTCCATAAGCCGGCTACCCCGACGTCCGAGATTACGGGAGCGTGATACCCGTGAAAGGCGAGAGTGCGTTGCGCTTCGCGGGCCACAGGAAGATCCGATGTGCCGGCGCAGATGATGCCCGGTCCATGCACCAGTTGCCGGTTGGGCTGGCGGTGGAATGCGGTGAGCGATGCCGGATCATGGTCGAGTCCGTCACGCAGGTCTTCGGGCAGCCCTTCCAGTTTTTCCACCGCGAACCGTGTCAGGAGCAATGCACGCTCGCCGGTCGATCTCAGGATGGAGGTGATCTGCGCGGCGGTCTTGGTTTCGCAGAATACGGCTTCTGCAACGCCTGTTCGCTTCTCGCGCTCCCAATCGATCTCAAATTCGCTCATTCTCGAACTCGTAGAAACGCGGCCCCGCGGCGGTAAGGACGCATGCCGGCAAACAGTCGCTTTTCCTGCATGCACAGGGCTTCGATTTGCCGTTCAACGTGCTCTCGGTCCGCCCCAAGGGGTAGCGTGTCGCATTCGACGTAGACGCCGGTTGCCGTGATCCGGCATCGGGTTGATCCGGCTTCGGGCAAGAGCGTCGTCAGAACGGCTTCGGCTTTCTCGATAAAACGCAAGGAGTTCTCGTCAACCCGGATTCCGGTTTCGATTCGGCTGGCCAGGCAGGGTTGAGCCGGAAGCGCGGCGAGATCATCGAGATCCAGTTGCCTTGCAATGGCGTAGATGTCCGCTTTTCGAAGACCGGCTTCGACAAAGGGATGGATGACGTCATGGCGCTTCGCTGCGTCCAGCCCCGGCCGGAAATCGCCGAGATCATCCGTGTTTGTTCCCGACGCGATGCGCAATCCCGTGGTTGCGGCAATACGTTCGTAGAGGCGCGACTTACAATAAAAACAGCGGTTTACCGGATTGTTGCGATACTCGGGGTCTGCCAGTTCCTCGGCGTCGACAAGATGCAACGTCCATCCATGGCGCTGCGCATGCTTCTGCACGCGCTCGGTAGCAAGACGCGGAACCGCCGGAGACGTCGCATGAAACGCCACCATCTCTGTGCGCGCGCACGATTGAGTGACGTGGGCAAGCACCATGCTGTCGACACCGCCGCTGACGGCTATTGCCAGCGCGTCATGCTGGTCGAGCGTTTCGACGAGGCGTAGCAGCTTATCCGCAGCGTTCATGGTCATGCTTCGTTTTCCTCGTATTCACCCAGGTGTTTCAAGCGGCGGCGTGCCGCCAGCCCTTCGAAACGGGCGATATCGTCGCTTTCCACCTTGAGGGATGCCGTGCCATCGGGACGGTACGTCCGCTTCCGGGTCGCTTGATGACCCTCGAGGTCGAGTGTTTCCGGGCGTCGCGGCAAACAGCGGCGACGTTCCGTGCGCCAACGCAACCCGATTGTTGTCGTTTCCAGGAAGCACTTTTCGCTGACGGCCTCGAAATCCGCGGGTTTGAGCAGCAAACGGAACTCATTCACCGGACGCCCCTTTTTTCCCTGCCGGGACGCAACCGTAAGGTCGATGACTCCATTGGTCATGCGCAAATGATCGGCAGCAATGGCAACTTCCTCGCCGGTCATGTCGTCGATGTCGAAACTCAGGACAATCACGGTGTCGTTCTCCTCCGACGCGATCCCCCGCATGCCGGTTTGATCGAACACGAGTGCACGCAGAATGTTCGGCATTCCCGGTAATTCGCGGGTCCCGGCACCGGTGCCTGTGGCGTGCAGGCGCCCCTCCGGTCGACCCGTCGCGTCATGCACAAGGTGTGCCAGGATGGCGGCTCCCGTTGGTGTGACGCGCTCGCCCCCGATGCCGTCGTCACGCCATCGAAAGTTGCGCAGAATCTCGGCGGTGGCCGGCGCCGGAACCGGGAGCATGCCATGACGGGTGCGCACCAGCCCGCCGCCGCGGGGAAGGTCGGAGACGCTCCAGGTGCAATGTGTCAGAGCCGCTGCAATACTTCCGGCGGCCACCACGTCTATCAGCGAATCCCAGTCCGCTATTTCGTGGAAATGCACGTCCTCGATCGGCACCCGGTGCATCTTTGCCTCCGCTTCGGCCAGTCGATGCAAAATGGCGATCGCCTGGTCCGCTGTCCCGGGGTGCAGCCGGGCCGAAGCGATGCGTCGGGCTATTTCAGGAAAACGAACCGCGTGATCGTGATCATGAGGTTCGTGGTGGTGGTGATCGTCCGACGGCGGCGCGGCCGTCAGTGCGACCAGGGTAAACCGGCGGGCGGCGACGCCGCCGCTGACGCCTTCGCTCAATGTGGCCTGCCCGCAGTGGGCGGGTATCGCGGCGGTCAGGTCCGCGAAAACCCGCGGCCGCAGATCGGGCAGGGCATCGAGCATCGCGGCGGCAAACATGTCGCCAGCCAACCCGCCGGCCGCATCCAGGTGAATATGATGGAACTCAGCCACGATGTTCAAGAACCGGAATTACGTACGGGCCTTCTGGAATGATCGCCACGGCCTTGTCCCCGTGGCGCAGGACGCTGTCAGCTACAGCCTTCTCGACCGAGTCTACCAGCTCGACGCCGGTGATGCGGCGTTCCTCCTCGCTCAGTCCTGTCGTATAGAGCTGGACATTGCTGATGCGCATCGGTTTGAGCTGCATTTCAGTCTGCCACTCGTCGATCTCCGCGAAGGACTTTGCCATCAGCGTCGCCAGGAAGCGTTCGGGCCCGATTTCGACCATTTTCTTCTGGGCCTCGCGGAATTCCGGGGAACCAAAGCCCTCGGAGCATTCCGAGGCGATGATCAGGGTGCCGCCCGGTTCCAGAATGTCCATCGGGGTCACCATGCCCTTGACCGTTTGATAGTACGTCTTGTCAAGCGGATAGCCGGCCGAGGAAGTGACGACCGTTTTGAATCGGCGGGGCACCTTGATGACCGTTGAATCGTGGACGAATTCAACTGCGGCGAGATGGCTGGCGAGGACCTCGCCGAAATTGACGTAGATCAGATCACGATCTTCGTCGAGCACGGTGTTGACCGCGTAGATCTCGCCGATTTTCTGAACGATTTCCAGTTGCTCCTCATGGAGCGGATTATTGACGAGGTTGCACTGGACGGCGAGCGGGTCTTCCATGAAACGCGCCGAGTGGAAGGTGCGGATCGTTTCGTGGTGGGCGATGCCGGGCGCAACCACCTTCCGGCCGCCCGACCAGCCGGCCATGAAATGGGGCTCGATGAGGCCTGATACGATGCGCAGGTCGGCCTCGACAAAACGCCGGTCGATCTTTATGGGCGTTCCTCGCGACGTGACTCCGAGATCGACGTGATCGGCGTCGTTGCGGGCAAAATGGTTTTCGACGCGAACCGTCTCCAAAACCCACGGATCACCGACGAGTTCCGCCAGTTCCGCGCCTTCGTTGGGACGGTGCAAGCCGGTGGCGACGACAATGACAATGCGCTCGCGTGGCAAGCCCGCGCTCATCAGCGTCTCGATGATGGGGCGCAGAAACAGCCTGTTGGGGACTGGCCGGGTGATATCGCAAATCAGGATGCATGCGCTGCCACGACCCCTGACCAGTTCTGCCAATGGGGCGGCATGGATGGGCACGGACAGCGCTTCCTGAACGGCGTGCTGCTGATTGGCGAGTTTCGGAAGCACAGTCTTGCGGATGATGGTCGGTTCGATCTCCTCGCGCAGAGGTACTCGCAGATGGCCGCGGCCATAAGCGATATCAACCGTGTTGGTCATGAGTGATCTCCCGTTCTTATGAGGTGCGCTGCTGTTGCCTCCGGAGCTTTTGTGGGAGGCAATGACACCGCGGAGCGCGACGGCGGAGTGGATACCCCGATTCGTCGCCTCCGCATCGGCTGGCGACCGGCCTCAGCCGGCGTTCGCGTTTTCGGTCACCGGATCGGTGGTCGGTTCTTCCAGCGGATCGTAGTTGCCATCGATCCCCCGGGCTCTCTGCCATTTGTCGACCAGAATCACCGCGATCGGACAAAGGACCGCTGTCGACATCGTGGAAATCGAGATCTGCAACGAGGCAATGCCAGCGATATCCGCGAAGGCTTTGGCTTCGGCTGCGCTCATCATGCCCGTCCCCGCAGCGACGCCGGCGGCGGCGGCGATGGCCGCAGGCGTTCCGACCGCATTGCCGGCCGTCGACGCTTCGGCCCATGGCGCGATTTGGCTCTTTTCCCCGGATAGCCTGAATACGATCATGCCAATTCCGCCGGTCAGAATGACGGTCATGAGGCCCAATGTAAGACCAGCGACGACAACGGTCGGATTGAAGAAGGTGCCCAGGTTCATTCCCGTGCCGAGGGAGAAGGCCATGAACGGGATTGGAAGCTGTTCGGCTTTCTTGAACCAGTCGCGGAGTTCATGGTCCAGGTTGCCGAGGAGCATGCCGATACCGATCGGGAGGAGGACGGCGATAAAGGCGATGATCGGGAAGTTCGAGCCGAGCATGCCGAGGGCCATCAGCGTGAAGAACGGGCCGTCGTTCAATGAGAGCACGGCCACGGCGCCGACGTCGGAGCGGTTGCCGAACTTGGCGGTCAGCGCTGCATACATTCCGCCGTTGCCGTTGGTCATGGCGGCAATGATGGCCATTACTGAGAGTCCGAGGAAACCGTTATACACGTCTCCGGAAAGTTTCCCCCAGATCATGCCGACGCCGAGTCCGACAAAGTACTTCGACGTCGTGAGGATGATGCCTTTCTTCATCGCGATTCCGCCGACGCGCAGATTCATCTGACTGCCGCAGAGGAAGAGAAATAGGGCGATCAGCGTGAGGGTGCCGGTTTTGAATAGTGCTTCGGTGAATCCGCCTATTCGGAAGAATTCATAGATTCCCGGTTTGATTGCCGATACGCCGAGAAACTTCAGGAAATTCATAATGAACGGCAGGTGCATCTGATCAATGGTGTTGAGCAAGGCGCCAAACAGCAGCGGCACCACCATTAATCCACCAGGTACTTTCTCGATCGTTTTCAAGATTTTCATAATTCCCGTCCCTCTATTTTGGTTAAGTTGCGTTCAGATTTCTTGCAATGTCAGAACCTCGCTGCCCTTCTTGTTATCCAAAAAATTACCTCCTTGCTCCGTTATGCCTTTCAAAAATCCGCCCTGACCTGGTCGCGCGGCCCATTCCCTCGCCGCACCGCCGGGCCCGGCATTGCCGTCGTGCGCGGCGCTAGGCCGGTCGAACAGCATTGACGATCCGGCACAAGCGCTCCGAAGCCGATTCGATCAGCGCACTGCCGGTACTCATGCATGCTTCCAGCGTCAGCGGACGGTCACAGATGCTCATGACCGCATCGATTCCCTGGGCCAGAACATTCTCGGCGCCGTCGCCAAGTCCCCCGGATAAGCAGAACACGGGAATGTCGAACCGCTTGGCCACCTTGGCCACGCCGACAGGCGCTTTGCCAAATGCCGTCTGAAAGTCCGTACGTCCTTCACCGGTGATTACGAAGCTGGCGCCTTCGACGACTCCGGCAAAATCGACCGCGTCCAGGACAATGTCGACACCCGGCTTGAGCCGCGCCGGGGTAAAGAACATCAATCCGGCCCCCAGTCCGCCCGCCGCACCGGCTCCGGACAGTCCGGCGGCTGCCCGGCCGGTCGTTTTTTGGGCAATGGCAGCAAAATGACCGAGCGCTGCATCGAGTTCGGCGACGATTTCCGGAGTGGCGCCTTTCTGCGGGCCAAATACGGCGCTGGCGCCGCGCGGGCCGCAGAGCGGGTTATCCACGTCGCAGGCCACCGTGATCTGGCTGTCGCTCAAGCGGGGATCAAGTCCGGACAGGTCTATCGATTTCAGGCGGGCGAGCGCGGCTCCTCCGTCGGGAAGTTCGTGACCGTCACTGCCGATGAATCGCGCACCGAGCGCCCGCGCCATGCCCGCCCCGCCATCGTTGGTCGCGCTGCCGCCTATGCCGATGATGATTCTGCGCAGTCCCGCGTCGAGGGCTGCGCGCATCAGTTCGCCCGTGCCGTAGGTGGTAGTGATGCGCGGATTGCGCTGTTCCGGCGTCAGCAGGGGGAGGCCGGAGGCAGCGGCCATTTCGATGACCGCTGTCTGTCCATCGCCAAGGATGCCCCAGTTTGCCATGACGCGATTGCCCAAGGGGCCGGTGACTTCCTGCTGCCGCAGCGTCCCGTGCGTCGCCGTAATCAGGGCTTCGACTGTGCCCTCGCCGCCATCGGCGATCGGAATCTTGCGGACGTTGGCCTCCGGGAAAACGTGCAGGATTCCGCGCTCCATGGCCTGTGCGACGCCGAGGGCGGACACGCTGCCTTTGTATGAATCTGGCGCTACGACAATCTTCATCCTGAACTCCTTCGGACAGCCTTTGCGTCGCTATTTGCGCACTTCGATCCTGGCCAGCTTCTCGTAGTAGCGGACGATCGCGCTGTGGTCGCTGGTGCCCAGGTCGTCGTTCTTGAGCGCCTGCAGTATCTCCATGATGCCCGCCGTGAGCGGCACCGGGGTGTTGAGGGAATGCGCGGTGTCGAGCGCGTTCTGCAGGTCCTTGATGTGCAACTCGATGCGGAATCCGGGCTTGAAGTTGCCGTCGAGGATCATCGGCACCTTGGCGTTCATGACCGTCGATCCGGCGAGGCCGCCCTTGATCGCATTGAACACGGCTGCGGGATTCACTCCGGCCTTAGTGGCCAGGACGAAGGCTTCGGACACCGCGGCGATGTTCAGCGCGACGATGATCTGGTTGGCCAGTTTGGTGACGTTGCCGGCGCCGATGTCTCCGACATGCACAGCCGATGACCCCATTTTCTCGAGAATCGGCTTGACCGTCTCGAAGGCCTTGGCATCGCCGCCGACCATGATTGCCAGAGTGCCTTCGATGGCCTTCGGCTCGCCGCCCGACACCGGGGCGTCGAGCATGACGATTCCCTTGGCCTTGACCGCCGCGCAGATTTCCTGTGCCGCGCCGGGGGCAATCGAGCTCATGTCGACGAGAATGGTGCCCGGCTTCGCGCCGTCGATGACGCCATTCTCGCCGAGCACCGCCTCTCTGACGTGCGGCGAGTTGGGCAGCATGGTGATGATGACGTCGCTTTGCGCCGCGACTTCCTTGTTGGACGCGCCAGTCCTGGCGCCAAGCGCGACCAGCTCGTCCAGCGTGGCGAACTTGTCATAGACCGTGAGGGCGTAGCCGGCCTTGATCAGGTTCTTGGCCATGGGACGGCCCATGATGCCGAGGCCGATAAAACCGATGTTCATTTCGTTGTCCTTGATTGAGTTGATGGGCTATGGCGTCAGTTGATGTGCGTCTGTTCTGCTTTCTGAAGATGTCGTCTGAGTTCCCGGCCGATATTGGTGCCGAATATGGGTTGTGCAGCCGGTCGGATCCGTTAGATTTTTTGCGTCATTGCGGCCATCGTGTTGGCGATCGCCTGGTCTTCCTGCACTGTCAGTCCGCTGATTCCCGCAGCCCCGATAATCTCGCCCGCAGCATTCTTCAAGACCGAGCCGCCCGGTAATCCGGTCAGCAGAGGGTCGCAAAAATAGCCGGGCTGCAGGTTTTCCCTCTGCAGCCTTTCCAGAAAGGCGTCCGTATTGATGCACATGCGGGCCGATGTATACGCTTTCCCCTGCGCGATCGCGATGCTGCGGATTGGTGCTCCGGGCATGCGGGTGAACGAGAGGAGAAGGCCGAACTGGTCACATACGGCGATGCAGATGGGGCGTTTGAACTCACTATTTGCTTGTTCGATTGCTTTGGCAACCAGATCCTGAATCAGCGTTAAGCTCATATCCATGGCACGTTCCCTTCCCCGGCGCGAGTTTTTGTATTTTGTGTGAATCCTTCTAGGCAACCCGGTCGCGCGGTTCCTTTCCGGCAAAGATGGCGTCCAGATTGTCGAGTGCCCGGAAACCCATGGCGATTCTTGTTTCCTTTGTGGCGCTGCCGATATGCGGCATCAGAAACACGTTGGGCAGTTCGCGGTAGCCGGGGTGAATGTCGGTCGGCTCGTTGTTATAGACGTCGAGTCCGGCGGCAGTCAGCTTGCCGGACTTCAGCGCGGCGATCAGCGCGTCGTCGTCGATCACGGCGCCGCGGCTCGCGTTGACGACAATGGCTCCGTCGGGAAGCAAGGCAATGCGCTCGGCATTGAGCAGCTTGAAGGTCTCCGGGGTTGAAACGCAGTGGAGTGCGAGAAAATCGCAATGTGGCAACAGATCTTCCGGAGTCTCGTGATAGATCGCGCCTGCTTCAATTTCCGGCGGGACGCGATGCACGTCGTTGTAGTGGATCTCCATGTCGAACCCGCGCGCTCGTTTGGCCACAACCTGGCCGACACGCCCGAATCCGATAATGCCGAGCCGTTTGCCTGTGACTTGGGTGCCAACCATGAATCGAGGACTCCAGTCCTTCCATTCCCTGGTACGAACCAGGCGCTCGCCTTCGCTGGCGCGCCGCGCTGCGCCGAGCATCAGCATCATGGTCAGTTCGGCTGTCGCGTCCGACAGCACTTCCGGGGTGTTTGTAACGATCAGGCCGCGCTCTTTTGCCGCCTTGATGTCGACATGGTCATAACCGACGGAAAAATTGGCGATGGCACGAACACTCTTGGGTAGACGGGCAATTACGTCGGCAGTGAACTTTTCGCTGTGGCAGGGAAGAATCGCATCCACGCCTTCGGAGCGTTTGATCAATTCATCGGCTGAATAAAGCTCGTCTCCTGGATTCAGGCGAGCGTCGTAGTCGCGCATAAGTCGCGCCTCGACAGCATCCGGCAGTTTGCGGGTGACAAGAACGACTGGTTTCATTTTCCATCCTTTATGGGGGTTATGGATTAATCGCCGGTAGATGAACTGTCGTTCGGGAATGCAATTACCCTGCCAGCACACCACCGAATGTGCTAACTAACTGTTTTGTAGAGTCTGGGTGGTGTAGGGTGGTGCGCATCCACTATGGCCCTATGTAGAAAAAAACCACTTCATGTTGCGATGTGCAACCGCAGGATGCAATACTGGTAACTTGTCAGTTCTGTGAACTGTTCGGCAGCGTTTTTATCGCGGAGCTGTTATTTTTCTGCGGCGCGTGAAGCTTCATCCGATTGCCGCCTCCATCCATGCCATCTTGTTTGGGAAGCGAAGCATGAAAGAAATTGCAATCATCGCCCCGATAGCCTCCATGCCTGAAGTCGCTCGATGCGTGGTTGAGGAAAACGGCTACAGCAACGTCGACATCATTGGCGGCGACCTTAATCTTTGGAAGGGGGTTGAGGCGGCACGGCGCGCCATTGACGATGGAGCAAAAGTCCTTATTTCACGCGGGGGGACCTACGACCTGATCAAGTCGGAGTTCGATGTTCCCGTCGTCGAGATAAAAGTCACGGCATTTGATCTGATTGACAGTTTCAAGGCCGTGAAAGCAGCGGGAGAAACGGGGGTCATCGGCGTCATAGGGTACAAGAACGTCATCTCGGGCGCAGATGTCGTCGCGGACGTGATGGGTTTGAGAGCGGTTTGTTTCGAAATGACGGAAAACTGTGATATCGCGTCTGAGGTGGAAAATCTTATCAGTCAAGGAATTCGCGTATTTGTTGGAGATGGAAATGTGCAGGATGCCGTCGCCAGGCATAGCTGCAAGACCATTCTGGTCAATTCGGGATACCAAGCTCTGCAGCATGCCATAGAGCAGGCGAAAGGCATTCTGTATGCGTCAAAGCAGCAAAAGGAAAGAGCGCAGCAGTTCGCTACGATTATCGACTTTGTCCATGACGGAATCATCGCAATTGACAATCTTGGCCATGTCACTGTCTTCAATAGCGCCTCGGAGGAAATTACCGGCTATAACAAACAGGAAGCCTTGGGGAAAAAAATAACAGAGATCATTCCTGAAACACGATTGCTCAACATTCTCGAAACAGAACAGGCGGAAATTGGAGATATTCAGTGGCTGGACGACAAAACGGTTATCGCCACGAATCGAGTGCCGGTCATTGTTGATGGAGAAATCCGGGGTGCCGTAGCGACCTATCAGGACATCACCGAGGTCCAGAAACTCGAGCAGAAAATTCGTATTCGGCTTTCGGAGAAGGGTTTCGTCGCGCAATACAGCTTTGACGCGATTGTCCATAAGAGTGCGGCGATGTCCGAATGCATCAGGACGGCGAAAAAATTCGCCCAGTACGATACTTCAGTGTTGATTTGCGGGCCTTCCGGTGTAGGGAAAGAGCTATTTGCGCAAGGTATCCACAACTGCAGTCATCGAAAGAATTCCCCGTTCGTGGCAATCAATTGCGCGGCGCTCCCCGAGTCGTTGATTGAAAGTGAACTGTTCGGTTATGTCGAAGGGTCTTTCACCGGAGCCGCCAAGAAGGGCAAGGCCGGGCTGTTTGAAATGGCTCACGGTGGAACAATTTTTCTCGACGAGATCAGCGAACTCCCGTTGCTTCTGCAGGGCAGATTGCTGCGGGTCCTGCAGGAAAAGCAGGTCATGCGTCTAGGGGACAACAAGTTGATTCCTGTGGACGTTCGAATCGTATGCGCGACCAACCGTGACTTGCGCAGTCTTGTCAGCCAGAATCTTTTCCGCGTCGATCTGTACTTCCGGATCGCCATCCTTGGCTTGTATGTGCCGCCACTCAGCGAGCGGGTGGATGACATAGAGCTATTGAGCAAGCATTTTGTCGAGGAGTACGGACGGCGCTATCGCAAGGGACGAATGGTGCTTGCCGCGGATGCTCTTGAGTATCTTCGTGGCCATGCTTACGAGGGAAATGTCCGGGAGTTGCAGGGCATGATTGAGCGTGCGGTCGTGATATGCGAAGGAAAAAACATCAGCGCGCGTGACTTGATGGTAACGCCAGGCGGCGTTTTCAACGCAGGGGATAGAGGGTATTGCATACCATTCTCCGAAGGGCAGACGCTCAAGAGCCTCGAGGATGAATATATTGATTACGTCTACAAGAAGACCAACGGATCAATCAAGGAATGCAGTGCGATCCTGGGCATTGATCGCACGACGCTTTGGCGGCGCATCAAAGAGAAGCGAAGCATGCCGGCTTCTTAGGGCTCTTTGCGGTAAGTGCAAACTGAGACAATGCGTTGCATATAGCAACATAAGCAGGCTTGTCCGGGCGTAATTCAATGCCCTTTGACTACGTTAAGTCCGGCGATTTTGCCGTCTTGCGTTGTTTGGCAAGCTTATTGCTTTTTCGTCTTTGGCTTGCCTCTGGGTAAGGCGGTCAAGGGGTTTCGCAGCAGGTCAAATCAAATGTTCCTTGTGCGGCAGGCCCCTTTTTTAAGGGGATGGGCGAGTTTTTGCCAAATTTGTGGCCGTGCGAATCAGATGGGTCTTTCCGCAGGTTTAGCGGAATAAAAAAGCGATCAGGAGAGGGGCGAAATGAACAACAAAATCATCACGACAGAAAAATCATCACCGGCATTCGGGCCATTCTCACAAGCAGTGATGAAAGATGGCTTTCTTTATACGTCAGGTCTTATGCCGTTCTTGCCGGGAACTGGCGATCTCGTCAGCGCCGATCTTGAAGAGCAGATGCACCGGTGCATGCTCAACATGAAGGCGATTCTTGCGGCCGCCGACATGAGCGTGGAAGACCTGATCATGGTGACCATTTTCACCACCGACATGAGCGAATTTGCCACGCTCAACAAGGTATATGGCTCGTATTTTGAAGGCGTGTCAGCGTTTCCAGGTCGGGCCGCGGTGGGTGTTGCGGCATTGGCCAAAGGGGCGAGAGTCGAACTGACGGCGATTGCAAAAAAATGAACGAATAGCTGCCGCACCGCGCAGCAGAGGGAGCGTGACAACATGAATGAGCCGATGCGCAACTACATGAGGGTGGGACTGATTCACTTCATGGCTTACCCCATCCCCGTTGAGATGATCGGCATCAACGATACTTTTCTCGAATGTGGCGAGCCCGAAGAATTGGCCGTCAAGTATCAGCTTAAGGCCAAGGATCTTGCCAGCGCAGCGAAAAAAGCAATAGCTCGAAAAGTCGTTGGCGGAAGAGCCAAATGATCTCTAGCTGATCAGGGGACTCCGGGCCCTAACCGGATTTGGGAAGCGCTCAACAAGCAAAATGCAAATCGGACGGTGGTATACGGAAGTCGGAACGAGCCGGTTTGCACCATTGAAGCGGTATCAGCGACGCTTCAGCGGGATGGTCTGACGCTTTCCAGGTCGGCCCAGGACGTGCATCTCGCACGGTTTGCAGTCGAAGCGCAGCGTCAGCTTGTCGTTGCCGTTGGTCAGGATCAGGGGATCGGGGCGGATGCCTTTGACCTGCTTTGGACAAAGGTTGAAGCTGTAGCGCAGGCAGTGCTTGGTAATCATCAGCGAAATTTCGCCAGATGCCGTGACGTTCTCCTGGCCGCTCTCGAAGGCCGGTTCGATGAGCTTGACGCCGTGTCTTTCGTAAAAGGCGCGCGCCTTCTTGTTGTAGACATTGCCGAGGTAGGTCAGGGCGTCTCCGGGGTAAAGTGCGGGCGGGACGACGGCCGGACGCCGTGGAAGGCGCTGCCAAGCGGCTTTGCGCGCTGCGTCAAGTGCCCCGACAGCGTCGCGGCGCAAGGCGTTGAGCGCCGATGCCGGGATGAACCATGGGGCCGACAGTACCAACTCGATGGATTCGGCCGAGTAAATGGTATTGCCGAGTTTGCCCAGGTTTTCGCGCAGCGCGGCGAGCGCGCGCTCCGGGTTCTGTGCCGCCTCCGTGGAGTGTGTCAGGGTTGCTGTGGCAGCAATCCCGCTGTCGTCCTCCAGATGCAGGTCGAATCCGGCATCGGTTTCCTTGAGTCGCATGCGCAGCGGAATGCGCCGCTCGGCGCTTTTCTTCTCCAGTTGGCGCTCGAAATCCTGGTCGTGGTTGCGATAGACCGTCGTGCCGGGGCGCAGGTCGGCCGGCAGTTTGCCGTCGGTAAACGAAGGAAACACGCGATAGCCGCTCCCGGCGCGTTCGGCGGTATTGATGCGCAGCCCGGTCAGTTCGTTTTCGCTGTTGAAATACGCAAGGCCATCGCCGTTGTTCAGGGGCTGCGGCGTCGCAATCTCAAAACTGTTGCGGGCCAGCCGGGTGATCGTGCCAATGCGCTCGCCAACGAATTTGGGCGAATCGAAGGCGCCGATGTCGCTGCGGCGTTCGCGCAGGAAATAGTCGGTGCCGCCGCGGTTGAAGGTCTTCTCCGGTTGCGGCGTGAAAAAGAAGGTGCAGTGTCCGGAAGAACTGCGGCGATAGCGGGACGATCCGTCGATGATCGCGTCGAGTCGTTGCCGGTAATGCGCGGTGACGTTCTTCACGTAGGAGAGGTCTTTGAGCCTCCCCTCGATCTTGAAGGAGCGGATGCCGGCTTCGATCAGTGCTGCCAGGTTGTCCGTCTGGTTGTTGTCCTTCAGCGAAAGGAGGTGGCGGTTCCTGGCGATGGTTTGGCCGTTTGCGTCGGTCAGGTCATAGGGCAGGCGGCAGGCCTGCGAACAGTCGCCTCGGTTGGCGCTACGCCCGGTGTGAGCGTGACTGAGGTAGCACTGCCCGCTGTAGCTGACGCACAACGCGCCGTGAATGAAGAACTCCAGCGTGGCCGTGGTCTGACGGGCAATGGCCTCGATCTGCTCCAGCGACAGTTCGCGCGCCAGGACCATTTGCGAGAAACCGACATCCTGAAGAAAACGCGCCTTCTGCGGGGTGCGGATGTCACACTGTGTGCTGGCGTGGAGTTGGATCGGCGGCAAGTCGAGTTCGAGCAGACCCATGTCCTGGACGATCAGCGCGTCGGCACCGGCCTCGTAAACGTGCCGCACCAACTGTGCTGCCGTTTCCAGTTCCTCGTCCCGGAGAATCGTATTGAGCGCCACCAGAACGCGGGCGTTGAAACGGTGTGCGTGGGCAGCCAATCGCTCGATGTCGGCCACGGTATTGCCGGCGCCGGCACGCGCCCCGAATGACGGGCCACCGATGTACACGGAATCGGCCCCGTGGTTGATCGCTTCAATGCCGAAATCGGCGTTCTTGGCCGGGGCAAGGAGTTCCAGCGTGTTGTCGTGTTCAGCCATCGGAGACGGAGTTCTTGCGGGCCCGTATTGTAACTCTTTGAATTGGCCGGTGATTTCTTTTGCGGATGTGCCGGTCCCGGCGAATCGTTCAATTTGTTTGTGGGAAAAGGGGATTTTCGTAAATTTGTGTCAACCGCAAAAAATTCCGAGCGTTATTGGCCTCATGGTGGCAATTCACCGAACTGAAAATGGAGTGAGATCATGGGTAGTTTGAGCAACGAATCTTTCGACGAGTTCCTGGATTCTCTTAAACGGGCGGGCATTGCCATCTCGAACGAGCGCGAATTGCGCGAACGTCTGGCCGAAGCGCAACGCTGGCGCTATGCCTTCGCAACGCTGGCTTCGAATGGCCGCACGCTGGGGATCCGCTTCAAGGACGAAAGCGCCAGTGTCGATCGGGAACGCATCCATAGCGCGTTCACCCAGTTCCAGTTCCCGGAAAGCATGGAAGTCGCGTTCGCTGCCAGCCTGAAAGCTGAACACTGATCATACGGATGCCGCGCCGATTGCGCGGCATTCTCTCATCTGCTGACGTCCGGCCTTGGGCTGGGGCATCAGGGAAACCAAAAGACCCGCTGCGGCGGGTCTTTTGCTGTTATTGGAGGGGTTTCAACGGCTGATTGGGCGGTAGCGGATCCGTTTCGGCTTGGCGCCTTCCTCGCCCAGGCGCTTGATCTTGTCCTCTTCGTACTCGTGGTAGTTGCCGGCGAAGAACGTCCACTGTGAGTCGCCTTCGCACGCCAGGATGTGCGTACAAATGCGGTCAAGGAACCACCGGTCGTGCGAGATGACGAGCACACTGCCGGCGAATTCGAGGAGTGCATCCTCCAGCGCGCGCAGGGTTTCCACGTCGAGGTCGTTGGATGGCTCGTCGAGCAGCAGGACGTTGCCGCCGGCGATGAGCGTCTTGGCCATGTGCAAGCGGCCGCGTTCTCCGCCGGAAAGCTGTCCGACGAATTTCTGCTGGTCGCCGCCCTTGAAGTTGAAGCGTCCGATGTAGGCGCGGGCCGGCGTTTCGTACTTGCCGACGGTCAGAATGTCGGCGCCGCCGGAAATTTCCTCGAACACCGTCTTGTTGCCGTCCAGGCAGTCGCGACTCTGGTCGACATAAGCCAGGCGGACGGTTTCGCCGATCTCGATCTCGCCGGAATCCGGTTTTTGCTGGCCAGTCAGCATGCGGAACAGCGTCGATTTGCCGGCGCCGTTCGGGCCGATGACGCCGACGATGGCGCCGGGCGGGATACTGAACGACAGTTTGTCCATCAACAGCCGATCGCCGAAGGCCTTGCTGACATCCTTGAACTCGATGACCTTGTTGCCCAGGCGTTCGCCGACCGGGATGAAGATTTCCTGTGTCTCGTTGCGCTTCTGGTACTCGACGTTCGACAGTTCGTCGAAGCGGGCGAGGCGCGCCTTTCTCTTGGCCTGGCGGGCCTTCGGGTTTTGCCGGACCCACTCCAGTTCTTGTTTCATCGACTTCATGTGCGCGTCGATTTGCTTGTTCTCGGTCTCCAGCCGGGCTTCCTTCTGCTCCAGCCACGAGGAGTAGTTGCCCTTCCACGGGATTCCGCAGCCGCGGTCGAGTTCGAGAATCCACTCGGCGGCATTGTCGAGGAAGTAGCGGTCGTGGGTGACGGCGACAACGGTGCCGGGAAAGCGACAGAGGAACTGTTCTAGCCATTCTACCGACTCGGCGTCGAGGTGGTTGGTCGGTTCATCCAGCAGCAACATGTCGGGCTTGGAGAGCAGCAGCTTGCAAAGCGCGACGCGGCGCTTTTCACCGCCGGACAGGTTCTTGATCGAGGCGTCCCACGGCGGAAGACGCAGCGCGTCGGCAGCGATTTCCATCTGGTTCTCGGTATCTGACCCGGCAGTGGCAATGATTGCCTCCAGCCGTGCCTGTTCTTCTGCCAGCTTGTCGAAATCTGCATCGGGTTCGGCGTAGGCGGCATAAACGGCTTCCAGTTTGGCCTGCGCATCCATCACTTCGCCCATGCCGGATTCCACTTCCTGGCGCACGGTCAGCTCCGGATCGAGTTGCGGTTCCTGCGGCAGGTAGCCGATGCGGATGCCCGCCAGGTGTTGTACTTCGCCCTCGAATTCCTTGTCGACGCCGGCCATGATGCGCAGGACGGTGGATTTGCCGGACCCGTTCAGGCCGAGCAGGCCGATCTTGGCGCCGGGGAAGAAGGACAGGGATATATCCTTGATGATTTGCCGCTTGGGAGGGACGATCTTGCTCACACGGAGCATCGACATTACGTATTGGGCCATGTTCTTGTGCTGAAAGGGTTGCTGTATCGGGGGTGATTGAAAATCAGGGGCGGATGGATTCGTCGAGCGTGATGTCGACCATCAGGTCGTTGGAAATCTGCTCCAGATCCCGGATCAATGCGCGAGCATCGAGTGTCGGCGAGGCCGTCAATTCGGCGGTGGCATGGAACAGGATTTCGGCCGACATCGGCGCGCTGGCCGTGTGGGTACTCAATTCCTCGACATTTACGGCATGCCTTGCCAACACCTGCGAGACTTCGCGCACGATGCCGATGCGGTCGTGGCCGACGAGTGCCAGTGTCAGCCTGCGGCTTGCGGGGGCTTCCGCACTTTCGGAGACTTCGGCCGTGATACGCAATCCCTGGAGTGACGCCAGTTCGCTCTTGAGCGCGTCGAGGTGGCTGTCGTCGATGGCCACGCAGACGATACCGGCGAATTTGCCGGCGAGGTGGGACATCGACGATTCCAGCCAGTTGCCTCCGTGTTTGCTGATGGCGGCAGACAATTGCCCGACGAGGCCCGGGCGGTCGTCACCAATGACCGTAAGGACGAGAGAAACGCTCATGATCTGCTCCTGGCAAGATAATCCCGCATTGTACCGCCTGGCTCGGCTGCAACGGAACTTCCGGTACGGCTGGCAGAGGACTCTGCCGGTCCTGCGTAATTCCGGTCGGCAGCCTTACTGAAGCGCCGCCAGGCCCGCGCATACGATTTGCAGTTCGAGCGTCAGGATGTCGAGGGTCCGCGTGGCCTTTTCAGGTTGTCGGGCATGGCAGGCGTTTTCGAGTTCCTCGCCAAGCTGTCCGAGACGTTCGGCACCTATCGTCCGGGCGGCCCCCTTGAACGAATGGGCGTGGCGGGTGGCTTCTTCCCAGTTTTCGATGTTCATGGCTTTGCGGAAATTAGGGACGAATTGGCGGCCATGGGTTTCCTGGAACAGGTGAAGAATCTTGCGGTAGTTGGCCGGCCGGCCGTTTGCATAGCGCAGTCCGGCCTCGAAATCGATACCGGGCAGGTCGGGCGTAATTGTGGCTTCATCCGGACCCGAAGGAGGAAGCTGCGGGGGTGCTGTCAGCTCCTCATGGTAATCCGGTCGGGCCGGGGTGTGTTTGGCCAACACTGCCAGAAGATCCGCCGACTTTACCGGCTTGACGATGTACCCATCCATGCCCGCGGCCCTGCATTTTTCCTTCTCCGAAGCCAACGCGTTGGCCGTCAGGGCAATGATGGGGAGGTTACGGTATTGGACATCTGCCCGGATTCGCCGGGTGGCCTCGTAGCCATCCATCACGGGCATCTGGCAATCCATCAGTACACAATCGGGGCGTTTCAGTGCGATGGCATCGAGGGCTTCGTATCCGTTGTTGGCGACGCGTACCTGTATCCCGGCGTCGATAAGCATATCCCGCACGACTTCCTGATTGAGCGGGACGTCGTCAACGAGCAGGATGTCGCATCCGTTCAGCCGGGCCGGATCGATGGCGGCACTGCTGCGTGGCGAAAACTCCTGGTCGGTCCTGATGCCGAGGAAGGGGGCAATTTCGGAGAAAAGCTGGTTTGCCGTCGTCGGTTTGGTCAATATGCCGTCGAACATGTGCGAATCCGCTTCCAGATCGGTGTCCAGCGAATAGTTGGAGACCAAGAATATCGGCGGGATCGATGTGCCGGGCCAGGTCTTGCGCATCTCCCGGATGGTTTCGAGTCCGTTCCGCCCCGACATATGCAGATCGACGAGGATCGCCAGATAGTCCGGATGGGCGCTCCGGAGTATCGTGGTGATGGCTTCGTCGCCTGATGCGCAGGATTCGCAGGTGAGTCCGATCTGTTGCAGTTGGGTGACAATCGCCTGCCGATACATCGGGTTATCATCGATCACGAGCACTGGCCTGGAGGCAAACAGCGCGAGCTTCTTCTTCAGCGCTTTGAAATTCGATTCCTGGCCATGATCAACTCCCAGAAGAATCGAGAAACTGAAAGTGCTTCCCTTGCCGGGGATGCTTTGAACCCTGATGCTGCCTCCCATCAGTTCGACGAGCCGCTTGCAGATGGCCAGACCCAGACCGGTACCTCCGAAACGGCGCGTGGTCGTTGTGTCGGCCTGGGTGAACGCGCTGAACAGGCGAGCCTGCTGCTCTTCAGAAATGCCGATTCCCTCGTCGATGACGTCGAAGTCGAGCCGTGCCGAGTCCATGGAAATTTCGTCGCAGCGAACCCGAACAACGATAGTGCCGCGTTCGGAAAACTTGATGGCGTTCCCGATAAGGTTGATCAGTACTTGTTCCAGGCGCAGCGAGTCGCCGACAAAAATGCGGTTGCTCGAGTCGTCGACATCGAACGCGATTTCGATCGATTTCCTCTCTGCCTTGCCCGAGAGCAGGTTGCCGACATCGCTGAGGATCCGGTTGAGATCGAACGGCGATTTCTCGATGTCCAGCTTGCCGGATTCTATCTTCGAGAAATCGAGAATGTCGTTGATGATGCGCAGCAGCAAATCCGATGTCTGCTGGATCTTTGTCAGATAGTTGCGTTGCTTTTGGGTGGGTTTCGTGGCCAGGCACAACTCCGTCATGCCGATGATGGCGTTCATCGGAGTGCGAATTTCGTGGCTCATGTTGGCCAGGAAATCGCTGCGCGCCTGGGCCAGTCGCTCGGCTTCGGTCTGGGCGATGATGCGCATGTTTTCCAGTCGGCGGCGTTCCATGACGTCGAGAAGGCCGACGAGAATCACGATGAAAGGAATGACTGCCGCCGCGATGAGGAAGAGCCGCGCAGTTCCACTTTCCGCTGCTTGTTCCGTCGATATGGAAATGAAAGAAAGCGGGGTGTTTTCGATGTCCACCCTGGCTATGTTGTAAGTGTTTCCGCCACTCGTGTAAGAGACGACGCGGGTGGCATCTGCCGACACACTCCGCTCGCTGAGCAACTGCCAATAATCATCGTTCAGCCGAGGAGCGCCGGTTTCCGCGTGCAGAGGTTCCCCGGTATGGCGATTGACCAGCAGGCTGTGTCTTGCCGATCGCGTGGAACCAAACTGGGCAAAGCTGGCGCCCGTGTTGATCCAGGCCAGCAGTTCTCCGCGATAGGCATTGTTGATCCACACCGGAACCATGACCACGATGGTACCGTCCCTGCTTCCCAGTCGGGTGCGGGGCTCGTGGTTCCCCAGCATCAGCCAGTCCCTGAGGTTGGCGTCTGGTTACGGGACTGTCCACTCCGCGACCCGGGAACCGTCGCTATCGATCAACATGAAACCGCTGAAGATCGGCTGGCTGCCGCCTCTCCGTTTACCTGTGGCGTATTCGAAGCGGTCTTCGATCAGCTGGACGTTGACCCCCAGCCCGTATCGATAGCTCATGCCCAGGTCGCGATTCCTGAAGAAATTGACGACCGGTTCGGATTCGGCGAGTTCGGCGGTCTCGATTCGCCGTTCGGAAAAAAAATACGACACGGCGGACGCCTGTTTTTCCGCCTCCAGCTGAAACTGAACGAGCGCGTCCTGTTGTACCCGTTGCAGCGACTGGTAGTTGCTCCAGAAAACGGCGCCCGCATAGGCGATGAAAAGCAGAAAGGTGATGACACTCTTCTTGTGCCGTGTGAAAAACGTCAGAATGCCGCGTTCTTCCTGCATTTAGAGCGTCAATGCCTGATCGATGGGTCGCGGAAAAAGTCCGGCAAGTAGCGCGGCGCAGCCCGGTAGTACTTTTGCACCAGCTTCATGTAGGTGCCGTCCTGTTTCAATCCGGTCAGGAATTCGTTGAATGCCTTGCGCAGTTCAGGGGAGGTCTTGCGAAATCCCGCGGCCATTAGCTGCTGTTCGGAGATCGGTCCGATGACCTTGATCTGGCCCGGCCATTTTTCCATTGAGACGATGATGTCCGGGACGTCGAGCAGGGTCATTTCACTCTCGTTCTTGAGCACCGCCGGGACCATGTCATTGAGGCTGGCATTGGTCGTGAAACGCTGTAACCGGTATCCTTTGCCTTCGAGTTCATGAAGCTTCGGGTCAAGGCAGGAGTTGTCCATGACAAAAGTGCTGGCCTCGGTCAGTTTGGCCTTGGTGGCCTTGATGTCCTGGATGAGGTTGCCCGTCGGATCGATTGGCTTGACCTTTGAGTCGGCGCGCGCCAATAGCCAGACAGCCGACGGGAAGGTCGGTTGCGAGTAATCGATGAGCTTTTTTCGATTTGGCAGGATGGTCAGCCCGTTGGCGATGATATCGCCGCGGATCGGGCGTTTGCCGGTAGTTCGTACAGTCGGCTTGTACTCGATATTCTGGCCGATGAGATCCTCGATTACATTGATCCAGTCGGACTCGACGTATTCATAGCGAACCCCGATATGGCGGGCAAACATCTGCACGATTTCGACGTCGAACCCCTCGCCGCTGCCGCTGACGAATCGCGCGTAGGGTACGCCGAGATGCCGGATCAGCCCGCGCTCGCGGATTTCCCCGAGATCCTGCGACCACCCGGAGATGGCCCATGTTGCGGCAAGCAACCCGGATACGAGAGTCTTGAGGAAACAGCCGATTGCCCCTGGTTTCATGGTCGCCAACCTCCGGAAAACACGCGATGCGATATACCAAAACGTTAGGAATATAGCATTTAATCGCTTTTTCGCGGCGGTGTCCGACGTGTCCGGGTGACGGATGGCGTCGAGCGCGCGCTGGTCGGGCCCTACAGGCCGTACTTCCTGATCTTGTCGTGCAGCGTCGTCTTTGGAATGCACAGATCCTCGGCACTGCGCGCGAGGCTCCCCTGGTTCCGTTGCAGCGCATCGGCGATCAACGCCCTTTCAAATGCGTCGACGGTTTCATGCAATGGAAGCGGTCGATCGCTGATCTCCTTTCCGAATGGCGGGGCGCCGCATTCGATTCCCAGTACACAGCGGTCAGCCACATTTCGCAGTTCGCGGACATTGCCCGGCCAGTGATAGCCCAGCAGGATGTGTATGCGTGCTGTGTCGATGGCCGGGACGGGGCGGTCATGTCGTGCGGCGGCCTGCAGCAGGAAATGCTGGAAGAGGAGGGGAATGTCTTCGCGACGTTCCCGAAGCGGGGGCAGCGTGAGCGTGGCGACGCTTAGCCTGTAATACAGGTCGGCACGGAACAGGCCCTGTTCGGCAAGCAATCTTAGATCGACTTTGGTGGCGGCGATCACCCGGCAGTCGACCGGAATGGTGGCGTTGGATCCGAGCCGCTCCAACGTGCGTTCCTGCAGCACCCTGAGCAGTTTGATCTGCATGGGAATCGGCATGGATTCGATTTCGTCGAGAAAGAGCGTGCCGCCATTGGCATGCTCAATTCGGCCAACTCGTCGCTTGCCTGCTCCGGTGTAGGCTCCCGCCTCATGCCCGAAGATTTCGCTCTCGAACAGGGTGTCGGGAAGCCCGCCGCAATTGATGGCCACGTAGTTGCCCTTGTAGCGCGGACTGGCTTCGTGCAGACAGCGCGCGACGAGTTCCTTGCCGCTCCCGGTTTCTCCCTGGATCAGCACGTCGGCCGCGCTGTTGGCCAAACCGGCGATCAGTTCGCGGACACGCACCATGCCGCTGGATTGACCGATCAGGCGGGCTTCGATATGGTCGCGCCCTTCGAGGCGGTGACGAAGTTCTCGAACCTCCAGTACCAGCTGCCGTTTTTCGATTGCGCGTCGGACGACTTCGACGAGTTGCTCCGGAGGAAATGGTTTCTGAATGAAATCGTAAGCTCCGTCCTTCATCGCTTGGACGGCCATCGAGATATCGCCGTGACCGGTGATCAGAACCACGGGCAGCTCGGGGTCGGTGCGGGTCAACTCGCGCTGGAACGTGATGCCGTCCATGCGCGGCAGACGAATATCGCTGACGATGACACCGGGAAAATCCGCGCACAGATACCGTCGTGCTTCTTCGACACTGCCTGCGCTTTCGGTGGAGATTCCCTCGAGTTGCAGTGCCTGTTCACAACCGAGGCGAACATCCGGATCGTCTTCGATAATCAGTACCTTGAGGTTCATGATGGTTTTGAGTTCCGCGCATGAGGTAGTTGCAAGGTGAACACGGCGCCGCCTTCCGGGTGGTTGCTCCCGGCAAGGGTCCCGCCGAAGTCGCTGACGATTCCCGCCGAGATGGCCAACCCCAACCCCAGGCCGTGGCCCGCATCCTTGGTCGTGAAGAAAGGTTCGAAGATGCGGTCAAGTGCCTCGTCGCTCAATCCAGGGCCATGGTCGCGAACCAGCAGACGGATCATCTCGTCGTGCATGTCGCCGTGGATTTCGATTCTCGGGGAATCCTGCCCGGTTTGAGCATCGAGGGCGTTGCCGATCAGATTGACCACGACCTGTTCGAGACGGTTTGCATCGCAAAAAGCTTCGATTGGTGTTTCGGGGAAGTGGGACTCGATGTGTGCGCCTGAACTCAACAAGCGCTGATCGAGCAGCGCGATCGCGCTATTGACGACCATTCTGATGTCGGTGGGTTGGGCCTGTCCGGTCGACTTCCGGGCAAAGGCCTTGAGTTGTCCCGTAATCTGCCCCATGCGATCGACGAGTTGCCCGATGCGCTCGAGGTTATTCCGGGCTGTGGTTTCGTCTCCACGATCGAGAAAGCGTGTGGCATTGCCTGACAGTGTGCGCAGTGCTGCGAGCGGTTGGTTGAGTTCGTGCACAATACCGGCAGACAGCTGTCCGATAACCGCGAGCTTGCCTGCCTGGATCAGTTCGTCCTGGGCTGCGCGAAGTGTGCGTTCGGCGCGCGCGCGTTCCACAACCTCGTCCTGTAACTGCTTGTTTGCGGAGGAGAGATCGGCCGTGCGTTCCTCGACCTTGCGCTCCAGATCGTCGTAGGCCTTCTGCAGGGCTTCCCGCGCGGCGAGGCGGTCGCTCAGATGTCGTCTCCGCTGGAATACCATGGCCGCCACGATACATAGAAGGATCGTGGTGATTCCCGCTACCGCAGCACGGATCAGCCCGATTTCGTCAACCGGATCCAGATGCGAGAAAACCGTGAGCGTCCATGGCGTTCCCGGCATAGGTTGGGACTGCCACAGGAACTTTCCGGCCACCGGGTATGACGATACCATTTCCTGCTGTTCCTTGGCCAGGCGTACGACGCGGGCACCGAATTTGAGCGTCGAGACTTCCTTTACGCCCAGCGGTTGAAGCGCCCGGCGGTTATATTGCTGGGTGCGATCGAAGGCGTTGCGGGTGCTTTCGTCAAGAGGCCGCAAGGTCGTGAATTTCCAGTCGGGAACCGAACTGAGGATGACCACCCCGTTCTCATCGGCGACAAGAACCGGGGCTTCCACTGTCGTCCAGGATTTCTCCAGCTGTTCCAGACTCACCTTGACCACGGCGACCCCGAGCATTCTTCCCTTGTCTGCCAGTGCTGACGACAGGTAGTAGCCGGGTTCGCTGCGTGTCGTGCCTATCCCGAAGAAGCGGCCGCTTCCGCTGTCCAGCGCGTCGCGGAAATAGGCGCGGAATGACAGGTCTTCACCGACGAAACTGTCGCTTCTGCGCCAATTGCTGGCGGCCAGTACCTTGCCCTTGCGGTTCATGATATAGATGGCCAGTGTTCCCGCACGATCGTTGAGTTGTTCGAGATAGCCGTTGAGTGCTTCTGTCAGCCTTGCATCGTCAGGGCGGGCAAGCAGATCCAGGACATCGCGTTCGAGTCCGAGGGTGGCTGGAAAATAAGCGTATTTTCCGATCTCGCGCTCCAGGCTGGCCGCATAGAGATCGAGGCGATGGCGTCCCGTTGCCTGAAGTTCGGACAGTCCCATCTGCTGGCTGATCTGGTACGTTGCCACGCCCACTGCGAAGACCAGCGAGGCGATGGCCAGGAGGATGAGCGTCAGGCGCAATGGGCGGCGTATCAGCATGCGTGAATGGGTGTCGAGTCGCGGGGTGCGGTGAGTTGTTCCCTTTTTCTTTGTTCGGCCATGAAAAAGAGGTTGGTCCGGATCTGTCGGCGAGGCGATTGAATGGCCGACGCTGTCAATGTGTTCGATGGGTTTCCCGGCTCTAACGATACGTGATTACGTGTGAAGCTGCGAAAAAAAAGCAGCCCCGAACCGGAGGCGGGGCTGCATCTGTTATCCCGGTTCTTGTTGTAAGGAAACCACGAAATACTGAGTTCCCTCTGTCCCGGCCGGACCAAGCGATCGACCGCATCTCCCGACGCGCTGCACTTGGTCCGACATTGCCGAAGAACCGATTCAGGCGATCACGCCCACTTTTCCATATCGAGTTCGCCCTCGCCCTTGGCGACGATGGCGGTGCAGACCATGTCGCCGCCGACGTTCAGGCAGGTGCGGCCCATGTCGAGGAGGGCGTCGATGCCGAGAATCATGGCGTAG
>JARKPC010000092.1 GCA_029975435.1 Propionivibrio sp. | reverse complement strand
CACGCCCTGCTTCTCCAGCATGGCAAAGGCTTCGGCCATCGCCGGGCTGGTCGAGCCGTAGTAGATGGCGCCGAAGCGGGTGGCCTGGCTGGCTTTCTTCCCGATCGGGGCAGGCACGAGCTTCCTCGCCGTGACGAACTTGCGGCGCAGGCGCTCCATGTTGTAGACGTAGTCGGTACCGGCCTCGCTGTACTTGGCGTAGGCGTTGCGCGTGGTGCCGCGGCTGAAGAAGGCGCCTTTGGTCGGGTGCGTGCCGGGGATGGTGCGGTACGGGATGCCGTCGCCATCGACGTCGAGGTAGCGCCCGAAGTTCTTGCCGGCATCGAGGTCGGCGGCACTCATCACCTTGCCGCGGTCGTACTGGCGGTTGTCGTCCCAGTCGAAGGGCTGGCACAGTACCTCGTTCATGCCGATATCGAGATCGGACATGACGAAGACCGGCGTCTGCAGCCGCTCGGCGAGATCGAAGGCCTGCGCCGTCAGGGTGAAACACTCGTAGGGGTCTTCGGGGAACAGCAGCACGTGCTTGGTGTCGCCGTGCGAGGCGTAGGCGCAGGCCAGGAGGTCGGACTGCTGGGTGCGCGTGGGCATGCCGGTCGACGGGCCGCCGCGCTGGACGTTGACAATCACTGCCGGGACTTCGGCGAAGTACGCCAGGCCGAAGAATTCCTGCATCAGCGAGATGCCCGGGCCGGACGTAGCGGTGAAGGCGCGCGCGCCGTTCCACGAGGCGCCGATGACCATGCCGATCGAGGCCAGTTCGTCTTCGGCCTGGACGATGGCGTAGCGCGCCATGCCGTTGTCCGGGTCGGTGCGGAACTTGCGGCAGTAGGCGCTGAAGGCTTCGATGACCGAAGTCGACGGGGTGATCGGGTACCAGCCCGCGACGGTCGCGCCGCCATAGACGGCGCCCAGGCCGCAGGCGTCGTTGCCGTTGCTGAAGATGCGCTGGCCAACGCCGTCGGAGTGTTCGACACGCAGGCCGATCGGGCACGGCAGCGTGGCCTTGGCTTCGTCGTAGCCGAGCTTCAGGGCCTGCAGGTTGGAGGCGATCAGCTTGTCCTTGCCGCGGTACTGGTGGGCGATCAGGCCTTCGACGACCTTGAAGTCCATGTCCAGCAGCGCGGTCAGCGCGCCGACGTAGAGGATGTTCTTCATCAGCTGGCGCTGGCGCGGGTCGGTGTATTCGCGCGTGCAGATCTCGGTCAGCGCCAGGCCGAGCACGACGATGTCGTCGCGGAAACGCGAGCGCGGCAGCATCTTGGTGCTGTCGTAGAAGAGGTAGCCGCCCGGCGCGAGTTCGGCGACGTCGCGGTCCCAGGTCTGCGGGTTCATGGCCACCATCAGGTCGCAGCCGCCGGAGCGGCCGAGCCAGCCTTCGCCGGAAACGCGCATCTCGTACCAGGTGGGCATGCCCTGGATGTTGGAGGGGAAGATGTTGCGCGGGGCCACGGGCACGCCCATGCCCATCACGGCGCGGGCGAACAGTTCATTGGCCGAGGCCGAACCGGTGCCGTTGACGTTGGCGAACTTGATGACGAAGTCGTTGCACTTCTGAAGGGGTTGCATGGTACTCATGTTCTCGGAGCCTCCCGGCCGGCCTGGGCGGTTTCAAGATAGAACTTCTGCATGTCCCAGGCGCCCGTCGGGCAGCGTTCGGCACACATGCCGCAATGCAGACAGATGTTTTCGTCCTTGACCATGACGCGTCCGGTCTTCAGCGTGTCGGACACGTACAGGGCCTGGTCGGTGTTCTTCGCCGGGGCCTTGAGGCGGCCGCGCAGGTCGTCCTCTTCGCCGTTGGCGGTGAAGGTGATGCACTCGGTCGGACAGATGTCGACGCAGGCGTCGCATTCGATACAGGCCTTCGGGGTGAATACGGTCTCGACGTCGCAGTTCAGACACCGTTCGGCTTCGGAACAGGCCATCAGCGGGTCAAACCCGAGCTCGAGTTCGAGCTTGATGTTCTTGAGGGTCTTTTCCAGGGACTTGACCGGAACCTTCTTGCGCTCTTCCTCGGAGACCTGGTTGTCGTAGCTCCATTCGTGGATGCCCATCTTCTGGCTGACCAGCGTGACGCTGTGCGGCGGTCGATCTTCGAGTTTCTTGCTCTTGCAGAAGAGGTCGATGGAAATCGCCGCTTCGTGGCCGTGGGCGACGGCGGTGATGATGTTCTTGGGGCCGAAGGCGGCATCGCCGCCGAAGAAGACTTTCGGGAGCGTCGACTGGAAGGTCTGCGCGTTCAAGACCGGCAGGCCCCATTTGTCGAATTCCAAGCCGATGTCCTTCTCGATCCACGGGAAGGCGTTCTCCTGGCCAATGGCGACGAGCACTTCGTCGCATTCCATGAACACATCCGGTTCGCCGGTGGGCACGAGGTTGCGGCGGCCTCTTTCGTCGTATTCGGCCTTGACGATCTCGAACTTGACGCCGAGGAGCTTGCCGTTCTCATGCACGAATTCCTTGGGCACGTGCATGTTGATGATCGGGATCTGTTCGTGCAGGGCTTCTTCCTTCTCCCACGGGGAGGCTTTCATTTCGTCGAAGCCGCTGCGCACGACGACCTTGACGTCGGTGCCGCCGAGACGGCGCGCGGAGCGGCAGCAGTCCATGGCAGTGTTGCCGCCACCGAGGACGATGACGCGCGGGGAGATCTTGGTGGTGTGGCCGAAGGCGACGTTGGCCAGCCAGTCGATGCCGATGTGGATGTGCGCCGCCGCTTCCTGGCGACCCGGGATATCGGCGTCGCGCCCGCGCGGGGCGCCGGTGCCGACGAAGACGGCATCCCACTCATCGCCGTCGGTCATGTCCTTGAGGCTCTTGACCCAGTGGTTGAGGTGCAGTTCGACGCCGAGGTTGAGGATGTAGTCGCACTCTTCGTCGATCACGCTGTCGGGCAACCGGAACTTGGGGATCTGGGTGCGCACCATGCCGCCGGGGGCCTTGCCGCAGTCGAAGATGCTGACCGCGTAGCCTTGCAGGGCGAGGTCGCGCGCCACGGTCAGCGAGGCCGGGCCGGCGCCGATGCAGGCCACGCGCTTGCCGTTCTTCTTCTCGGGAGCCTTGGGCAGCACCGCCTGGATGTCGTCCTTGAGGTCGGCGCAGACACGCTTCAAGCGGCAAATAGCCACCGGATCCTTGTCGATCCGGCCCCGTCGGCACGCCGGCTCGCACGGCCGGTCGCACACCCGCCCGAGAATCCCGGGAAAGACGTTCGACTTCCAGTTGATCATGTACGCTTCCGAGTACCGCCCCCCGGCAATCAGCCGGATGTACTCGGGAACAGGAGTATGGGCCGGACAGGCCCACTGGCAGTCCACGACCTTGTGAAAATAGTCAGAACCACCGATATAAGTCGGTTTCACGTGAGAAAAACTCCACTTTTGAACTAAAAGGCCGACAGGAAATACAATGTCGGCTCCCAAGAATAGCCCAGCGTAGGCGAGTGTACCAGCGAGGGATATGGTTAGGAATTGCTAAATATTCAGTTAAATATGACTAATCGGAACAACCCCAGCGCTAAAAAATACGCTACCCTTCATTCTCTCAACCAATTTCGGGTACTACATCATGGCTTTGCGCGCACTCATCTTTGATGTCGACGGAACACTGGCCAACACGGAGCGCGACGGACATCGCCCGGCGTTCAACGCGGCATTTGCCGAGGTTGGGCTGCCTTGGTACTGGGACGAATCCTTCTACGGTACGCTGTTGATCAAGAGCGGCGGTCTTGAACGGCTTCATTTTTACGCCGAGCACTTCGATCCGGCAGTGCGCGCTCGACCTGATTTCGAAGAACTGATGCAACGCATCAATGAACTCAAGACGCGCAACTACCAGCGCCTGCTCGCCGCAGGAGCGATCCCGCTGCGCGCCGACATCGGCCAGCTGATCTGCGATGCCCGCACCGAAGACGTGCGCCTCGGCATTGCGTCCAGTTCAAAACTGGAAAACATCGTCGGCCTGCTGCGCGCCAACCTCGGGCCGAATGCCGAGGCCTGGTTCGACGCCATTGTTTCCGGCGAGGTCGTCCAGTCAAAGAAGCCCTCACCCGACGTCTACAAGAAAGTGCTTGAACAGCTCAAGCTGCCGCCGCGAGACTGCCTGGTCGTCGAGGACTCCGCACATGGGCTGGCATCCAGCCTTGCCGCCGGCATTCCGACGGTGATCACGCTGAGCGACTACACGCATGACGAGGATTTCGAAGGCGCCCGTATGGTGCTGCACGAAGCCGAACATTTGTCGCTGGAGAAACTGCGGTTGTGGCACGCCACCGCCAGCACATCCTGATTCTTCACGACGCCTTCTCTCGGGGCCTGACAGGAAACTGTCAGGCCTTTTCTTTGAACGACCGTCTCGGATAGATGTCGAAACGGCTGGAATTCCCTTCCAGCGCGTAGCTCGCGGCAATGCCGCCTATCACCGGTGCCTTGCGCGGCCGCTTCACGACGACGCGGTGCGAAGCCAGTGCCAGCGCAGCTTCCAGCAGAGCGGGAGCATCGTCGTCATCGCCCACCAGCGGCCGGAAAAGGCGCATTTCCTTCTTCACCAGCGCACTCTTGTCGCGATGCGGGAACATCGGATCGAGGTACACAACCTGCGGCGCCTCGCCCTCCCAGGCACGCATCAGCTCGATGGCATTTCCCGCGAGAAGGCGCATGCGCGCGACGATCGACCCGACCACGGCATCGCCGCTCGCACGCGACAAGCCATCCTCGAGCAAAGCAGCGATCAGCGGATGCCGTTCGATCAGCGTCACATCGCATCCCAGCCCCGCCAGCACAAACGCGTCGCGCCCCAGCCCGGCTGTCGCATCCAGAACCGAGGGCCGGATTCCCGGCTGAATGCCGACGGCCTTGGCGATCATCTGTCCGCTGCCGCCGCCGAACTGCCGACGATGCGCGACCGCCCCGGCCACGAAATCGACCCGCACCGGTCCCGGCGCGTCCGGACCGAGCAACGCCAGTTGCAGCCCGTCCGGGCCCAACTGCAACGCGTAGTCGGACGTGCCGCCGCAAGGCAGACCGAGGCGATGCGCCCACTCGCGCACAGCGGCTTCGCATTCCGGGACGAGTGCTTCGACGCGAACCGAAGCAGCCTCGGGAACGGACCGGTCCCCTTGTTTTCTTGCCGTGTCGTCGACTTCGCGCAACGGATACTACAGCCGGAAACGTTCGACCAGCCCGTACAGCCCCTTGGACAAGCCGCTCAATTCGTCGACGGTCCGGTTCGCTCCCTGCACGGCCTGGTCGGTTTCGATGGTCATGCGATTCACCTCTTCAGCGGCCCGCGCCATCTCGTTGGTCGCCACCGACTGTTCGTGCGTCGCCTCGGCGATATCCCGGATCGAACTGACCAGTTTCCCGACCTCTGCCTGGATGCCCGTCATTTCGGAAGCCACATTCCGCGAGGCATCCAATCCGGCGGCCACCGAGTTTTGGGTATCGCCCATGTCCTTCAGCGCCGACTGGATATCCCCATGCGTCGAGTCGATCAGGGTACCGATCTCCACCGTCGCCCGCGACGTGCGCTCGGCCAATTTCCTGACCTCATCGGCCACCACCGCGAATCCTCTCCCCGATTCCCCGGCCCGGGCCGCCTCAATCGCAGCATTCAGTGCCAGAAGGTTGGTCTGGTCGGCAATCTCGCGAATCGCCCCGATGATGGCATTCATCTGGTTGGACCGCTGTC
The DNA here is from genome assembly GCA_029975435.1 of Propionivibrio sp. Classification (GTDB taxonomy): domain Bacteria; phylum Pseudomonadota; class Gammaproteobacteria; order Burkholderiales; family Rhodocyclaceae; genus Propionivibrio. Next base: position 3,251 of record JARKPC010000092.1, on the reverse strand, counting down.
CGAGCGAAGTCAGGGTGTTGGCCAGTTGCCCGACCTTCTCGGAAATTTTCTCGATCCCCTGCGCAAGATCATTGACCGCCTCCGCCGACTGCCTGGACACGTCGCCGGTCAACGTCGCAGTCTGTTCCGCGTGCCTGGCGTTTTCGGCGATGTGGTTGATGCTGACTGTGATTTCCTCGATCGTCGCCGCAGTGGAACTCAAGGTTTCCGCCTGGCGTTCGGACTCGGAGGCCATCGCGTGGGTCATCCCGTTCAGTGTGCCGAACCCGGTATTGAGCGCCGTGGCATTGTCGCGCACCTCGATGAACATGCTGCGCAGGCTGTCGATGAAGCGATTGAAGGCCGCCGCCGTCTGTCCGATTTCGTCCTTTGAATCGGCGGTCAGCTTGCGCGTCAGATCGCCCTGCCCGCTGGAAATTTCCGCCAGCGCGTCGCGCAGCCGGAACAACCCGGTGAGCAAACGTGACAAGGCCACGTTGCCAAGGAGCGCGCCGAGAGCGACCATCGAGAGGCCGGCGATGACGAGAACCATCAGCAACGAGTTCAACGGGGAGAGTATCGTCGCCTTGTCGACCACCGCGCAAAGAACCCAGTCCACGCCCGGCACGGAAGATGCCACGACATACTTCGTCCTTCCATCCAGCACGACTTCGCGCACCGCGATCTTGTCGTCGGCCGACTGCAGCCCCCCAGCGTCGAATCCGACAATCACTTCCGCCACGGGCTTCAGGGCGGAATCAGGCTTTTGATGAGCCACGATCTTCCCGTCGCGAGTGGCGAGGAACGCGTAACCGTCGCCGCGCAACTGGATCGAATTGACGATGGCGATCATTTCTTCAAGCGAAATGTCGCCGCCGACCACACCCGGCTGCCCACCGGCGTCGAACGGCCTGGCCACGGTAATCCCCGGTTTCTTGGTGCTGGCAAAGATGTACGGCGCCGTCGCCACGGTGCCCTTGACCTCGTTGGCCAGCTTGTACCAGGGCCGAGCCGTGGGATCGTACCCTTCCGGCGGTTTCTTCTCCGCGAGGTTGTAGATCATCCGCTTGTCGCCATAGCCGGCAAACGTCTGGTCGAATCGCCCGGCATCCTTCCCTGCGTTGAGGAACGGCAACGGATCGCCGCCCGCGGACAGCCTGTTTGCCGTGGCCTCGATCGCGTCGCGCCGTTGCGCCATCCAGCGTGAGAGCGCTTCGCGATTGCCACGCACGGAAGCCTCGATTTCCTTGCTCACCCCATCGATGATCTGGATGCGCATTTGCCAGTAGGCGATCCCCGACAAGGCCGCAATCACCAGCATGATCATGACGGCAATCAGGGCAAGCAGACGCTGTTTCAAAGACATACATCCTCCGGAATCGTTATGGTCAGTCGATACGGCCACGTGTCCGGCCCGACAGCGATCAGTCAGGCCCCCCCTTTTTTTGCCACTTCAACCAGCCGGAATGGTAGCAGGGAATTTCGCAGACCCGGAAGCGCTCGCCAACGCACTACCCAAGGAAGCATGCACGGTGGCGCGCCGGCTGCTGGCCCCATCGATCCGGTGCCACCGAAGCCTATTCCTGAACAGAATTTCCGCTCAACTGAACACATTTCCGCGCCAGTATTTCCGTCGGGTCCAGAACCACGACCGTTTTACCCGCCACAGGAAATTCCTCGTTCTGCTCGAGCAAAAGAGGCAACTCGGTACAGCCGAGAATGATTACCTCAGCTCCCCGCAATACCAGTGAAGTCAATGCCAGCAATAGATCGTCGACGCACTTGCCTTCGGTGAAACCCGCCTTGACCCCCTGGGGTCCATAGATCGCACTCATCACCCGGTTCTGGTTTTCCTCGTCCGGGACGAGAAGCTCGAATCCGGCGTTGCCGATGGCATCGTGGTAAACACGGCTTCCGATCGTTCCACTGGTGGCCAACAGGCCGATTTTCCTGCATGTTCCATGGTTCCGCTTGATGCACTCGGCCGTTTCGAACAGCATGTTCACGATCGGAATCGACAGGTACGGCTGGATGCGCTCAACAAAGGCATGCGCAGTGTTGCATGGGATCGCGATGATGTTCGCATCGTCCGCCTCGAGCTTCTTGCACGTCGAGTACAAAGCTATCGTGGGATCGACACCGTCGCCGATCAGATTCTCGGTGCGATCCGGAATCTGGGGATTCTGTTCGACGACCAGCTTGACATGTTCCTGATCACGGCCGGCCCGTGTATTGCGCACGATCTTGTTCATGAAATCCACGGTTGCCGCCGGCCCGACACCGCCGACCACCCCGATCTTGAACTGCTTCGCCTTCTGGCCGATCTGGTCGGATACGGCGTAGTTGGCATAGATCTGGTTCGTGTCGATGATCGGTATTCCACGCTCCTGCAGGGCATCGATGACCACAGGGATTTCCGAGACCCCGGGGACGATCAATTCGGCGCCCTGCCCCAGCAGATCCACACAAGCTTTGGACAGCAGATCCACTGAAGAGCCGCGCAGGCAGCCCGCCTTGATCCCTTGAGGACCATAGATGGCAGGCATCACGCAGTCACGTTGCACTTCGCTCCGCGGATAACAGAGAGTCCATCCGTCTTCCGGGAAATAGCGTTCGAACAGACGCTTGGCGCGCACGTAATCGGAAGTGAGGATGCCCAGGCGCCTTACGCCCGGATGCTGGTGCGTCAGATGGTCGCGCAGCGCTTCCATGATATTGGCGATATGCGGCGTCGTCTCGGCCGCAATCTCGTCGAGGAAGGTATGACTCAAGAAACACGGCAAGAGAACCGTATCGACATGCCGATCCGCAAACCCCCTGACCATGTCGAAGACATAGATCTTGCGGCCGTTCTGGGAAGCTCCGGCGGCGCCGGGATTCTCTTCATCACGAAACGGATGCTGTTCGAAAAGGATTTCCGGCTGTTCCTGTCCGCTTCTCGCCGGCAACGCCTTGACCAGCTTGAAGAACACATCGGCCGCACCGAGCGCGCCCAGCCCGCCGACAATTCCGAAATGGCGCCTTGTTGCTTTTCCCGTCACGACACAACCTCACAGACTTTCCGAAAAAATTCAATATTATGACCCGACACACAATCCGCCTCCCCGCACGGGGAAACGGATTGTGCGTTGTCAGGCGATCACGCCCACTTTTCCATATCGAGTTCGCCCTCGCCCTTGGCGACGATGGCGGTGCAGACCATGTCGCCGCCGACGTTCAGGCAGGTGCGGCCCATGTCGAGGAGGGCGTCGATGCCGAGAATCATGGCGTAG
>JARKPC010000056.1 GCA_029975435.1 Propionivibrio sp. | reverse complement strand
GATGGACTTCATCCTGGATTTCATCTGATTCAAAGCGAGCCAACGGGAAGAAAGACCGCCGTCGCAATGCTCTGGGTCAGGCGCGTGATCGAACGACCATGCTTGTCGGCGACAACCTTGGCCAGAAAATCCAGCAGGCCGATGATGCGTCCGAATTCACGCTCAAAACTCAGATTCGGGTTATTCGGATCCAGCTCGTTGGATACGAGCAGGGGGCCGCCATTGGCATTCCGGGTCGAGGACATTTTCCAGACGGCGATTTCGATGTTGCGGGCGCAATTGTAGAGCTTTTGCTCGTCGAGGTTGTCGAGCACGTAGAAATCGTCCTTGTGCTCGAACGCGGCGTCGACCATCCCGATCAGGCCGGCCATTACGGCCAGGATCCGGTCACCCTGATATGCGGCACTGAAAGCGAACAGGGCCGCGTCGCCCTCCCGCCGCCCGCCCAGTTCCGGAAAGCCGAGAACGCCCGAAAACAGGCGGTCGACGGCCGCATCGACCCCGGAGTGACCGCCCTTCTTCCACTCCCACGGATTCCGCCGGTACAGTTTTGCAGCCAGCCGGCGCAAGCCGGCCATCACCTCGGCGCGATTCGCGTCGATGACCCGGTCGATCTCGGTTTTCGCCAGATAGCGAGGATCAAAACGCGGCGCCTGCTGCCGACCGGAACGAAAGTCGGTCGCGCAACCGCCAAGCGCCGCGAAGGCGAAAAACAACAGCAGAGGAAGCGATGGTCGCCACATCACTGCATGATAGCGTACGCCCCTGTCATGACGAGCAGAAAATCAACTCCCGAACCACTTGGCCGGCACGATGACCAGCGCCGGGAAGAGGATGAGCAGGGTCAGGATGACGAGGTGCGAGAGCAGGAAGGGGGCGACGCCCTTGACGACCTGGGTCATGTTGCTCTTGGTGGCGCCGGCGACGACGTTGAGCACGGTGCCGACCGGCGGGGTAATCAGGCCGATCGAGCCGCAGACGACGAAGATCACCCCGAAGTAGATTTCGTTGATCCCGGCCTGCTTGGCCACCGGCAGCAGCACGGGGGTGAGGATCAGGATGATCGGCGAGAGGTCCATCACGCAGCCGACGGCGAACAGGATGGCGATCATCGCCAGCATCAGCAGCGTCTGGCTGCCCATCAGCGGCTGCAGGAGTTCGACCATCTGCCCCGGCAGGTCGGCGATGGTGATCAGCCAGGCGGCGGCCAGCGCGGCCGCGACGAGGAACATGACGATGCCGGTGCTCTTGGTGGCGGCCACCAGCACGTCGAAAACCTGCCCGATCTTCAGCTCGCGGTAGATGACAATCGCCACGAAGAGCGAATAGACGGCGGCGACCACCGCGGCTTCGGTCGGGGTGAAGATGCCGAACTTGAGGCCGAAGATGATGATCGCGGGGAGGAACAGGGCCCAGATGCCTTCCTTGAGGGCGGCCATGACGTCGGCCCAGCTTTGCTTGTCATGGACCTGGGCGCTGTCGTGGCGGGAGACCCACCACCAGGTGAAGGCGAGGCCCATGCCCATGAGGATGCCGGGGACGATGCCGGCGAGGAAGAGCTTGGAGATGGAGACGCCGCCGGCGACGCCGAAGAGGATGAAGGGGATCGAGGGCGGGATGATCGGGCCGATGATGCCGCCGGCGGCGACGAGACCGCAGGACTGGCCGCGTCCGTGGCCCGCAGAAACCATCATGGGAACCAGCAGGGTAGCGAGCGCGGCGGCATCCGCGACGGCGGAGCCGGAGAGGCTGGCGAGCAGGACGGAGGCGACGATGGCGACGTAGCCGAGCCCGCCCTTGCGGTGGCCGACCAGCGCCAGAGCGACCTTGACGATGCGCTTGGAGAGGCCGCCGGCGTTCATGACCTCGCCCGCGAGGAGGAAGAAGGGCACGGCCATGAGGGTGAAGGAGGTGGTGCCGTTGATGAGGTTCTGGGCGATGATCTGCGAGTCGAACATGTCGAGGTGGAGCATGAGTCCCACCGCCGCGCCGAGGAGGGCGAAGGAGATGGGCATGCCGATGATCATGCAGCCGACGAGGGCGCCGAGGAAGATGAGGATGGTCATGGTGTCGGTCCTGGGCTAGTGGGTGTCGTCGAGGCGGTGCCGTTGCGCTTCGGCAAGGGCTTCTTCGGCCTCGGAGGCGAGGGTGTGGCTGAGCTGGCCGGTGACGATGCAGTAGAGGTCGCCGAGCAGGACGAGGATGGCGATGACGCTGAAGACGATGCCGACGCCGTAGAGGGCGCCCAGCGAGATGCCGGAGGCGGGGGCCATGTTGCCGAGGTTGATGACGGTCTGTTGCCAGCTGCCGTCGAGGAACAGCCACATCATGCCGATCATCAGGACGTGGGCGATGGCGAGAAGGATGCGCTGAACCATTGGGGGGAACCTGGTGAGGACGGCGTCGAAGCCGAGATGGCCGTGTTCCTTCAGGGCAATCAGCCCGGCCGTGTAGGTCATCCACGTCAGGCCCCACGAGGAGAGCTCTTCCGAGACGGTGATGCCGCTGTTGAAGGCATACCGCAACACCACGTTGCCGAACACCATCACGATCATCCCCGCCAGGCAGGATGCAGCAAAGAGTTTGAGGAGGACGAACAGATAATTCTGGAAACGCAGCATATTTCTTCCTGAAATGTGAAAACACCAGAAGGACACAATCCGCGCTACTGCCTGCCGGATCAGCAAACCTGGCGGTGGCCCCCAACCCCCATCTTCCGCACGGTTGGAGGCAAGGCTAGAAAAAAGCCATCACGACCATCCCCGCGAGGCAGGACGCAACGAAGAGCTTAAGAAATACAATGACAAATTCATGGATAAAGAACATGGCCGCTCCTGAAACAAATCGAAATTTGCACACTCATCCGCCCCTTTCAAAGCAGCACAAGGAGACGCTTGATCGCTGGCGATAGTAGGAAAATTGGCAAGCCACGAAAATTCGGCATTACCACTAAGGAAAAATGCCGGCGGGCGTTACCGCAATGGGCCGCGCAGCCCCTCCTCGCGACATTGCCACGTAGGTCATTTCACCGGTGGCCGGAACATCACGTACGGGAAACACGGATGCGCAAATTGCGCGGCGGAGCGAGAATTCCGACTGACTCGTCACATCAAACTGCCACCATGTCAGAGAGAACAACCAAACTTGTACGCTGGACAGCGTTCATCGCCGCCTACGTCGCTCTCGACTGGGGCAGTTTCCTCCATGCGACACACGGGCTGAACATCACCCCGTGGAATCCCGCCCTCGCACTTGGGCTCGCCGTCTCGATGAAACACGGCCGCGACACGATCCTTCCCTGGTTCATTGCGCTGCTGCTCGGGGAAATGCTGGTTCGCGGGCTGCCTTCGCCGCTGCTCAACACGCTGATCCAGTCGGCCTGCCTCGCCGCCTGCTACAGCGGGATCGCCGACATCATCCGGAGAAACTTCAACATTTCGGGTGGATTGAGCAACCAGCGCAACTTCTTCTTCTGGCTGGCCGTTGTCGTGTTCGGCACCTTCCTGACCAGTTGCATCTACCTGCTCCTCCTTTTCTTCTCGGGACTAATCCCGGCAGAAGAGTGGCGACTTCTGGTCTTGCGCTTCTGGATCGGCGACTGTGTCGGCGCGATTGCCGCGATGCCGTTCTTCTGGATGCTCATTGAGCATCATGGACGCCTCAGGCAGGTACTCGTGCGCTGGGACACGCTTGGCTACACCAGCCTGGCAGTCATCATGGTCGGCATCGCCTTTGGTCGCTGGGAAGTCGACGACTTCAAGTATTTCCATCTCATGTTCCTGCCACTGGTCTGGGCAGCCGCGGCGCAAGGATTCGCCGGTGCGGCGATTGCCGCGTTCATCCTGCAGACGGGAGTCATCGTGGCCGTGCAATGGCTGCGGTTGCTGGATTCCATGGTTTTTGAAATGCAACTGATGGCCGCCGTCCTCGCGTCGGTCGGGTTCTACATCGGCGTGCTGATCGATGAAAGGCAGCGCATCAACGCCGAACTCAGGCAGACCTTGCGCCTCGCCGCTGCAGCGGAGATGGCAGGCGCACTGGCCCATGAAATCAACCAGCCTTTGACAGCACTGTCGGCTTACGGAACGGTATGTGAGCAACTGCTGGCAAGGGGCGAAACCGGGAACCGCCTCAGCGACACTATCGGACGAATGGTTTCGGAGTCCCGTCGCGCCGCTGAAGTCGTTCGACGGCTGCGTGATTTCTTTCGTACCGGAGCAACCCGTATCGAACGTGTCACCGCCCGAGACCTTCTTGCCTCCGGCACGGACACACTTCGCGTAAAGGCCGGGCAACTCGGGATCCAGTTGTCCATGGAAACTGCACCAGAGGTCTTCCTTCTCGCCGACCGGATGCAAATAGAGGTCGTGCTGCGCAATCTCATCTCCAATGCATTCGAGGCCTTGTCGGAAAAACGTCCCGACCATCCACACGTCAAGGTAACTGCAATCGTCACCGACGATGCCAAGCTATGCATTACAGTCGCAGATAACGGCCCGGGACTCTCAAGGAACGCGGTAAAGAGGGTTTTCGAACCTTTCCACTCCACGAAATCCAGCGGACTCGGACTGGGCCTTGCCATCAGCCGGGCAATCGCGGAAGCTCACGGGGGTACGCTGCTCGCTGAAGAGGCGAATCACGGAATGTTCAAACTGATCCTGCCACTCGAAGAATTGACTGACGATGCCGATTAACCAATACACCGTATTCATTGTCGAAGACGACCCCTCTGTACGCGACGCCCTGGGCCTGCTGCTTGGAATAAACGGGCACGCCGTTGCCCTGTTCGCCGATGCCGAGAGCTTTCTCCGGGCCTATCGCCCTGACTGGCTGGGCTGCCTGCTGATCGACATCAGGATGCCGGGCATGGATGGCCTGGCCTTGCAAAAACGTCTCCTGGAGAAAGGCTCGACGATCCCGGTCATCATCATGACGGGCCATGGCGATGTCGGTTCGGCGCGGGAAGCCTTCCGGGCCAATGCAGTGGACTTCCTGGAAAAACCGATCGACCACGACAAGCTTCTCCGTGCAATCGAGGAGGCCTATTCGCGCCAGTCAGAGGAAGAAACGAAAGATCACGCGCGAACCGAGCTCGACGGCTTGCTGCAGCAGCTGACGCCGCGCGAGCGCGAGGTGATGAGCCTCGTCGTCGCCGGAAAACACAACCGGGAAATTGCCAATACCCTGGGCATCAGCGCCCGTACCGTCGAAGTTCACAAAGCGCGGATGATGACCAAACTCGGAGTGCATGGCGTTCCCGACCTTGTCCGTCTCAGCCTGACCGGACAAGGAAACGGCAAGCCTGGCGACGAGCGGTGACGGTCGCGCCATCCCCCGCCGCGCCAAGTGTGGTCGGCAACTATGCCTGCCCGCTGCCTTGCAGGCGATCCACGCCGCTGATCAGCGCCCGGATCGAGGCGGTGACGATGTTGGCGTCCATCCCGACGCCGTAGCACTCCCGGTCGCCGCCCGCGAGCATCACCTCCATGAAAGCGCAGGCCTTGGCGTCCTCGCCCTTGCCCATCGACTTTTCCTCGTAGCTGCGCACCTGGACCGGGATACCGATCGTCCCCAGTGCATGCACGGCCGCATCGATCGGACCGTTGCCCCGCCCGGTCAGGACATGCTTTTCACCGTTTTTCTGTACGGTCAGGCGAATGCCCTGCGCACTGCCTTCCTCGAACAGGTGATGCTCGATGTACCGTAAAGGCGCTTCGCTTTCAAGATAGGTCCTGGAAAACAGCGCCCAGATGTCTTCCGCTTCCATCTCGCCCCCGTGCGTATCGGTGTAGCGCTGGACCTCGCCGGAAAACTCCACCTGCAGGCGCCGCGGCATGGCCACGCCGTATTCGGTCTCCAGGAGATAAGCGATACCGCCTTTGCCCGACTGGCTGTTGATGCGGATCACCGACTCGTAGCTGCGCCCGAGGTCGGCCGGGTCGACGGGCAGATACGGAAGGTTCCACAATTCCTCGGGCCGCTGCCGCGCAAAGCCCTTCTTGATCGCATCCTGGTGCGACCCCGAGAAGGCGGTGAATACCAGGTCGCCGACATAGGGATGGCGCGGATGGATCGGCAACTGCGTGCAATGCTCGTAGTCGCGGGCCACGGCGTTGATATCCGAGAAATCGAGGTTCGGCGAGACACCCTGCGTGTACATGTTGAGCGCCAGCGTCACGAGATCGACGTTGCCGGTGCGTTCGCCATTGCCGAACAGGCAACCCTCGACGCGGTCAGCGCCGGCCATCAACCCGAGTTCAGCCGCCGCCACGGCGGTGCCGCGGTCGTTGTGCGGGTGCAGGCTGATGAGGATGCTGTCGCGGCGGGCGAGATGCCGATGCATCCACTCGATCTGGTCCGCATAGACGTTGGGGGTCGCCATCTCGACGGTGGTCGGCAGATTGAGGATGATCTTGTTCTCCGGCGTAGCGCCCCACGCTTCGGTCACGGCGTTGCACACTTCCAGCGCGAAATCGAGTTCGGTCGCGGTGAAGGTTTCCGGACTGTATTCAAGCACCCATTCGGTGCCGGGGTTTTCCTCGCAGAGTTGTCGAACGAGTTTGACCGCCGAGACCGCCATGCCGATGACCTCGGCCTTCTCCATGCCGAAGACTATTTCGCGGAAAGGCCGCGAGGTGGCGTTGTAGATATGCACGATCGCCCGGCGCGCGCCCTTGAGCGCCTCGAAGGTACGGCGGATCAGCGCCTCGCGCGCCGGCGCCAGCACCTCGATGGTCACGTCATCGGGAATGTGCTTTTCCTCGATCAGCTTGCGCACGAAGTCGAAATCGGTTTGCGACGCCGATGGGAACGCGACTTCGATTTCCTTCACGCCGATCGAGCACAGCCGCTTGAACATACGCATCTTGCGCTCGACGTTCATCGGCTCGAACAATGCCTGATTGCCGTCCCGCAGATCGGTGCTCATCCAGATCGGCGCCTGGGTGATCGTGCGTCCTGGCCATTTCCGGTCATCGAGTTGAACCGGAGGGAAGGCGGAATATTTGGCAGCGGGATTTTTCAGCATCATGACAGCAAACTCCTTGACTGGACGTATTCTTGGTGAGAAGAATCATAGCCAAAAGACTCCGGCAGGTGCTTGCGTTCTTTACGTCGAAAACGTATTGTTTTGAAACAAAACATAAGAACAAAACACATCTGCGCAATTTTATTCTTATGCAGAAGAAAACAGGGCAATTTATGGAGATTGACCGCCACGATCGCCAGATTCTGAGCATCCTTCAGGAAAACGGGCGAATCAGCAATCAGGACCTGGCCGACCGCATCGGCCTCTCGCCCTCACCGTGCCTGCGACGGGTACGCACGCTCGAAGACGCCGGCATCGTGATCGGCTACCGCGCCCTGATCAATGCAAAGGCCCTGGGCTACACGCTGATGGCGCTCATCTACATTTCGATGGACAAGCACACGCCAGAACGTTTCGAGAACTTCGAACGGCAGATTTTGCAGATTCCCGAAGTTCTCGAGTGCCTGCTGATCACCGGACAGGACGCCGACTATCAGATCAAGGTCGTCGTCAAGGACATGGATGCCTTCCAGGAACTCCTGCTCAACCGCATCACGCGCATCCAGGGCGTCACCGGCGT
>JARKPC010000022.1 GCA_029975435.1 Propionivibrio sp. | reverse complement strand
TGCCGCAGCGTCGAGATCGCGCCGGAGTACGTGGACGTGGCCATCAAGCGCTTTCAGCAAAACCACCCCGCCGTGCCGGTCACGCTGCTCGCCACGGGTCAATCCTTCGAGCTAGTCGCAGCGGTGCGTGAATCAGAAGATAAGGTGGCGGCATGAACTGGCTGGCCGACAAAATCGAACAGTGGCCGACCGCCAAACTGCTGCCCTATGCCCGCAAAGCACGGACGCACACGGAGGATCAGGTAGCGCAGATCGCCGCATCGATTGCCGAGTTTGGATTCACCAATCCGATCCTCGCCGGAAGCGACGGCATCATCGTCGCCGGGCATGGACGCTTGGCCGCCGCACAGAAACTCGGGCTGGAACTCGTGCCCGTGGTCGTCCTCGATCACCTGAGCCCGACCCAGCGCCGCGCCTTGGTTATCGCGGATAACCGGATTGCCGAGAATGCAGGCTGGGATGACGCGATGCTGCGCGTTGAACTGGAGTCCTTGCAACTCGAAGGTTTCGATCTGGACATCACCGGCTTCGACGCTGACGCATTGGCCGAACTGATTGCGGGCGACGAGCCGGACAACGTGGGGCAGACGGATGAAGACGCGGTGCCCGAGGTTGCTGAAACACCGATCTCCCGCCCGGGCGACGTCTGGATCATGGGCCCGCATCGACTGCTGTGCGGCGACTCGACCGTGGCCGAGAGCTACGACCAGTTGATGCAGGGCGAAATGGCGGACATGGTGTTCACCGACCCGCCGTACAACGTTAACTACGCCAACAGCGCCAAGGACAAGATGCGCGGTAAAGATCGCGCGATCCTCAACGACAACTTGGGCGATGGCTTCTACGACTTCCTACTGGCGGCGCTGACGCCCACCATGGCGAACTGCCGTGGCGGCATCTACGTGGCGATGTCGTCCAGCGAACTGGATGTGCTGCAGGCCGCCTTCCGTGCCGCCGGCGGCAAGTGGTCGACGTTCATCATCTGGGCCAAGAATACCTTCACGCTCGGCCGCGCGGACTACCAGCGCCAGTATGAACCGATCCTCTACGGTTGGCCCGAGGGGGCACAACGCCACTGGTGCGGCGATCGCGATCAGGGCGACGTGTGGAACATCAAGAAGCCGCAGAAGAACGATCTGCATCCGACGATGAAGCCGGTGGAGCTGGTCGAGCGAGCCATCCGCAATTCGAGCCGCCCGGGTAACGTGGTGCTCGATCCGTTCGGTGGTTCTGGCACAACGTTGATTGCGGCCGAAAAGTCGGGGCGCGTCGCGCGGCTGATCGAACTCGATCCAAAGTACGTGGATGTGATCGTGCGCCGGTGGGAGGACTTCACCGGCCAGACGGCTGTCCGCGAGGCAGCAGACCAGGAATTGTGCGCCAGTTGAATGGCTGGCCGGGCTGCTTGGCCTCTTCTTCCTCGGCGATGCGCCGTAGGATTTGCAGGGTGGTGAGATCGCGCGGCAGTGCCATGCACATGACGCGCACAGCCTGCTCGATGGAGATGTCTGGACGCCGGTTGGCAATCAGCCAACGCAGTGCCTGCTCCCGTTCGGTGGCGAGCGCTTTCATCAGGCAGCCATCTCTTCGCAGATTTCGCAGTGGATCACAAAGCCTGTCAGGTAAGGCAGGCCGCGCGGGATGCCGTACTGCTTACTGGTCTGGCGGCCAATCGTCCAGCCCATCCAACGTTGGGTGGCGGCGTTGATCGCATCCTGCAAGGCTTGGCCTTGGTACAAGCCGTTCTGGACGTCGTCGGCAAAGTGGCGTCCGTGGCGACTGTCGAGGAAGGTCCGCACCGATTCGAGGGGCTGGTGGGTGGCGTCCGAAATGGCGTTCATGGCCAGGGGCCATGCGGCGCTGGCGTGTTCGTTCATCGTGCCCCAAAAACCCCAGGCTTCGTTTTGGGTGGCGGGTATCTGGTTGGTGGTCATGGTGTCTTCTCCGGGTTGATCGTTGCGACACCTGTAGTAACGCGCTGTTCGATTGAGAAGCCAAGCTGTTCCTGGCCTCTTTCTCGATCAATTTCGCTTACCCGAGACGGGCTACGTAGCGGGCGTAATCACCGCCCTCGGGATTGACGTAGAGGTAAGGGCGTCCGGGAGCAGTGACCTCGACGCAGAGGTAGCCGTCGCCAGTGCCGCCACCCTTGCCACGCAGCCAGTCGCGTGACACCAGCAGGCTGCGCCCAAAGGCGTCGAATTCGGCAGGGGTGAGCTCCTTGGTCTCGGTGACGTAGACCTTGTGCTGGTCGCTCCCGCCCAGTTCGCCGAGGTCGGCAGGTTTGCGTGCAAACGGTAGGCGGATGCTCAACTCTTCGACCTGGAGGCTTTGGCCTGCGAACTGCAGAGTGCGTGGGGTGCGTTCGATGGTGATGGTCATGGTGCTCATGGCGGTTCTCCTGGAATGGCGTCGTCAATCACGACATCTGTATGAACGCGCTGGTGGGGAGAGAAGCCAAGCTATTCATGGCTCCTCTCGCCATCTTTTTGGCTTCGCCGAAACTCGCTGTGCTCGTTTTCAGGCGATGCGGTAGATCCGCTCGCCACCCTGCGGTTTGTCCGACACGATGGTCAGGCCAAGTTTTTTCTTGAAGGCTCCGGCGAAGGTGCCGCGCACCGTGTGCGCCTGCCAACCGGTGGCTGTGCAGATCTGGCCGATGGTTGCGCCCTCGGGGCGTTGCAGCATCCGGATCACTTCGGCCTGCTTGCTGTTCTCGCGTGTGCGTGGCTTGACCCACGTGGCTTCGGCGGCGGTAACAAAGGCTTCCAGTTCGGGATCGCTCGCGGCCGCAGTCGCGCCTTCGGCGTTGGCGATGACCCGGTCGAGATTGGCTTCGAACTGACCGACGCGCTTCTTGTTCAATCCGGGGCGCGCAACGCCCAAGGCGTCGTAGCCCTCCGCAGCGACAAACCAGTCGGTGCCCTCGGTAGTAATCAGTGCGCGGTTGAAGAGTCCGTCGAGCACCTTCTTGCGTGCGCCGCCTTTGATGTTGTCGGGGAACCAGCCGATCTTGCCGCTGGTGTGTTCAACCGCGTGGGTCAGGATCGCGTGCTGGGCAGGGGTCAGTTGGGTGGTGGTCATGTTTTGCTCCTTCAATGTGGTGGACGGTGCTGTGATGAACGCGCTGTTCCCAAGTGAAGCCAAGCGCTTTCTGCTTGGCTTCGACAGTTCTTGATCAGTTGTTGGCCTTGTCCGAACTCGCCGCCTTGCGGCCCTGCTCGAGGCCCGCGTTGAAGGCGGCTTCAAGCGCCTCGCGCAGGCACCAAACCGCCACGTCGTGGAAATCAAGGCTGTCTGAGCGGCGGGTTTCCAGGGTTTCGATGCCCAGCTTGCTTTGCGCGATCTGGGTCAGGAGTTGTTCGAGCTTGCTCATTGCTGCGTCCTTTGATGGTGTTGATGACGAACGTATGAACGCGCTGTTCCAGACGGAAGCCAAGCTCAATCCGCAGGCGAATTTGGCAAATGAGCGAACAAATGATTGAAGGTGCCCCGAAGGGGAAATATGGGTATTTCGATTCGTGCCTACGCACGCCACCGAGGGGTGTCCGATGCAGCGGTGCGCAAGGCCATCGCTGCTGGGCGGATCACGCCGGAGGCAGACGGAACGATTGATGCCGAGCGCGTCGACCGCGAGTGGGCGCGCAATTCCGATGCACCGCGCAGTGGCACGGCCACCCGCGCGGTCAAGGTCGCCGTCCAGGAATCCAGCGGGGCCACAGGAGACGGGCAAGCAGCCTCATTGGCAACATCCGCAGCAGGTGGCACGTCCTTGTTGCAAGCGCGGACAGTCAACGAAGTGGTCAAGGCGCAAACCAACAAGGTGCGCCTGGCCCGCCTCAAGGGCGAGCTGGTAGATCGGCCGCAGGCCATCGCCCATGTTTTCAAGCTGGCGCGCTCCGAACGCGATGCCTGGCTCAACTGGCCCGCACGCATCTCGGCACAGATGGCAGCCAAGCTCGGCGTCGATCCTCACACGATGCACATCGCCCTGGAGGCGGCGGTGCGTGAGCACCTGCAGGAACTGGGCGAGATGCGCCCGAGGGTGGATTGATGGACATGGACTACGAAGGCGCTGCCGAGATTGAACGCGCGTGGCGCGAAGGACTGACGCCCGACCCGCTGCTCACAGTGTCCGAATGGTCGGATCGTCACCGGATGCTTTCCAGCAAGGCCTCTGCCGAGCCGGGGCGCTGGCGTACCAGCCGCACGCCGTACCTGAAAGCGATCATGGATTGCCTGTCGCCGACCTCGCCGGTCGAGCGTGTGGTGTTCATGAAAGCGGCACAGCTTGGCGCGACCGAGATGGGATCGAACTGGATCGGCTATGTAATCCATCACGCACCCGGGCCGATGATGGCCGTGTGGCCGACGGTGGAGATGGCCAAGCGTAACTCCAAGCAGCGGATCGACCCGCTGATCGAGGAATCGGCGGCGCTGGCGGAACTGATCGCCCCGGCGCGCTCGCGTGACTCGGGCAACACGATTCTGGCGAAGGAGTTTCGCGGCGGCGTGTTGGTGATGACCGGCGCGAACAGCGCGGTGGGCTTGCGTTCGATGCCGGTGCGCTACCTGTTCCTCGATGAGGTGGATGGCTATCCGCTGGACGTCGAGGGTGAAGGCGATGCGATCTCGCTGGCCGAAGCCCGCACACGCACCTTCGCGCGGCGCAAGATCTTCATCGTCTCGACGCCGACGATCTCAGGGGCGTCGGCTATCGAGCGCGAGTACGAGGCCAGTGACCAACGTCGCTACTTTGTGCCGTGTCCGCATTGCTCCCACCGTCAGTGGCTGCGTTTCGAGCAGCTGCGTTGGGACAAAGGGCAACCGGAAACCGCTGCCTACATCTGTGAGTCATGTGATACCGCGATTGCCGAGCATCACAAGACGTGGATGCTGGAGCACGGCGAGTGGCGCGCGATGATCACCGATGGCGCGGGCAAGACGGCAGGCTTCCACCTGTCGTCGCTGTATAGCCCGGTGGGCTGGCGTTCGTGGCGAGAGATCGCCGCTGCGTGGGAAACCGCCGTCAGTAAAGAGTCGGGATCGGCCGCCGCCATCAAGACCTTCAAGAACACCGAGCTAGGCGAAACCTGGGTCGAGGAAGGCGAAGCGCCAGACTGGCAACGACTGGTCGAACGCCGCGAGGACTACCGCGTCGGCAGCGTGCCGCAAGGCGGTCTGCTCTTGGTCGGCGCGGCCGACGTGCAGAAAGATCGCATCGAGGCGTCGGTCTGGGCCTTTGGGCGCGGCAAGGAGTCTTGGCTGGTTGAGCACCGCGTGCTGATGGGTGACACCGCCCGCGACGCGGTATGGAAGCGCCTTGCTGAAATGCTGGCCGAAACATGGACACATGCCTCGGGCGCGGCGATGCCGCTGGTGCGCTTTGCCTTGGATACCGGGTTTGCCACGCAGGAGGCCTACGCCTTTGTGAGGGCCTGCCGCGATTCGCGTGTGATGGCGGTCAAGGGGGTGCCTCGCGGTGCAGCCTTGATCGGCACGCCGACCGCCATCGATGTCTCGCAGGGTGGCAAGAAGCTGCGCCGGGGCATCAAGGTGTACACGGTGGCGGTCAGCATCGCCAAGCTCGAGTTCTACAACAACCTGCGCAAGAGCGCAGATGTTGGCGAGGACGGATTGACCACGGTGTTCCCGGCCGGGTTCGTCCATCTGCCCAAGATCGACGCTGAGTTCATCCAGCAACTCTGCGCGGAACAACTGATCACCCGCCGCGACCGCAACGGCTTCCCGGTGCGTGAGTGGCAAAAGATGCGCGAGCGCAATGAAGCGCTCGACTGCTACGTCTACGCCCGCGCGGCTGCATCGGCGGTGGGTCTGGATCGCTTCGAGGAACGCCACTGGCGGGAACTGGAGCGACAACTGGGGCTGGCCAGTCCGCCAGCCCTTGAAACACCTACTGAATCGATGAATGAGGCCACCCAACGCGGTGGCCTCGCTGTTTCTGGTAACCGCAACACCGGTCGGCGCGTGATCAAAAGCCGCTGGCTGTCCTGACACCACAAGGAGAAAACATGAGTCTTGCTACCCGTATCGAAAGTCTGGTCATCCGCGTCGCGCAGGAGTTCAACGACGTCCGCGCCAAGGCGGGCAACCTGGCCAACCTCACCACCACCGACAAGTCGAATCTGGTCGCGGCCATCAACGAACTGAAGGCCGCCGTGGTGTCCTCGGCGGTGATCGACGATGCGCAGATCGCGACCACGACCACGTACTCGTCCACCAAGATCGTCTCGCTGCTCGACGCGCTCAAGACCGAGATCTTGGGCGGTGCCGATGCCGCCTACGACACGCTGGTGGAAATCCAGCAACTGCTGCAAAACGGCACCAGCGGTCTGGATGCGCTGCTCGCCGCCGTGAACAACCGCGTGCGCTTCGATGCGGCGCAGTCGCTGACCGTGGCCGAGCAACTTCAGGCTCGCAGCAACATCGGCGCTGTCGCCGCCAGCGACGTTGGCAACACCGACACAGACTTCGTCGCCGTGTTCGAAGGCGCACTGGTCTGATGAGCCTTGCGTCGCGCATCAGTGCGCTGGCCAGCCGTGTCGGACTCGAGGTCAAGACCAAGATCGACGCCACCCACCCTGGCGTGGCCCGGGCGTGGGTGTGCTTCGGCTACGTCGGCAACCAGATCGTCGTGCGGTCGTCGCACAACGTGGCCAGCGTGACCCGGACGGCAACGGGCCGCTACCGCGTCACTTTCGCCACCGCCATGCCAGACGCTGACTACTGCTGGACGGCGCTTGCCCGCAGCAGCACCAACAGCGGCACGCAGCGCTTTGCCATTGTGCGATCCACCTCCGACCAGAAGACCGCCCAGTACGTCGACATTAGTTGTGCGACGAGCTCGGCGTCGTTTTCCGATTCCTCTGAAATCAACCTCACGGTGTTCCGCTGATGGCCTACACACAAGCACATCTCGAGGCGCTGGAAGCCGCGCTGGTCAGAGGCGAAAAGCGCGTGACCTTTGGCGACAAGACCGTCGAGTACCGCAGCGTCGATGAACTCCAGGCCGCCATTGCGGCGGTCAAGCGCGACCTCTTCGAGCAGGCCGTAGACACCGGACTGTGGCCTGGCGCGCCACGCCAGATCCGGGTCACCACCGGCAAAGGGTTCTGAGCATGAAGTGGTTTGACCGAATGCGTGATCGGTTACGAAAAGGCGTCGGCATGCGCCTGCTTGGCGGCACGCCGTTCTATGACGGCATCGGCGGCGGCCGTCGTGCGTTGGCGTGGCAGGTCGGCAATCCCGGTGCGGTTGCAGCGCTGGCGTTCACCCAGAACGAGTTGCGCGCCAAGAGCCGCGATCTGGTACGCCGCAATGCCTGGGCAGCGGCAGGCGTTGAAGCCTTTGTCTCGAACGCCATCGGCACCGGCATCAAGCCGCAGAGCATGCTGGCCGATCAGCCCCTGCGCGAAGCGATCCACAGCCTGTGGTGGGACTGGTGCGAGGAGGCCGATGCCGCCGGACTGACCGATTTCTACGGACTGCAGGCCTTGGCCTGTCGCGCCATGCTCGAAGGCGGGGAATGCCTGGTGCGGCTGCGCTATCGCCGCCCGGAGGATGGCCTGCCGGTGGGCCTGCAACTGCAGTTGCTCGAACCCGAACACCTGCCAGCCACGCTGAATCAGGAATTGGCTTCGGGAAATGTGATCCGTGCGGGCATCGAATTCGACAAGCTCGGACGGCGGGTGGCTTACCACCTGTATCGCTCACACCCGGGCGATGGCTCACTGGCTCCGATGTCGGGCACTGGTGGCGTGGTAGGCGGTCTCGACACAGTGCGTGTCCCGGCTGGCGAAATCATCCACATGTTTCGTCCCTTGCGGCCTGGACAGATCCGGGGCGAACCATGGCTGGCGCGCGCACTGGTCAAGCTCAACGAACTCGACCAGTACGACGACGCCGAGCTCGTGCGCAAGAAAACCGCCGCGATGTTTGCGGGCTTCATCACGCGCCTGTCCCCCGAGGACAACCTGATGGGTGAAGGACTGCCGGATGCCAGTGGTGCAGCGTTGGCCGGGCTGGAGCCGGGCACGATGCAGATCCTGGAGCCCGGCGAGGACGTGAAGTTCAGTCAGCCCGCCGACGTTGGCGCGAGCTACGCCGAATTCCTGCGCATGCAGTTCCGGGCGGTGGCAGCAGCGATGGGCATCACCTACGAGATGCTGACCGGCGACCTGACGCAAGTGAACTACTCGTCGATCCGGGCTGGGCTGCTGGAGTTTCGCCGCCGCTGTGAGGCCATCCAGCACGGCGTGATCGTCCACCAGCTGTGCCGCCCGATCTGGCGTGCCTGGATGGAGCAGGCGCTACTTGAAGGCGCGCTGGCGTTGCCGCAGTTCACCGAGAAGAAGCGCGACTATTTCGCGGCCAAATGGATTCCACAGGGTTGGCAGTGGGTCGATCCCAAGAAGGAATTCGACGCGATGCTGACTGCTATTCGCGCCGGGCTGCTGTCTCGATCGGAAGCCATCTCGGCCTTCGGCTACGACGCCGAGGACATCGACCGCGAGATCGCCGCCGACAACCAGCGTGCCGATGCGCTCGGCCTGGTCTTCGACTCTGACCCGCGTCACGACAAAGCGCCCCAACCATCGGCATCGGGCGCTCCCATAAATGCGGCCGCCACGGTGGCCGTGCCGCAAGACCAACAGGACAACTGACATGCAACTCGTTCATCTGGCGTCCCGCCTCTACGGGACGCCGCTCCTCATTGCGCGTCCCAAACTCGACGTGATCCTCTCCGTGCTGGGTTCCCGCATCGGCTTGCCGGATCTGGACATGGCGATGCCGCTGTCCATGCCGCGCCAGAGCACCACATCGGGGCAGGCGGGCATTGCCGTCATCCCGGTGGTTGGCACGCTGGTCAGACGTTCGATGGGTATCGAAGCCGCCTCTGGCCTGATGTCCTACGGCGAGATCGAAGCCCGACTGGACGCCGCGCTGGCCGACCCACAGGTGGCGGGCATCCTCCTCGATCTGGATTCGCCCGGCGGCGAGGCCTCGGGTGTGTTCGAACTGGCCGAGCGCATCCGCGCAGCCAGCGCCATCAAGCCGATCTGGGCGCACGCCAACGATGCCGCGTACTCGGCAGCTTTTGCCATCGCGGCTGCCTGCCAGCGCCTGACGCTGTCGCAGACCGCTGGCGTCGGCTCGATTGGCGTGATCGCGCTGCACGTCGACCAGTCGGTGAAGGACGCCAAAGACGGCCTGAACTACACCGCTGTCTTCGCGGGCAGCCACAAGAACGATTTCTCCCCGCACGAGCCACTCACCCCGCAGGCCACCACCGCGTTGCAGACCGAGGTGGATCGCCTCTACGACATCTTCGTGAATCAGGTCGGAGAGATGCGCGGCCTCGATCCGGATACCGTGCGCGCCACCGAAGCGGGGCTGTTCTACGGCGAGCAGGCGGTGGCAGCAGGCCTCGCCGACGCAGTGATGCCGTTTGATGCTGTGATGACCGATTTCACCGACGCGCTGGCGGCCAAGCAGCGGCTGGCGCAGCCCGGCGTGGCCCGCGCCTCGCCGCGAAGCCTGTCCGCGCAAGCCATTTCAAACCCGCCCCGAAGCAAACCTCTCACCCTGGAGAACACCATGACCGACCCCAAAGACGACCACGAAAACCCGAGCCATCCGGCCGACACCGACCCACAGGGCGACCAGCCGCAGCTTGAGAGCGATCCGCAACCGACGCCTGCCGCCCAAGCCGCACTGGCGCAGTCCTTCGCCAGCGGGCGCGGCCAAGCTCAGGCCATTGCAGAGATGTGCCTGATCGCGGGCCAATCCCAACGCACGGCGGAATTCCTCGCAGCAGGCTTCTCGGAAGCGCAGGTACGCCGCGCCTTGCTCGACGCCCGTGCCGACCAACCCGAAATTGCCTCGCGTATCACCGCCGAGGCAGGAACCAGCCAGCACCCGGAAAACAGTCCGGTGGTCGCTGCCGTCAAGAAACTCACCGCCAAGGAGTAAGCCATGCCCACTGTCTCTCAACCCAAGAATCTCGGCGACCTGTTGAAGTACGAAGCGCCGAATCTCTACTCGCGTGACCAGGATACCGTCGCGGCCGCGCAGAACCTGTCGCTGGGTACCGTGGTGGGCCGCGAAACGGCTACCGCCAAGCTCAAGGCCCTCGACCCGAGCGCTT
>JARKPC010000013.1 GCA_029975435.1 Propionivibrio sp. | reverse complement strand
TTACTCGATAATTTTCGCGACGACGCCGGCGCCGACGGTGCGACCGCCTTCACGGATGGCGAAACGCAGACCTTCTTCCATGGCGATCGGGCAGATCAGCTTGACCGTCATCTGGATGTTGTCGCCCGGCATCACCATCTCGGTACCTTCCGGCAGCGAGATCGCGCCCGTCACATCCGTCGTCCGGAAGTAGAACTGCGGACGGTAGTTGTTGAAGAACGGGGTGTGACGACCACCTTCGTCCTTCGACAGGACATACACTTCACCCGTGAAGTGGGTGTGCGGGGTAATCGAGCCCGGCTTGGCCAGCACCTGGCCACGCTCGACTTCTTCACGCTTGGTGCCGCGCAGCAGGACGCCAACGTTGTCGCCCGCCTGACCTTGGTCGAGCAGCTTGCGGAACATTTCAACGCCGGTGCAGGTGGTCTTGACCGTGGGCTTGATGCCGACGATTTCGATTTCTTCGCCAACCTTGACGATGCCGCGTTCGACACGGCCGGTCACCACGGTGCCACGACCCGAGATCGAGAAGACGTCTTCGATCGGCAGCAGGAAGGGCTTGTCCACCGCGCGCTCGGGCGTGGGGATGTAGCTGTCCAGCGCGTCGGCCAGCGCCATGATCGAGCCTTCGCCGAGTTCGCCGGCATCGCCCTCAAGGGCCTTCAGCGCCGACCCCTTGACGATGGGAATGTCGTCGCCCGGGAATTCGTACTTGGAGAGCAGTTCACGCACTTCCATTTCAACGAGTTCGAGCAGTTCGGCATCGTCCACCATGTCGCACTTGTTCATGTACACAATGATGTAGGGAACACCGACCTGGCGCGCCAAAAGAATGTGTTCGCGCGTCTGCGGCATCGGGCCGTCCGCCGCCGACACCACCAGAATCGCGCCGTCCATCTGCGCCGCGCCGGTAATCATGTTCTTCACGTAGTCCGCGTGGCCCGGGCAGTCAACGTGCGCATAGTGCCGCCCCGCCGTCTCGTATTCCACGTGCGCCGTGTTGATCGTGATGCCGCGCGCCTTCTCTTCCGGCGCCGCGTCAATCTGATCGTAGGCCTTCGCCTCACCACCAAACTTCTTCGACAGGATCGTCGTGATCGCCGCCGTCAGTGTGGTCTTCCCATGGTCTACGTGACCAATCGTGCCGACGTTCACGTGCGGCTTCGTACGCTCAAATTTTGCCTTAGCCATT
>JARKPC010000004.1 GCA_029975435.1 Propionivibrio sp. | reverse complement strand
GCTCGGCGCTGCGTATCTGACTGCCTACGACGCGATCTTCGGCGTGACGTGGAAAACACTAACGAAACCGCCGCCGCTTCGGCGCCGGAAGAGGACGACATCGTGAAGGTTGAACTTGTGGACGTGGACCGACTGGTTCCGTATGAACGGAACCCGCGGATCAACGAATCCGCGGTGGATGCTGTGGCGGCGTCGATCAGGGAGTTCGGGTGGAACGTCCCGATCGTGTGTGACGAACAGATGGTGATCATTGCGGGGCACACTCGGCTCAAAGCGGCGATCAAGCTTGGCTTAAAGCAGGTGCCTGTGTACGTGGCGAATGGCCTGACGCCCGAGCAGATCAAGGCCTACCGGATCGCCGACAACAAGACGGCCGAGTTGGCCGAGTGGAACTATGAACTGCTGCCGATCGAACTCGGCGAACTGCAGGCGTGCAACTTCGACCTGGGACTGTTGGGTTTCGACCAGGACGAACTGGCCAAGCTGCTCGACCCCGGCGTGAAGGAGGGACTGACTGACCCCGACGACGTTCCCGAGCCGCCCGACGAGGCGATCACCCGGCCCGGCGACCTGTGGATTCTCGGCGATCACCGTCTGCTCTGCGGTGACAGTAGCAAGCCCGAGGACGTAGATCGACTTCTGGCCGGCGCCACGATCCACCTGGTCAACACCGATCCGCCGTATAACGTTCGCGTCGAACCGCGCTCTAACAACGCCATCGCCGCGGGCAACAGTTCCTTCACGAACTACCATCATCAGGCGATGGACCTCGCGCGGCACCCGGAGAAGGCGAAGGCGACGCATCGGAAGATGCGGGCCAAGGACCGGCCGCTGGAGAACGACTTCGTCAGCGACGAGGAGTTTGACCGGCTGCTGCACGCGTGGTTCGGCAACATGGCCCGCGTGCTGGAGCCCGGCCGCGGGTTCTACATCTGGGGCGGCTATGCGAACTGCGCGAACTACCCGCCCGTGCTGAAGGCCATGAAGCTCTATTTCTCGCAGGCGATCATCTGGATCAAGGAGCACCCCGTGTTGACCCGCAAGGACTTCATGGGCAACCACGAGTGGTGCCAGCCTGCCGATACGCAAGTCCTCACGTCCAGTGGCTCTGCTGCCATCTCAAGCCTCCGCGACGGGGATCGCGTCGTCAGCTTCAGCCGTCATCACCCTGCGATGGTCGGTCTCCGCGATGGCTTGGACGTTCGCGTCACGAGCCGACTTTACGATGGCGCTTTGTATGGCGTTCATGCGGGCACGCGCTCAACGTGGACCACGGATGGGCACATCTGGAGCGTGCGGATGACGCCTGCC
>JARKPC010000284.1 GCA_029975435.1 Propionivibrio sp. | reverse complement strand
CGCCAGCCGCTCAACCAGTTCGCGGCCGTCGTCGGCAGAAAAATTCAGCGAGGGCAACAAGCGAACGACCTTATCCGCCGTGACATTGATCAGCACCCCTGCCTCGAGTCCCTGTTTGACAAGATCGCCGCAAGGCCGGTCAAGTTCGATGCCGATCATCAGACCCTGGCCGCGAATCCCGACGACACCCTTGACGCCCGACAACGCCAGGTTAAGCCCATCCCTGATGAGCTTTCCGATCGCCTCCGCGTTGGCCAGCAGGTTTTCCTTCTCGATCACGTCGATCGTCGTCAATGCCGCCGTAGTGGCCAGTTGGTTGCCCCCGAAGGTCGAGCCGTGATTACTCGGCTTGAACAGCCCCGCCGCCTTTCCAGCGGCAAGACAGGCGCCAATCGGGACGCCGCTGGCCAGCCCCTTGGCCAGCGTGACCACATCGGGAAGGATGCCGGCATGCTGAAAACCGAACCAGGCTCCTGTCCGCCCCATGCCGCACTGGACTTCGTCACAGATCAGGAGCCAGCCGTTTTCGTCGCACAGTCTGCGCAGTCCGCGCTGATACTCGAGATCCGCCACATAGATACCCCCTTCGCCCTGGACGATCTCGAGCATCACGGCAACGACATTCTTGTTGTGCTCGGAAATGGCGCGCACCGCCTCCAGATCGTTGAACGGCACGCGCACGAACCCGGAGACAAGCGGCTCAAAGCCTGCCTGGACCTTTCGGCTTCCCGTCGCGGACAGCGTTGCCAGGGTACGGCCATGGAACGAATGCTCCATGACGATGATGGCCGGATTATCGACACCGCGCTGATGACCGTAGAAACGGGCCAGTTTGATTGCAGCCTCGTTGGCCTCGCACCCTGAATTGCAGAAGAACACCTCTTCCATGCCTGACAATTCGGCCAGTTTGTCCGCCAGTTGTTCCTGCTGCGGCATGCGATAGAGATTCGACGTATGCAGCAATCGGCCGGCCTGTGCGGCAATTGCGGCGACAAGGGCAGGATGGTTGTGCCCCAGCGTGCTGACGGCGATTCCCGACAGCCCGTCAAGATAGGTTTTGCCCTCGGTATCGGTAACCCGGCTTCCGCTTCCATGACTGAAAGCCACAGGCAACCGCGCATAGGTATTCATCACGTGAGACATCTTCGATCCCTAACTGAGGTGCATAAAACTGAAACGGCGGCCTACGCCGCCGCCCGAATAAGCCGGTACCCGCCGATACCTGCGGACACTGACTGGAACTGACAATGAGCCGGGAATGCAAGAGCGGAAATTCTAAGAGAAAACAGGAGGCTTGTATAGCCGAAACCAAATACAAACGGCGCCCGCGGGCGCCGTCGTCACACAAGCAGAAATCCCGACGATCAGGCAGCCAGTGCCTTGATCTGTGCCGAGAGGCGGCTCTTGTGGCGGGAAGCCTTGTTCTTGTGAATGATCTTCTTGTCGGCGATGCGATCGAGCACCGAGACCGACTCCTGGAAAATGCTCTGAGCGGCAGCCTTGTCGCCAGCGACAATCGCCTTTTGCACACGCTTTACGGCCGTGCGCAAGGTGGAGCGCAGGCTTGCGTTGTGGGCGCGTTGCTTGACGGCTTGGCGGGCACGCTTGCGGGCTTGTGCGCTGTTGGCCATGAATTGATCCCCAAAAAAGCTGTTGAGTTAATCGAAAACGCGGGATTTTACAGATTCGTCGCGACGATGGCAAGCAATAGTTGATTCGACAGTTGATCCAGCCGCTTTCATTCTGTTTCGCTCGCCCCTGTATGCAGCTAAGATGGCGGCTTCCCCACTTGCCAGCAAACTCCGATGAATCTGCTGAAAGCCCTGGCCACCGTCAGTAGCATGACCCTCCTCTCGCGCATCCTGGGGTTCGTGCGCGATTTCGTGATTGCCAGGATCTTCGGCGCCGGACTGATGACCGATGCCTTCTTCGTTGCCTTCAAGCTGCCCAACCTGTTGCGCCGGCTATTCGCGGAAGGAGCGTTCTCGCAGGCGTTCGTGCCAATCCTCGGTGAGTACAAGAACAAACTCGGCGAACCCGAGGCAAAACGCCTCGTCGACCATGTCGCATCGCTGTTGGCGCTCGTCCTTGTTTTCGTCACGCTGCTCGGCATGGCGGGAGCACCACTCCTCGTTTACATCTCCGCGCCCGGGTTTGCCAGCGAGCCCGACAAGTTCGCGCTGACTGTCGAACTCACACGCATCACCTTCCCTTACATCCTGTTCATGTCGCTCGTGGCGCTGTCCGGCGGCGTTCTCAACACCTGGAATCGGTTTGCGGTGCCGGCCTTCACCCCGGTCCTGCTCAACGTCACTTTCATCGCCATGGCCCTGTTCGCCGCTCCCTGGTTCGAGCGCCCCGTCATCGCCCTGGGCTGGTCGGTGTTCATCGGCGGCGCGCTGCAACTCGCTTTTCAACTGCCCAGCCTGAAACGCATCAACATGCTGCCGCGCTTCGCGCTGGACTGGCGCGACGCCGGTGTGCGCCGCATCCTGACGCTGATGGCGCCCGCCGTCCTCGGCGTATCCGTATCGCAGGTCAGCCTGCTGATCAACACTATATTCGCTTCCTTTCTCGACACCGGTAGCGTGTCCTGGCTGTATTACGCCGACCGGCTGATGGAGTTCCCGTCAGGCATGCTCGGTGCCGCACTCGGCACGATTCTGCTACCGTCGCTGGCCAAGTACCACGCAGGACAGGAATACGACGAGTATTCAAAGCTGCTCGACTGGGGTCTGCGTCTGACTCTGCTGCTGGCCGCCCCGGCTGCAGTTGCGCTGGCGATCATCGCCGTGCCGTTGATCGCCACCCTGTTCCACCACGGCGCCTTCACGACCGTCGACGTGTTCAAGACCCGCGATGCGCTGGTCGCCTACAGCCTCGGACTGCTCGGCCTGATTCTCGTCAAGGTGCTGGCCCCCGGCTTCTACGCCCGGCAGAACGTGCGCACGCCGGTAAAAATCGGGCTGGTCACGCTGTTCGTCACGCAGATGCTCAATCTCGCCCTGATAGGCTGGCTGAAGCATGCAGGGCTGGCTCTGTCCATCGGACTCGCCGCCTGCCTGAATGCCATGATGCTTTACCAAGGACTGCGCCGCCACGGCATCTATACTCCGCAACCCGGATGGTTGACGTTTTCGCTGAAACTGCTCGTGGCGCTCACTGTAATGGGCGGAACACTTTGGTTCACCAGCGGCAGTTACGACCAATGGTTGCACTGGAACCTGTCCGCGCGGCTTTTGCGACTTTCGCTGGTCGTCTCCGCCGGGGCTGGCGTCTATTTCGCTACACTATGGATTATCGGCTTTCGTCTCAGGGACTTCAGACGTCGCGCCGCCGAATGACCCCCTCAGGAGAATCCATCATGAAACTTCACAGCAGCAGCTTCGCGGACGGACAAGCGATTCCGGGCGATTTTTCCTTCTGCATCCCCGACCCGGCACATCACGTCTGCCTCGGCAAGAACCTGAACCCGCAATTGGCGTGGACCGACGCGCCCGCGGGAACAAAATCGTTTGTGCTGATATGTCACGACCCGGATGTTCCGAGCCGGGGTGACGACGTTAACCAGGAAAACAGGACCGTGCCGGCAACGTTACCGCGCGTGGATTTCTTTCACTGGGTGCTGATCGACCTTCCCGTCAGCGTCTGCCAGATTGATGCCGGGGAGTTCTCCGCCGAGGTCACCCCACGTGGCAAATCCGGGCCGGCGACCCTGCATGGCGCCCGGCACGGCATCAACGACTACACAGGCTGGTTCGCCGGAGACGGCGACATGCGCGGGGATTACTTCGGCTACGATGGCCCCTGCCCGCCCTGGAACGACGAAATCCGCCATCGCTACGTGTTCACAGTCTTCGCCCTGGATGTAGAAAAACTGCCGATAGACGGAAAGTTTGGCGGCCAGCAGATCCGTGAGGCCATGCAGGGACACATACTTGCGCAGGCCAGCCTGACCGGAACTTATTCGCTGAATCCTGCAATCGCCCTCTAGGGCCCTGCCGGGCCGCCAAAACCAACGGGGCCAGCCATGCTGACCCCGTTTGCTTCCTGCGCAGGCGACGCAGTATCCGAGCAGCCTCGCGCTGATTATGCAGGACGATCGAGCGCAGCTAACGCGGCCCGGGTAATTTCCTCGACACTGCCCGACCCGGAAATAGTCAGGACTCTTGGCGCATCAGGATCTCCGGCATCCGACCATTGCGTGTAGTAATCGATCAGCGGCTGCGTCTGCGCGTGGTAGATCTGCAGCCGCTTGAGCACCGTCTCGCGACAATCGTCGTCGCGTTGAACCAGCGGCTCCCCGGTAACGTCGTCCTTGCCTTCGACCTTGGGCGGGTTGAAGACGATGTGATACGTTCGCCCGGAACAGAGATGAACGCGGCGGCCGCCCATGCGCTCGACGATCTCGGCATCGGGCACGTCGATCTGCAGGACGAAATCAACCGCAACACCTGCCGACTTGATGGCCTCGGCCTGCGGAATGGTGCGTGGAAAACCGTCGAACAGAAAACCAGCCTGGCAATCGTCCTGAGCCAAACGCTCCTTGACCAGGGTGACGATGACGTCGTCGGATATCAGACGTCCCTGATCGATCAGCTTCTTGGCTTCGACACCCAGCGGCGTACCCGCCTTGATTGCCTTACGCAGCATGTCCCCCGTGGAAATCTGCGGGATACCGTATTTTTCGCAGATGAACTTGGCTTGCGTCCCCTTGCCGGCGCCCGGTGGCCCGAGCAGTATCAGTCTCATTTTTTCCTCGTGGTTATGGATTGGATTATGGGCGGAGAGATCGCGTCACCCGTACTCGCCGGACGACGGGAAAGAGCGCGCCGATCAGGAGTTCCGGCTGAACCACTCCTGCATGCGCGCGGCGTCTTCGGGAGTATCTACGCCAGGCATGGGCAAATGATCGGATACAACAACGCTGATGCGGTACCCGTGCCACAGTGCACGGAGTTGTTCCAGGGCCTCGACGCTTTCCACGGGCGATGGCGCCAGTTTGGCGTACGCGCGCAGGAAACTGGCGCGATAGGCGTAGAGTCCGATATGACGATACGCCGGCAATCCGGGAGGTAACGAGTCTTGCTGTTTGGCGAAATGGTCGCGCGCAAAGGGAATCGGCGCCCGGGAGAAATACATCGCATCGCCATTTGCCTTGCACACGACCTTGACTACGTTCGGCGCGAAGAAATCGGCCGGATTATCGATCGGGTGCGCCACGGTGGCGATATCCGCGCCACTCTCGGCGAGTTGGCGCGCCGTCTGTGCGATCAGTTCGGGATCAATCAGCGGCTCGTCTCCCTGCACGTTGACGACGATCGTATCGTCGCTCCATCCGCGCTGCTCAACGACTTCGGCCAGGCGATCGGTCCCGGTCGGATGATCGGCACGGGTGAGCAGGACGCACAAACCATGCTTTTGAGCCGCACTGACCACATCGGCATGGTCGGTAGCCACCCAGACCTCCTCGGCTCCTGAACGGACGGCGCATTCCGCCACCCTGGCCACCATCGGTTTGCCACCCAGATCGAGCAGAGGCTTGGCCGGCAGACGTGTCGAAGCGTAGCGTGCAGGAACCACGGCCTTGAATTTCGGGTTGGGCAGCGACATCAGAGATCCTCCTCGGAAAGACGACGCGCCTGGTCCTCTAGCATGATCGGAATGTCATCACGCACCGGAAACGCCAGTTTGCAGGGTTTGCACACCAGTTCCAGCTCGGCCTTGCGATACTCGAGGTTGGCCTTGCAAATCGGGCAAACGAGGATATCAAGCAAGCGTGCGTCCATTCAACTTCTCCAGAATTGTGTCCAGCAGGGAGCGCCCGAACGGTGCGTCTTCGATCTGCGCCTCGACCGGCAATACCCATGCCTCGGGCAAGGGCAAACCTAAACATTTTACCGCATCTTTTTCGGTCATCAGCAGCACACCACCGTCGGCGAACCAAAAATCCTGCGCCCCATATGCATGATGATCCGGGAACGGATGCGGGGAGAAATCGAGCCCCATCGCCGCGAGTTGGGCAAAGAACCGGGAGGGATCGCCGATCCCGGCGACCGCATGCAACGGCTTTCCGCGCAGTTGCCCGGCTGAGCACGTTAGTTTCCTGTCGTTGAGGGCGACGAAACATTCGCCGGCGAGACGCATCGAAAACTGGGGTTTGCCGCACTTTTTCCCTCCCAGTTGGCCGACTCCGCCATTCCACACCACCGCCGTCGCCTGGGCCAGGCGAGACAGAGGCTCGCGCAGCGGCCCCGCCGGCAGCAGGCAGCCATTCCCCGCGCCACGTCCGTCGAACACCACGATTTCGGCCGACCTTTCGAGCCGGTAGTGCTGTAGGCCGTCATCGGAAACCACGATATCGCACTCAGGATGCTCCGCCAGCAGAGCGCGCCCGGCCGCCACGCGATCCCGCCCGACGAATACCGGAACATCGCTGCGCCGCGCCAGCAACAAGGGCTCGTCTCCAACCGTTGCCGCGTCGGACGTCGCGGTCACGCACAGGATTTCGTCTTCCGCTCTTCTGCCATATCCCCGACTGATGATTCCAGGACGCCAGCCCTGCTCGCGCAGGCGTTCCACCAGCCAGAGCACCAGCGGCGTCTTGCCGCTGCCGCCAACCGTCAGGTTGCCGACGACCACCACCGGGACCGATAGCCGCAGCGATGGACTGACTCCGAGACGATAGAAGGCGCGGCGAAGCGCGACAATACTGCCGAACAGCCAGGACAGCGGCAACAGGAACAGCAGGATTGGCGCCAGCGGCCGCTGGTTCCACAAGCGCGGCAGGCATTGGGCAAGACCGTCGCGGCTCATGGCTCGCCCCGATCAACGCGGCGATTGCGTGGCGAAGGAGATGTGTGGATACCCGGCCGCCTGAGCAGCCTGCATGATATCGACAACGCTCTGGTGCGTTGCCTTGGCATCGGCATTGATCACAATGACCGGATCCTGCCGGTCCCCGGCAGCGCGCCGCAAGGCTTCGCTGATCGAGCGGACATCCATCGCGGCCAAAGGCGTCTTGTTGACCAGCACCTGCCCGGTCGCCGTCACGGCGACGCTCACTTCGTTCGGCTGTTCGGCCTGCTTGCTTGCATCCGCGGTCGGCAGATTGATCTCCAGCCCGGAGAATTTCGCATAGGTCGTGGTGAGCATCAGGAAAATGATGATCACCAGCAGCACATCGATCAGCGGGATCAGGTTGATTTCCGGCTCGTCGTAACCACGGCCGCGCTGGAAGTTCATGGCCGTGTCCTCATGCCTTGCGCTCGCCGTGCAGGACTTCGACGAGACGTACCGCCTGCTGCTGCATGTCGATCACGAAGCTATTCACCAGCGCCCGGAAATGCCGCCAGAAGATCATGCTCGGAATGGCGATCAGCAAGCCAAAGCCGGTGTTGTACAAGGCTACCGAAATACCGTGCGCCAGTTGCACCGGATTGCTGCCGGTCGGTACCTGCGAACCGAAAATTTCAATCATCCCGACCACCGTACCGAACAGACCCATCAACGGGCTGATCGAGGCAATCGTTCCGAGCGTCGTCAGGTAGCGTTCGAGTTCGTGAGCTACCACGCCACCGGTTTCCTCGATCGCCTCACGCATGACTTCGCGCGTGCTGCCGACATTGCGCAAGCCGGCGGCCAAAACACGCCCCAAGGGTGACTGAGCTTCAAGCGCAGTGATAGTTGATTCGTTAACGCCCTGTTGCCGGTACTCGCCAATCACGCGCTGGAGCAGCCCAGGAGGCAGCACCCTGTGCCGACGCAAGGCGCCGACGCGTTCGATAATCAGAGCGACGGCAACAATCGACGCGAACAACAAAGGCCAGATCGGCCAACCGGCGGCCAGAATGATCGAGAACACACTATCCCCTTCAGGATGATTCAAGCATGGAACTTTAGCCTGAGCCGCCGCCAGCGGCAAGTCCTGAGCTTCGGCAATGGTGAAATCCTTATCCACAAAATCTGTGGATAACTTTGTGGATCAAATTTGGGAACAGTGCCTAAACCCCCTTCCTGAAAGGTTTTTTCACACTTTGCAGAAAAAAGCAGCAATTATGATTTAATGTTTAAAATCATACAGTTACAACAAAACTCTTGCGGTTCAAGGGTTTCAGGCAGAAGTCCCCCTTTAAACCCAGCAAGGATGTGCATCATTTGACAAGAATGTAGAATCCATGCATGACTGAACCCTCTTCCTTCAACGCGGGCCTTGCCATGCCTGCCCCCGTCCTCACCGTTTCGCTGCTCAACCGTCTGGCACGCGAAAGGCTCGAATCGGCATTCCCGCTGTGCTGGGTTGCCGGCGAGATTTCCAACTTGACTGTCGCTGCCTCCGGACACGCCTACTTCTCGCTGAAGGACGGCAGCGCGCAGGTACGCTGCGTGATGTTCCGCAACCGGGCCCAAACGCTCGGGTGGCGCCTGGAAAATGGCCAGCACATCGAGGCGCGCGTCCTGGTCACTCTTTACGAGGCCCGCGGCGATTTCCAGCTCAACGTGGAAACGGCCCGCCAGGCCGGGGTCGGCAATCTCTACGAGCGGTATCTGCGCCTAAAGGACAAACTGGAGCGCGAAGGCCTTTTCGCCGGGGAAATCAAGCGCCCCTTGCCGTACTTCCCGCGCCGGATAGGCATCGTCACGTCGCCACAAGGGGCGGCATTGCGCGACGTGCTGACGACGCTGACGCGCCGGGCACCACAGGTCGGTATCGTGATCTACCCGACGCTCGTCCAGGGTGATGCGGCTCCCGGCCAGATAGCCTCGGCGATCGGCGTTGCCAGCGAACGGTTCGAATGCGATGCCCTGATCGTCTGCCGGGGCGGCGGCAGCCTGGAAGACCTTTGGGCTTTCAATGCCGAATCCGTGGCCAGGGCTATTCGCGCGTGCCGGATCCCGGTCATCACAGGGATCGGCCACGAAACCGATTTTTCCATCGCCGATTTCGCCGCGGACCAACGAGCAGCCACACCCACCGCAGCGGCAGAGCTCGCGGCACCCGAGCGTTCGGTACTGGAGAATCGTCTTTCCGACCTGAGACGCGCGCTGAAACGCCTGTGCGAACGCGGATTGGAAAGGCAAGGCCAGCGGGTCGACATGCTGTCACGGCGCCTGATCCATCCCGGGCAGCGCCTGGCGCAGCAACGCGAACTCCTGACGGCCTATCAACGGCGCCTGACGGCCGCCCTCAGTCAGTCCACTGGCCGCTGCAGTCTCCAACTGGCGCGACTGAGCCAACGCCTGCGCCTTGTTCGGCCGGACACAGCGAAACAGCGCGGACGACTGGAAATACTGGAGGAGCGGATGCACAACGCCTGGTTAGCCGCTCACGGGCAGCGCGGCGCGCAACTCTCCCGCCTCGACGCCTGCCTGGCCCATCTCAATCCGATCGGCGTGCTGGCGCGTGGCTACAGCATCGTCACCGACGCCTCGGGCACGATCCTCCGGAGCAGCAGCACACTGGAACCAAATGATTGCATCACTGTCTGTTTCCACGCAGGCCGCGCGAAGGCTCTGATTACTTCGGTGCAGCACTGAATTCAGAACGAAAACCAAGACCAACGCCGCTCTAACTCAATCAAGGAGAAACGATGGAACACCAACTGCCGCAACTTCCTTTTGCCCTGGATGCCCTTGCTCCCCACATTTCCAAGGAGACCCTTGAATACCACTACGGCAAGCACCACCAGGCTTATGTCACCAACCTGAACAACCTGATCAAGGGCACCGAGTACGAAGCCCTCGATCTCGAAGCCATCGTCAAGAAAGCTCCGGCCGGCGGGGTGTACAACAACGCCGCCCAGGTGTGGAACCACACCTTCTTCTGGAACAGTCTGAAGCCCAATGGCGGCGGCGCCCCCGGGGGCGCGCTGGCGGAGGCGATCAACAAGAAATGGGGATCCTTCGACGAGTTCAAGAAGGCCTTCCAGGCATCCGCGGTCGGCAACTTCGGTTCCGGCTGGACCTGGCTGGTCAAGAAGCCCGACGGTTCCGTCGACATCGTCAACATGGGCGCCGCCGGCACTCCGCTGACCACCGCCGACAAGGCGCTGCTGTGCATCGATGTGTGGGAACATGCGTACTACATCGACTACCGCAACCTGCGCCCGAAATTCGTCGAGACGTTCCTGTCCAGCGTGGCCAACTGGAGCTTCGCCGAAAAGAACTTCGCAGGCTGACGCGAGAGCCGTTTGACGAACAGTCGTTCGTCGCTTCAAGAAAAATGGGCACTCCCGAATCCGGGGTGCCCTTTCTCTTTCACTGGCTGAGGATATAACGCTCTGCGCGGCGCAAGCTATTCAGCCTCCCCGTCGATCATCGGACCATCGTTCAGGCTGACTCAGACTTCAGCGTGGTCGCCGGCACGCTTGCGGAGCATCTCGATGATGATCGATGCGGTCTGCTCGATCGAGCGATTGCTGGCATCGATGATTGGCCAACCGCAGCGCAGGAAAAGACGCTTTGCTTCGGTGACTTCCCGACGCAGGCTTTCCTGATCCGCATAGGTAGTGTTCTCATCGTCGTTGAGGCTTTTCAGGCGTGCCGCGCGAATCACCGCGAGCCGCGCAGGATTGATCGTCAGGCCGACGATCAGCGGACCTTTTGCACGCAAAAGGTTGGCCGGCGGCGGAGACCCGGGAACCAAGGGTACGTTGGCTGCCTTGATGCCACGCGAGGCGAGATACATGCACGTGGGAGTCTTGGTCGCGCGCGAAACGCCGACGACGACGACATCCGCCGTCTCGAGATCGTTGCTTCCGATCCCGTCATCGTGCGCCAGGGTGTATTTCATGGCTTCAACCCGGCGGTAGTAATCCTCGTCGAAAGCGTCGCCGGAACTGTTGTGGTACTGAACCGCGGCACAGGAATATTCCGAGAGCCGGCTGATCAGCGGCTCAAGCGCAAACTGGAACGGAAGGTTCAACTGACGGCACCCCTCTTCGAGGGCTTCGCGCACGTCGCCGTGACTGATGCTGTGCAGGACAAACCCCGGCGCAGCGCCAATTTCGCTCAGGATCTCAGGCAGTTGATCCAGACGGCGAACCATTTTCCACAACCGCCGCTTCACCTCGACGCCCTCGAGTTGCATGACGGCGTTGCGCGCCAGCATTTCGATCAATTCCCCCGAGGCGTGCGAGACGAGGTTCATTACGATCGTCTTTTTCAAGGAGCCTCCTCTTTGATCGCTTGACGAGTCCTCAGCGGTGATAGCCGCCGTCCAGCCGCAACACGCTCCCATTGATCATGACGTTGTGCAGGACGTGGATGGCCAGCATGGCGAATTCGGCCGGGTCGCCGAAGCGGTGGGGAAACGGTATCTGGCGAGCCAACCGGGAATCGAGATTCTTCTCGATGTCGAACAGCGTCTGGGTGCCGAACAGCCCGGGAGCGATCCCGACGACGCGGATACCCAAGGGGCCGAGCTCGCGGGCAGCAGGGAGGATCAGGCTGATCACCCCGCCTTTCGACGCGGCATACGCCGCCTCCCCGATCTGTCCCTCGTAGGCGGAAACAGACCCCGTCAGCAGAATGACGCCGCGCTCTCCATTGGTCATGGGTGTCAAATGCGCCATATCGGCAGCCACCAGCCGCATCATGTTGAACGTTGAAATCAGATTGACGTCGACCAGTCGGTGAAAGTCCTCCAGTCGCATTGGCCCGTTATCACCAACGATCGGCTCGAAATGGCCGCGCCCAACGCAGTGCACCAGTACGCGAGCCGCCCCGTTCCTTTCGCGCGCCTCTGCAACAGCCTTTTCCGCCGAAACGGCGTCGGCAACATCGCAGTGAATGGCCAGCGCACCAATCTCGCTCGCGACCTTCTGCACCCCCTCCGCGTCAATGTCGACCACCGTCACTTTGGCTCCCGCTTCCGCGAGTTGGCGAGCCGTTTCCGCTCCCAGCCCCGACGCGGCTCCGGTTACCAGGGCCGGACACTCCCATAAATCCATTCTGCTTCTCCCTATCGCCAAATATCACTGATCACGTTCGCTTGGGTATTATCTGGACATGGGCGAACCCACGCAATCGCGATGTATTGACAAACGAAACCACAATTAAAAATACGAATGTAAACGTTTCCTATTTTTTTGTGGCAATATGTAAACGTTTACTGCCGGGTCATCAAATAATCGATCATGCCGCACACAATCAAGGCGCAAAGATCCGTGACGATCAAGGACGTTGCCAGAAAGGCAGGAACATCCATTGCCACGGTGTCCTACGTGTTCAGCAATGCCGAACGCAACATCCGTCCGGAACTACGGCAGCGCGTATTGCAAGCGGCTACGGAAATCGGCTACGTGAAAAATGCCGCCGCCAGCAGCATCAAGGGGAAACCTCGAGGCATCCTGGCCGTGGTTGTTGCCCAATTCGGCAACACGTTTTTCACGCGCATGTGCGTCGAGATCGTCTCGATCGCGCGCCAGGCCGGGTATGTGGTGACGCTATGCAACAGCGACGAGGACCCGGACCAGGAGCGGATCATTCTTGAGCGCCTGGTGGCCCAGCGCATCGACGGCTGTATCCTGTGTCCGGCCATGTCCCGCGAGGAAAACACGGGATTACTGAAGAAATACCGGATTCCATATGTAATTCTCGAACGATCGTTTCCCGAGTCGACGACGGCGCACAATTTTGTTGGCCAGGACAACTACCAGTCGGGCCACCTGGCAACCCGGCATCTGCTGGAAGCCGGACATCGCCGGATTGCTTTCTCAGGCTGGGACTCTCCCATTCCGAACGTATGCGAACGCGTCAACGGTTACCAGGCGGCTCTGCGCGAGTTCGGCGTGCCGGCGGAGCAGGAACTGGTGTTGACGGACGAGATGTCCGAAGCCGCCGGTCGGCGCATGGCCGCCAAGCTGCTCGAATCGAAAATGACCGCCGCCGTGCTCGGGCATCATGAGACGGCAAAGGGAGCATTGCTGCATTTCCAGGACAAGGGAATTCGCTGGCCGGACGACCTTTCGCTGGTAGTGATCGGCACTCCGGAATGGGCCGGTGTATTGCTACCCCGGATCACCTGCATCCAGCGGCCGGAACACCCGATGGCCGTTGCCGCGGCCGAGTTGCTCCTGGACGCCATCAAGCACCCCGACATGCCGGCCGCACAACACGTTTTTCTCAGCACCGTTTCGGAAGGCGATTCGGTTCGTGAGAGGTAGCGCCGGGAAAACCGACGCAAGGCAATTTCGTTTCACCCAAGGCAATCGTTCCATGTAGCACCAAGGAGTTTCGTCAAGAAAGTCTGAACCAGAAAGGCAATGAAGCAGCGGATCACTACTAATGCATGACCCTTATCTCTGGAGGTGTTGAATATGAGCAAGAAAACCGGTTGGCACATCCCCGCAGTCGCCGTCCTGGCAATAGCATCGCTCTTGCCGCAGACAAGCAGCGCCCAGGCCCCCGCAAAATGGCCGACGCAGGATATTTCAATTGTTGTCCCCTATCCGCCCGGAGGCGGCACCGACCTGACCACCCGCGCACTCGCCGAGGAAATGGGCAAAGCGCTGAAAGCCAATATTTCCGTCATCAACCAGCCGGGCGCCAGCGGTTCGGTGGGAACGCTTGCCGTGTGGAACAAGCCGCATAACGGCTACACCATTTCCGCCAACGGCATCCTGGCCTTCGCGTCCTACCCGGTTCGCGGCTTCACCGAGGGCGCCTATAAGGACCAGAAAGACTGGCACATCTGGATCGCTACCTATTCGCCCAATGCCATCGTAACCAAGGGCGGAGCGGACGCGAAATACAAGACGATGGCGGATCTGCTCGCCGCGCTGAAGGCCAAACCCGGCGAAATCACGTTCGGCACCGCCGGCGTCGGCAGCGGCGGTTACATGGGTTCGGAAGTCCTGAAACTGGGAACGAAGATTCCCTACAAGCATATTTCCTATCAGGGTGGCGCACCGGCGATCGTCGGCGGCCTTTCGGGCGAAGTCGACATTGTTCCCCAACTGCTGATGGAGATGGTCGATCACATCCGCGCCGGCAAGATGAATGCGCTGGCGGTCTTGATGGACAAGCCGTTCAAATTGTCCGGCGCCCCGGACATTCCCGCCATCACGGACTCGGTTCCTGACATCAAGCCCTATCTGCCGATGGGCGAATCCTTCGGCATCATGGTACCGAAGGACACGCCAGCCAATGCCGTCAAGGCGATTGACGAAGCCTTCAAGATCGCGGTCCAGAGCGATACGGTCAAGAAGTTTGCCGCCGAGAAGGGCTCCGTGGTGTTGGCATTGAGCGGAGAAGAGGCCCAGGCGCATGTGGCGAAACTGTCATCGATCGTTTCGTGGACGCTGTTTGACGGCGGTGCCGCCAAAATATCTCCCGACAAACTCGGGATTCCGAAACCCTAACTAGCGGGTCGAGAGACCATAGGACAGCCGCCGGCAGACCACAGCAACCGTGCTTTTCTGTCGGCGGCCGATATTGTCGTAAAGGAGTCAGGGCGTGGATAACACGGATAAGCAAACCCACTTCGACTTTGTCACCAGTATCGTCCTCATGCTTCTGTCGGTGGCTTTGATCATCAGCAGCTATCGCATGGGACTCGAGGTCGGTGGCGACATCTATGCCTCTCCCGGCATGCTGCCCATGGTGCTGGCGGTGCTGCTTCTGTTTACGAGCGTCCTGTTGCTCAAGCGCAGCATCCAGGCCAACGGAATCACGAAAAACATGAGCGACTTCGTGTCCTGGCTCGACCACTTCCGGCAATCCCGGATGTGCCGGGAGCTCGTGGTGGGAGGTCTGATTCTGGCACTCTACACGTTTGTACTGGCCCCCCGGCTGCCGTTCTGGCTATCCACGTCGATCTTCATGGTTGTGCTCATGGGAATACTCAAAGCCACGTCCATCCTCAAGAGCATCGCAATTACCGGACTGGTGGTGGGAAGCGTCTATGGCGTGTTCCAGATGATCTTCCACGTTCCACTGCCCTAGGCGGAGACTCAGCATGGATTGGCACTATCTGTACGGCGTTCTGCAGTTCATGATGCAGCCGATGAGTCTGCTGACCTTGGTGTTGTCCGTATTCTTCGGGCTGATCGTCGGCATGCTCCCCGGATTGACGGCAACCATGGCCGTCGCTCTCCTCACCGGGCTGACTTACAAGCTTTCGAACGAAGTGGCGATTCTGTCGCTCGTCGCGGTCTATGTTGGCGCCATTTCCGGCGGCGCTCAGTCGGCCATCCTGATGAACATCCCCGGCACGCCGGCCTCGGCGGCGACCGCCGTCGATGGGTTTCCCATCGGCCAGCGGGGCGAAGGCGGCCTGGGAATCTTCGTGGCAACCGTGGCTTCCTGTATCGGCACCCTGATAGGCACACTCTGCATCCTGCTGCTGACCCCCCCGCTCGCCTTGCTGGCCTTGAAGTTCGGATCATTCGAGTTCTTTCTGCTGGCCCTGTTCGGTGTCATGATCTGCGGACAGCTGACGGCCGGCACCGATCCCCTGAAGGGCTGGATCTCCGGCATCCTCGGACTGCTCGTGTCGCAGATCGGCATGGATGGAATGAATGCCCATCCGCGCTTCACATTCGGCATGGTCAATCTGATGTCGGGAGTCCCCCTGATCCCCGTGATGATCGGCCTGTTCGGTTTCCCGGAAATCATTCTCGGGCTGGCGTCGAGCACGGCCCGATCGCAAATCAAATCGTCAGCAATGGAGTTCAGGAAAGGGTTCGTCATCCTGCTGAAGAACAAGCTGAACATGCTCCGCTCGTCGATCATCGGGGTAGCGGTCGGAATCATTCCCGGTGTCGGCGAGGACGTGGCGGGATGGCTGTCGTACTGGGCCGAGAAGAAATCGAGCAAGACGCCGGAACGGTTCGGCAAAGGCGCCTTCGAAGGCGTCGTCGCGGCCGAATCCGGCAACAATGCCTGCGTCGGTGGCGCGCTCATTCCCGTGCTGTCGCTGGCGGTCCCGGGTAGCGCGCCAGCCGCCGTCCTGCTGGCGGCGCTCTGGCTGCATGGCCTGCGCCCCGGGCCGTTGCTGATGAGCGAATCGCCCGGTTTCGTGATCGACATCAGCGTCTACATGGCCATGAGCGCCGTCGCCATGGTCTTTCTCGCCCTGCTCGTCTCCCAGGTCACGGTCAGGGTGCTGGCCGTCAAGAGCGCCATCCTGATGCCCGTCGTCTATGTGCTGTGCACCATCGGCGCATTCGTCATCAGCAACAACATCTTCGACATCTATCTCGTGTTCATCTTCGGCGTGGTCGGCTTGCTGTTGCGCGGGATGTCCTATCCGGCGGCCCCCTTTCTGTTGGGCATCATTCTCGGGCCGATGGCCGACAACAGCCTGCGCCGGGCGCTGATCCTCTCTTCGGGCGATCCGACGCCGTTCTTCACGCGGCCGATCAGCCTGATCTTCGCCACAGCCATCATCCTGATCGCACTATCTCAACTCA
>JARKPC010000223.1 GCA_029975435.1 Propionivibrio sp. | reverse complement strand
AACAGCAGACCGAGAATCTGGAGGGTGAAGACTGTTTCAATCCCCTGCATGAATAGAGATAGCATGGAATGTCACCTTTTATTCGATTAAGCCGTTCAGCACGCCCACCGGCAACATCATGTCAAATGCGTGGCGGAAGGTCAGATACACGATTGCGGACGTAAGGACAGCGATCAGCCCGTACATCGGATAGCTGATCTTCTTGTCCGTCGGGGTCAGCACGATGAACTGCAGGAACAGATAGACAATCGTCATGACCGGAAAGCCGACCGTCTGCATGAACGCAGCGTACGCCACGATCAGGCCCAGCGTTTTCCAGACCGTGCGGTAGTCTGCCGTATCCTTTGCTGCTGCCTGGTCGCTCGCAGGCAACTTGTAGGCAGCCCGCAGTTGCAGCACGCCCAGCAGGCACATGATCGTTGCCAGGGCATAAGGAACGAAAGCTGCATCTATGAACTGCTTGCGCGGAATGCCGCTGGTCAGGTAGAGATAACCCAGGCCAACGATCAGAAAAAAGGCACCTGCGGCGAACTCCCGTTTTTTTGTGTAGCCCATGGTGAATCCTCGAGAGGGGGTTGAAGGCGAGGGAAGCACGTTCATCGTGCCTCCCCCGTGGTGACTAATCACCCGTGGTCACTTTTTCTGGCGCAGAAGATCCTTGTACTGCATGAAATCGTCGCGCACCTTGTTCAGTTCGGCAATGGCTTCCTTGGTGTGATAGAAGGAGACCGGTTGCTTGAAACCATCTTCCAGCGCCTTGGCGTAGGCCGGATCCTTGGTGATCTGCTGGGCCACGTCGGCGAGTTTCTTGATGATCGCCGGATTGGTGCCCTTCGGGAAGGCGATGATGTACGGTTTTTCCATCGCATACGGCATGCCCTGCTCACCGAAGGTCTTGATGTCGCCGAGCAGCGGGTTACGTTCCGTGCTGAACTGCGCGACCATGGCCATGTCGCCGGTCGCCGCGTAGTCCTTCACCGGACCGAACGAAATCGAGGCCAGATCGATACGGCCGCCGAGCAGCGAGGTGATCTTGTCGGACGCCGAACCAACATCGACAAACTTCAGCTCGATACCTGCCTTCTTCTGGAAAATCAGGCCTTGCAGATGCGAGAAACCGCCCATTTCAGTACCGTAAATTACGGTGTTCGGCGCCGCCTTGGCCTTGTCGACGACTTGCTGAACCGTCTTCAGGCCGGACTTCTTGCTGCCGATGAAAACCATTCCCTTGTCGATAGCAGGAATACAGGCGACGTCGAGTTTCGAGTCGAATTTGCGATCCGTCATCCCCGACACTTCGTTAACGATCATGATGCCGGTGTGCGCGAAGAAGAGCGTATTGCCATCCGGCGCAGCGCTTTCAACCTGCGACATGCCGATCGTGCCGCTACCGCCATTGACGTTGGTGACGACCATCGGCTTGCCGGTGATTTTCTCGAAGTAACGCGCGAACTGCCGGGCATTGAAGTCGGTGTCGCCACCCGCGCCGGCCGGCACGATGACCTGCACCGGCTTGGTCGGCCATTTGACATCGGCCTGTGCCAGAGCGCCGGTCGAAACCGCCACTGCCGCCGCCATCAGAGTGAAACCAAAAAGCTTTTTCATGTTTAAAACCTCCTCGTTGATGAAAATCCGGTAATGCTGTTGTTGTGCTGCTTCCTACGCCCCGCTCAAAATCAGGATCGCCCTGAAATCATTGACGTTGGTCAGCGTCGGCCCGGTGATGACCGAATCGCCCAACGCGCTGAAAAATCCGTGCCCGTCGTTGTTGGCCAGCGCGTCCTTGGGGCGGATCCCCTTGTCCCAGGAGCGCGCCAGCGAATCCGGCGCGAGACAGGCGCCGGCGATTTCCTCGACACCATCGACGCCATCGGTATCGCCGGCCAGCGCATGCACGCCCGGCAAGCCGTCGAGCGAAACCCCCAGCGACAGCAGAAACTCGACGTTGCGCCCGCCGCGCCCATTGCCGCGCAGCGTCACCGTCGTTTCCCCGCCCGAGAGCAGCACGCACGGGGGCTGGAACGGCTGCTGCCGGGTAACGACCTGCCGCGCCAACCCGGCCATGACCTTGCCCACGTCGCGCGCTTCGCCTTCGATGGCGTCGCCCAGGATATACGGGGTGATGCCCGCATCACGCGCCACCTGCGCGGCGGCTTCGAGCGCCACTTGCGGCGTGGTGATCAGGTGCGTTTCCGCCCGGGCCAGACGCGGATCGCCGGGCTTGACCGATTCGCCGCGCCCGCTGGTCAGCACCTCCATGGCGGCAGCCGGGAGCGTCATGCCGTAGCGCTTGACCAACGCCAGCGCATCGGCGCAGGTCGTGGGGTCGGCCACGGTGGGCCCGGAGGCGATGTCCATCGGATTGTCGCCGGGCACGTCGGAAATCAGCAAGGTGACGACCCTGGCCGGATGACACGCGGCGGCCAGACGTCCCCCCTTGATCGCCGAAAGGTGGCG
Organism: Propionivibrio sp.; assembly: GCA_029975435.1. Lineage (GTDB taxonomy): Bacteria > Pseudomonadota > Gammaproteobacteria > Burkholderiales > Rhodocyclaceae > Propionivibrio. Next base: position 13,605 of record JARKPC010000223.1, on the reverse strand, counting down.
GCGGATGGTATTCATCTCGCAGATGTTGGCGCCCGACTTCAGCAACTCGCGGTTGACCGCCTGCTTGTCGGCGAGCGACAGGCCGTCGAGCGGCAGGGTCAGCAGCGCCGATCCGCCGCCCGAGATGAGACACACGACCGTATCGTCCGCGCTCAACCCGCGGACGGTTTCAAGGATGCACCGCGAGGCCAGGACTCCGGCCTCGTCGGGCACCGGATGAGCCGCTTCGAGAATCTCGATACGCCGGCACGGCACCTGATACCCGTAGCGCGTCACCACGACGCCGGAGAGCGCGCCTGGCCACTGCTCCTCGAACGCCCGTGCCATGGCGGCCGAAGCCTTGCCGGCGCCGATGACTACCAGGCGCCCGCGCGGCGGCTCGGGCAGGAAGTTCGCCAGGCAGCGCGCGGGCTGCGCGGCTGCGATCGCCGCGTCGAACATCGTGCGCAACAGCTCGCGTGGCGTCATGGCGGGGCTCATATGCATGTCCACCCGGAAATCAGGCCTTTTGCCCGATTTCGAAGTTGGCCATCATCTCCAGCGCCTTCACCATGCCGGAGTGGTCCCAGGCGTTGCCGCCGTGCGCGGCGCAGCTGTTGAACAGTTCCTGTGCCGTCGCGGTGTTGGGCAACGACACGCCGATGGCGCGGGCGCTGGACAGTGCCAGGTTGAGATCCTTCTGATGCAGTTCGATGCGGAAGCCGGGGTTGAAGGTGCGGTTGATCATGCGTTCGCCGTGCACTTCGAGGATCTTCGACGAGGCGAAGCCGCCCATCAGCGCGGCGCGCACCTTGGCCGGATCGGCGCCCATCTTGGAAGCGAACAGCAGGGCTTCGCCGACGGCTTCGATATTCAGGGCGACGATGATCTGGTTGGCGACCTTGCAGGTCTGCCCGTCGCCGTTGCTGCCGACGAGTGTGATGTTCTTGCCCATCAGTTCAAAGAGCGGCTTGACTGTGTTGAACGCGGCTTCGCTGCCGCCGCACATGATCGAGAGGGTGGCGTTCTTGGCGCCGACTTCGCCGCCCGAAACCGGGGCGTCGATGTACTCGCAACCGAGGGCGTTGATGCGCGTGGCGAATTTCTTGGTCTCCACCGGAGAGATGGAACTCATGTCGACGACGATCTTGCCGGCCGTGAGTCCTTCGGCAATGCCGTTCCGGTCGAACAGGGCGGCGGCGACGTGCGGGGTGTCGGGCACCATGGTGATGATCACGTCGGCGTGCTGCGCGACTTCCTTGCCCGAGGCGCAGGCCTTGCCGCCGGCCTGCACCAGCGACTCGGGAATGCTCGGGATGCTGAACAGGAAGACTTCATGCCCGCCCTTGATCAGGTGTTCCGCCATCGGCGTGCCCATGATGCCCAGTCCTACGAATCCGATCTTGCTCATTGCTTGCTCCTGTTCTAACGAATTGATTGCGTGAAGTTCAGAGGTACTTGTCCCGCAGAATCTGCGAGGCATTGCGGAAAACGCCGAGGTCGCTGCCGACGGCGACGAAGGTGACGCCCATTTCCAGGTAGCGGCGCGCATCGGCTTCCACCGGTGCGAGAATCCCGGACGGCTTGCCACGCGCCTTGGCGGTGGCGATGATGCGCTGCATGGCCTCCTGCACTTCCGGGTGCAGCGGGTTGCCGAGGTAGCCGTAACCGGCGGCCAGATCGGACGGGCCGATGAACACGCAATCAACGCCGTCGACCGCGCAGATTTCGTCGATTGCCGCGACGGCCTTGCGGCTCTCGATCTGCACGATGACGGAAATGTTGTCGTTAATGACGTCAAAATACTCGGGCACCGTGCCGTACCGGTTGCTGCGATGGCTGACGGAGACGCCGCGCACGCCCTGCGGCGGGTAGCGCGTAGCCGCAACGGCTCGGCGCGCATCGTCGGCCGATTCAACGAAAGGAATCAGGAAATTGTAGAAGCCGGCGTCGAGCAGCCGCTTGATGATGACGGTGTCGTTCCACTGGGGACGGACCACCGGCGCGCTGGCGCTGTCTTTCAGGGCCATCAGTTGGGGAATGAAGGAGAGCACATCGTTCGGCGCGTGCTCGCCGTCGAGCAGCAGCCAGTCGAAACCGGCCACTCCCATGACTTCGGTGGTAATCGGACTGCCGAGCGAGCACCAGCAACCAATCAGTTTCTTCCCGGCAATCAGATCCTGGCGGAACTGATTGGGAATGGCGCGATACGGGGTACAACTCATGATTCTTTCCCTTTCCGATCTAGCGCACCAGGCACGGGCGCTTGTTATTGAATGTCCAGCCGGGAATCAGGAACTGCATGGCGACGGCATCGTCGCGCGCGCCGAGGCCCATCGCCTTGTAAGCCTGATGCGCCTTCTCCACTTCGGCCATGTCGATCTCCAGCCCGAGGCCCGGCTTGTTCGGCACGCGGATCAGGCCGTCGCGGATCAGGTACGGTTCCTTGGTCAGGCGTTGGCCGTCCTGCCAGATCCAGTGCGTATCGATCGCCGTCACCTTGCCCGGCGCGGCGGCGCCGACGTGCGTGAACATCGCCAGCGAGATGTCGAAGTGGTTGTTCGAGTGCGAGCCCCAGGTCAGGCCGAACATGTCGCACAACTGGGCGACGCGCACCGAGCCCTGCATCGTCCCGAAGTGCGGGTCGGCGAGCGGGATGTCGACCGATTGCAGCTGGATCGAATGCGCCATCTGCCGCCAGTCGGTGGCGATCATATTGGTCGCGGTCGGCAGGCCGGTGGCGCGGCGGAATTCGGCCATCACCTCGCGGCCCGAGAAGCCGGCTTCAGCGCCGGTCGGATCTTCGGCGTAGGCCAGGATGCCGTGCTTGTCGCGGCACAGGCGGATCGCTTCGGCCAGCGACCAGGCGCCGTTCGGGTCGAGCGTGATGCGCGCCTTGGGGAACCGCTCGTGCAGCGCGATGATGGCTTCCATCTCTTCGTCGCCGGACATCACGCCGCCCTTCAATTTGAAGTCGTTGAAGCCATAGAGCTGGTGCGTTGCCTCGGCGAAACGGACGATCGATTCGGGCGTCAGCGCCTCCTCGTTGCGCAAGCGGTACCACTCGTGCTCCGCATTCTCTTCGCTACGGTAGTTGAGGTTGGTCTTCCTGCGGTCGCCGACGTAGAACAGGTAGCCGAGAATCTCGACGGCTTCGCGCTGCATGCCTTCGCCGAGCAGCGCGGCGACCGGCACGTTCATGAACTGCCCGAGCAGGTCGAGGAAGGCCGATTCGACGGCCGTGACAGCGTGGATCGTCGTACGCAGGTCGAAGGTCTGCAGGCCGCGTCCGCCGGAGTCGCGGTCGGCGAACGCGGTGCGCATCGCGTTGAGCACGTTGTTGTACTCGCCGAGCGTCTTGCCGACGATCAGCGGGCGCGCGTCCTCGATCGTCTGGCGGATTTTCTCGCCGCCCGGCACTTCGCCAAGACCGGTGTTGCCGGCGCTGTCCTTCATGATCACGATGTTGCGCGTGAAATACGGGCCGTGCCCGCCGCTCAGGTTCAGCTCGAAACTGTCCTGCCCGGCGACCGGGATGACCTGCAGGTCGGTGACGGTCGGCGCGCCGCTGACTCGTTGTTGTGTGGAAGCCAAGATATCCTCCGATGACGGATGAGTGTTGTGCAAACGGCTGAAGTTACTTGCCCTTGCGGCCGAGGCTCGGCTGCTTGGGGTCGTACTTCCAGCCCGGAATGAGGTACTGCATGGCCATGGCGTCGTCGCGCGCGCCGGAACCAACCTTCTTGTACAGTTCGTTGGCCTTGAGAATTTGGTCCATGTCCGGTTCGATGCCGAGGCCCGGTTTGTCCGGCACCTGCACCAGGCCGTCGACGATGCGCAGCGGCTCCTTGGTCAATCGCTCCTGTCCTTCCTGCCAGATCCAGTGGGTGTCGATCGCGGTGATCTCGCCCGGCGCGGCAGCCGCGGCATGCGTAAACATGGCCAGCGAAACGTCGAAATGGTTGTTCGAGTGCGAGCCCCAGGTCAGGCCGAATTCGTCGCACATCTGCGCCACGCGGACCGAGCCCTGCATCGTCCAGAAGTGCGGGTCGGCGAGGGGAATATCGACGGAATCGAGTTTCAGCGAGTGATTGAGCTGGCGCCAGTCGGTGGCGATCATGTTGGTCGCCGTCGGGATGCCGGTGGCGCGCTTGAACTCGGCCATGATCTCGCGCCCCGAGTAGCCGGCTTCCGGCCCGCACGGATCTTCCGCGTAGGCCATGATATGGCCCTGGCCCTTGCACGCCTCGATCGCTTCGGCCAGCGACCACGCGCCGTTCGGATCGAGCGTGACGCGCGACTGCGGGAAGCGCTTCTTGATTGCGCTGATGGCTTCGATCTCGTCGGCCGCGCTCATCACGCCGCCTTTCAGCTTGAAGTCGGAAAAGCCGTAATACTCGACGGAGGCCTCGGCCAGGCGCACCAGCGATTCGGTCGTCATCGCCACCTCGTGGCGCAGGCGGTACCAGTCGTTCTTGGCCTCGCGGTTGGCGAGGTACGGCAGGTCGGTCTTCGTCCGGTCGCCGATGTAGAAGAGATAGCTCAGCATGCGCACCGCATCGCGCTGCTTGCCCGACCCGAGCAGCTCGCACACCGGTACGCCGAGATGCTGGCCGAGCAGGTCGAGCAGCGCCGCCTCGACGGCGGTGATCACGTTGTCCATGCGCAGGTTGATCTCGTGCGGCTGCTTGAGCACCCTGGCTTCGGATTCGGAAGTCACCTGATGCACGGTTGCCTGGTGCGCCGCCTTGCCGCTCACGAAGGACTGACGGATGGCGTTGAGGATGCCGTTGTACAGGCCGATCGATTTGCCGGTCACCAGTTCCTGCGAACGCTCGAGCGCCTGGCGGATGCCCTCGCCTCCGGGAACTTCGCCGATACCGGTGCGGCCCGCGCTGTCCTTCAGGATGACGAGATTGCGCGTAAAGAACGGCCCGTGCGCCCCGCACAGGTTGAACAGCATGCTGTCGTGGCCAGCCACGGGGATCACCCGCATTTCGGTTACGACGGGCGTATCGGCGCCCTTCTGATCAACACTCATCCCCATGCTCCTGTTTGCCTCCGTTGCAACCCTTGCAGAACATCCGTGACAAGTACGGCGACCGATCGCTATTATTTGTTTTCTCGTACGTCGTCGTACGTCTGATTTCGCAGTATAATGAGCGCAAGAAGAATTGCAAGAGGCGGATCGAAACTTTTCTCTGTGACCATCATGAACCCGACCAAAGCCCCCGTACTGCCGCGCCGGCGCTCGATCAGCCTGGCCCATGAAGTCATGAACGACCTGATGGCAAAGATCCGCAACGGCCTCTACAAGCCCGGAGAAAAGCTGCCGACGGAACCGGAAGTCATGGCCGAGCAGGGTGTCAGCCGCACGGTCGTGCGCGAGGCGATCTCCCGCCTGCAGGCCGCCGGACTGGTGGAAACGCGCCACGGCGTGGGTACGTTCGTTCTACCGGCGACCAGCCAGCCAACCCACCCGCTCGATTTCTCCACCGTGGTCACCATCCGCGACGTACTGGCCATGCTGGAACTGCGCATCAGCCTGGAAACGGAAGCCGCGGGCCTCGCCGCGGTCCGGCGCACCGAGGAGCAACTGGAGCGCATGCGCCTGGCACTGCAAGCCTTCGAGGATGGCGTCAACCGCGGCGAAACGTCGGTCGAAGCCGACTACCAATTCCACATGCAGATCGCGCTGGCCACGCACAACAAATACTTCGAGGACTTCTACCGGCACCTCGGCACCGCCACCATTCCGCGCACTCGACTCGATACCTCGCAGTTCTCGCCGGAACCCGGACAGAGCTACCTCTATCGCACAAACCGCGAACACGAGAACATCCTCGACGCCATTGCCCGCCAGGATCCGCAGGCAGCCAGCGCCGCCATGCGCATGCACCTCACCAACAGCCGCGAACGCCTGAAACGAGCCAGCGAAGCGTCAAACAAGGATTGACCAAAATTGCCGGTTCCCGGTCGGTCGTCGTACGACCGTGCCGGAATGGCGCCAGTCAATCGTCGAGCCGCCTCGATGACAACCCCGCAGCCACGGGGAATACGGCAAAAGCCTTGAGTTCCCTGCCTCTCAACGAACTCGCCCCTCCCGGTAGTCAGCGACTTCCCCCTCTCTCCTCGCCCCGCAAGAAAAAGCATGTACGGCATGAGAGGGACGGTTTAAAATCCGCGCTTACCGAAATGGAACGCGAGTCCAAAAATGGCCAAGAAAGCTCCCTCGAAATCTGCCCGTGTCCCTCTTGTCAGTGCGGCGGTAAGGGTTCTTGCCGTTCTGGAAAAACTGTCCCAACAGCGCACCATCGGACTCGAAGAGCTTTCCCGCGAAATCCAGCTGGCCAAACCGACCGTTTACCGCTTCTTGCTGACCCTGCAGGAACTCGGCTATGCGCGGCGCGCGGAAGATGATCGCTGGGCCATCACGCTGAAGATGTTCAATGTGGGGTCCCGGGCACTCGACCATCTCGACCTGCACGCCGCGGCGCGCCCTGTGGCCGAGGAACTCGCCGAAGAACTGGGCGAAACCATCCATATGGGCGTGCTGGACGGCGATTCGGCTGTGTATGTGCTGAAGATCGAATCCAAGTACCACATTCGCATGTATTCGCGGGTCGGCCGGCGCATGCCTCTCTATTGCACCGCCATCGGCAAGGTGCTGCTGGCCTACATGACCAACGAGGAACGCGACGCTGCCCTGAAGGGTGTCAAGCTTTTGGCCGTAACAAAAAACACCATCACCTCGCGCGCGGCACTCAATGCCGAACTGGCGCAGATCCGCGAGCGGGGCTATGCCCTCGACAACGAAGAACGCGAAGAAGGGCTGCACTGCATCGGCGCCCCGATACTCGATCACACGGGCCTCGTTGTCGCCACGCTTTCGGTCTCCTGGCCGGGTTTCCGCTACGAACGCGGCGACGAAGCCGACAAGATCGACAAGGTCAAGGCCGCGGCCGCCCGCATTTCCAGCATCCTCGGCTACGAGCCCTGAACGGCGCCGCCCAGCCGCTCTCGCTAAACAAGTGCAACATTCTCCCGCCAGGCCCGGTTTCGGGAAGAATTCATAAATGGAACATCGTTCCAAAAATATTGAATACGCCGCAAACTTGGTGTAAAGTCGCCTCTGTCAGGTGGTCAGGCCACGTCAATCTGCAGTTCCTGGGCCCTTGCCACTCCTCCGCCCAAGCCGGCAATCATTGCCGAGGAAGGGTGTCTTATTGAAACTGCGTCACTTTTGGATAACCAGAATGATGAGCACTTCTTTCTTTCACGACGCCGACATCGCTCTCGAAACCATCGAGGAAGGCCGCGTAACACGCAAGATCAAGGCCCATGGCGGCAGCCTGATGGCCGTCGAAGTCATGTTCAAGGCAGGAGCCATCGGCTACGAACATCGCCATGTCCATGAACAGGTCTGCTACTGCCTCGCCGGCGAATTCGAATTCACCATCGAGGGGCAGAAAACCCGCCTGAAGGCCGGCGATTCGGTCTACGTTCCGTCATCCGTGCTGCACGGTGCGCTGTGCATCAGCGAAGGCAGATTACTCGACATCTTCACGCCGCAGCGTGAGGACTTTCTTAAGAAGTAACTTGGAGGATTCCCCCAATGAAACTGGACATGCGTTACGGGCATCACCCGGAAGACGTCAAGCATTACGATACCGAAACCCTGCGCCGCCACTTCCTGGTAGAGAAGATCTTCGCCACCGGAGAACTGACGCTGGTTTATACCCACGTTGACCGCGTCGTCTTCGGCGGTGCCGTGCCGACCACGCAGGCGCTGTCCCTCGAAGGCGGCAAGGAATTCGGCACCCCGAATTTCCTCGACCGCCGCGAACTCGGCGTCGTCAACCTCGGTGAATCCGGGCGCGTGATCCTCGACGGAAAAGCCTATGCGCTGGCCAACGGCGACGGTCTCTACGTCGGCATGGGCACCAAGACAGTGTCCTTCGAAAGCGACAACCCCGCCCAGCCGGCCAAGTTCTATGTGATGAGCTGCCCGGCGCACGCCACCTACCCGACGGTGCATATCACCCGCGCCACCGCCAACCCGAAGAAGCTGGGCGCGCCGGAAACCTGCAACGTGCGCACCATCTACCAGTACGTGCATCCGGCCGTGTGCCAGAGCTGCCAGCTGGTGATGGGCGTCACCGTCCTCGAACCCGGCAGCGTGTGGAACACCTACCCGCCGCACACGCATGAACGCCGCATGGAGGTCTATCTCTATTTCGGCATGGCCGACAGCACGCGCGTCTTCCACATGCATGGACAACCGACGGAAACGCGTCACATCGTGATGTCCAACGAACAGGCCGTCATCTCCCCGTCGTGGTCGATCCATTCCGGCGTCGGTTCCGGCTGCTACTCCTTCATCTGGGGCATGGCCGGAGAAAACCAGACGTTCGAGGACATGGACACCCTCGGCCCCAACGACCTCAAGTAAAGGACAAAGTCATGAGTGGAATTCTCGACGCATTCAAGCTCGACGGAAAAGTCGCCCTCGTTACCGGATCGGAACGCGGCCTTGGCCGTGGCATGGCCGTGGCCCTGGCCCAGGCCGGCGCCGACATCGTCGGCGTCACCCATACGCCGGACGCCCCGGAAACGGCGGCCGCCATCGAGGCCACCGGCAGGAAGTATGTGCATATCCAGGCCAACCTGCTCAGCATCGAACCGATCGAAGGCGTGGTCGCCAAGGCACTCGACGCCTTCGGCCACATCGACATCCTGGTCAACAATGCCGGCATCATCATCCGCAACGACTCGGTGGATTTTACCGAGAAGGAATGGGATGACGTGATGAACATCAACGTCAAGGCCGTCTTCTTCATGTGCCAGGCCGTCGCCCGCCAGTTCATCAAGCAGGGCACGGGAGGCAAAATCGTCAACATCGCCTCGATGCTCTCCTTCCAGGGCGGCATCCGCGTTCCTTCGTACACGGCCTCGAAGAGCGGCGTCAAGGGCATCACCATGCTGATGGCCAATGAGTGGGCCAAGCACGGCATCAACGTCAACGCCATCGCCCCGGGCTACATGGCCACCGACAACACCACCCAGCTGCGCGCCGACGAAGCGCGCAGCGCCGAAATCCTCGGGCGCATCCCGGCCGGACGCTGGGGGCTGCCGGAAGACCTGGGCGGCGCGGTGGTCTTCCTGTCGTCGAAGGCGGCCGACTACATCAACGGCTACACCGTGGCCGTCGATGGCGGCTGGCTCGCGCGCTGACGGCGGCACCCGTACGCGAAGCGCGCCCGGCGTTTCCGCACAACAGAAGCCCCGCGTAGATCGCGGGGCTTTTTCCATCAGGGCTTCACGAACGCGTGGTCCGGCACGCACGCCGGCCCCAAACCCACAGGTACGCACAACCGCTCCACAGGGTCGTCAGCCCGGCTCCGTAGATCAGACCGGCGAGCAGCGCCTCCGGCAGCGGGAACACCACCTTGCTGAACAGCACCACCGCGATCAGCGCCAATTGCAGCAAGGTATTGAGCTTGCTGCTAAGCAGCGGTTCAGGCTTGAGCGGTTCGATCAGGTAGTGATATCCGACCGCCAGGCCGACCAGCATCACGTCCCGGCCGACGGCCAGAGTCACCAGCCAGAGCGGCAGCTCGCCGCGCCAGCCGAGCACCAGCAGCGTGCCCGCCACCAGCGCTTTGTCGGCCAAGGGATCGAGGATGCTGCCCAGTCGGCTGGTCCAGCCGAAGCGCCGGGCGAGAAAGCCGTCCGCCAGATCGGAGACGCCGGCAATCACGAACAAAACTAACGCTTCCAGGTAACGCCCGTCCAGCAACAGCCAGACCACGGGCGCCGCCAGGATCAGGCGCAGGCCGGTGATCAGGTTGGGAAGATGACGGAGGTTCAAGGTCGTAAAAGACACTTGCGGCAACGATGGATTGGCGTATTTTAAACATATGGAACCCTCCGATAGCTTACTCGCTGGACTCGAAGCGCGCATCGGAAGCCTGCATCTTCAGCGGCGCCTCGGCGCGGAGCGCGAGCACGAGGCCCGGATCGCCGCCGATTGGGGTGCGCGCTTCGTTCATCATGACAACTGGTGCTCGATGCACGGCCTGATGCGTACCGTGCTGACACTGGCCGGTCTCCACCGGCGCGGGCGCCACAACGTTCTGGACATCCGCCGCCGGGACAACGAGGTACGGCTATCCCGCCTGCCAGGCGCCTTCGAAGGTTTCTCCGTGCTGCATCTGAGCGACCTGCATCTGGACATGAGCGTGCCCTATCTCGAACGGCTGATCGACAGTGTGAGGGGCGTCGTTCACAACGTCTGCGTGCTGACCGGGGACTTCCGCTTTCGCACCTTCGGTCCCTATCAGCCGGCAATCGACGCGCTGGCGCGGCTGAGGCCGCATCTCGGCGAAGCGGTCTATGCCGTGCTCGGCAATCACGACACCATCCGCATGGTGCCGGGCATGGAAGCACTGGGCATCAACGTGCTGATGAACGAGGCGGCGTATCTCCGGCGTGGGAACGACTCCCTGATCCTGGCTGGCATCGACGATGCGCACACCTACCGCACGCACGACCTCGGCAAGCTGGAAGCGGCGGTCGGACGCGAGTCTTGCGCCATTCTCCTGTCGCACACGCCGGAACCCTACCGCAAGGCGGCGCACGTCGGCTTCAGCCTGATGCTCAGCGGACACACCCACGGCGGACAGATCTGCCTGCCGGGCGGCCTGCCGATCTTCACCGACAGCGGCGCCCCGCGCGCCGTCGCACGCGGCGCCTGGAAATACCACAACATGGTCGGATATACCTCGGTGGGCTGCGGCTCGTCGATCATCGACGTCCGCCTGAATTGCCGGCCCGAAATCACGCTGCATCGACTGCACCGCAGCCCGACCGGCGCGGATTGAACGCGCCGCGCACTCAGTAAGGCTGGTCGCGCAAGCCCATGCGGTACAACAAGCGCGACGCGGGGATTTCGAGCGCAAAGAAGGCCAGCGTGACGGCGGCGATCTGAACCGGCGAAAGCGACAAGGAGTCGGCGACCACCAGCAGCGGCACCAGCGCCTCCGGAATCTGATCCAGCCCGGTGGCCTTCGCGCTCGCCGGAATGCCGAGCCGCCGCTTGCAGAAACTCGACAACGCGTCGCCCAGCATCGAGCAGCCCCCGACGATGGCGCCGAGGTACATGGCAAAGCCCAGCAGGGGCGACACGAGGACCGCCGCGGCAACGGCCGCCGCCACGCCGCGCACGGTCTTCGACGGCCCCAGCACCGGACGGCGATCGAAGAAGTCCAGGCCGCCATCGAGGCGTAGCCCCGGCCGCCGCCCGCTCAGGCGAAAAAGCAGTATCGGCGCCAGGTTGGCGATGCTCAGCAGCAGCAACAACCGCGCGCCCAGGAGGAATTCGTCCATGCCCCCGTGTTCTCCACCGACCACAATGAAGGCAAGTATAACGGCATGAACGACCGGAATCCGCTTCGCCCGGCTCCCACGTCGAAGGAACCGACGTCGTGGCGAAGGTGCGCCCGCTCGCCGGATCACCCCTCGCTGTCATTTCTCCACACCTGAACCTGGTTCTTGCCGGCGCGCTTGGCGGCATACAAAGCCAGGTCGGCATGCTGCATGAGCATTTCCACGGTGGCCGCATGTTGCGGATAGAGAGCAACGCCAATGCTGCCGGAGATGCGCACCGCTCCCTGCGACAGATCGAAAGGCTCGGCGAGCCCGGCAAGCAAGTCCGTGGCGGTATGCACGGCGCTCTCCACGGCCACCGTACCTGGCATGACGACGGCGAACTCATCGCCGCCCATCCGCGCCACGGTATCGCTGGCCCGCGTCCGGCTCTTCAGGCGCTGCGCCACCTCGCGCAGCAGGGCATCGCCGGCAGCATGGCCGAAGGTGTCGTTGACGGCCTTGAATCCATCGAGGTCGATCCACAGCAGCGCCACGCCGCTTTCGTTCCGCCTGGCGTGCAGCAAGGCCTGCTTCATGCGGTCACGGAACAGATGGCGGTTCGGCAGCTCGGTCAATGCATCGTGGTGGGCCAGCGTCCACAGCCGTTCATCGTGCTGGCTGCGTGCGGCCGCATTGGTCAGCACCATGATCGTGCCCTCCATCGCCTGCTGCGCATGACTCAGATTGATCCAGTGCGCCACGCAGCGCTGGTTGGTGCGCTCCATGCGGAATTCCAGCCATTTCACTTCCGTGCTCTGGCGATTGACATTCCACACGAATTCCACGTAGGCGCGGTCATCCGGATGCACGAATTCGAGAAGCGAGCGCCCTTGCGCCTGCTCCTGCGAACATCCGGTCAGCGCACAACCATTGGCATTGATATAGCCGCAACGCCCCGCCTCGTCGAGCTCGATGACACCCACCGGGGCCGCCGCCAGCAGCACCTGCAGGTGCCGTTCCTTGGTTTCCAGTTCGCTGACGGTCTGCCGCAGGTCCTGCGTCCGTTCATCAACTTCCTTGACCAGGGTTTCGTTGTAGTTGCGGAGCATTTCCTCCGCTTGCCGGGACGACGAAACGTCGACGGCAGTCCCGCGATAACCCGTCAGCTCGCCCGCGTCGTCGAACAGCGGCAAGCCATTGAGTTGAATCCAGCGCGGCGCTTCTCCTGCGCTGCCCAACCGGATTTCCAGGTTGCGGAACGGCTGCCCCCGGCTCAACGCTTGTTCGAACTCGGCCATTCGCGCGGAGTGTTGCGCGAGCAGCTCCTGCCAGGATATACCCTTTGAGATCGCCAGGAGCTTCGCGAGGCGACCGCTGGCCACAACCAGACGCCCGTCGCGGTCGGTTTCCCAGATCAGGTCGTTCGACACGTCGGCGAAATCGCGATAACGCAGCATCAACCGGTCGCGCGCCTCGACCGAGCCGCCCAGCCACAACCCCACCAGGGCGATGGCGACCATCACCCACTGGTATTGCAGCGCGTGCTCCTGCCGGCCGACCCATGCGATCAACAACACCAGTCCGCAATCCAGAACCGCCACCGCAAGTACCGAACTGCGCAGGCCGAAGCGCAATGCCACCGCCGCCAGAGGCAGCAAGAGCAGCAGCGCGAACAGCGGCAAATGAGGGTGCAGACCGAACGCCCAGGGAATCCCGAACACCAGCAATAGCGCCGACACCGAGATCGCGGTGGTCTTGAGGTCGACCACGCGCCGCACGCGCCTTTCCGCCACAGGCCGCCGCCATGTCCCGTGTTTCAGGTAGTGAGCGAGGCCGGGCCAGACACGGACCATCAGCAGCGGCGTCAGCGTGACGATTCCGATGAAATCGCCGATCAACCAGCTGGCGAAAACCTCGCCCCATTGCGCGCCGGCAATGTGGCCCAGGGCGAGCAGGCGAATGCTTCCGGCCAGAGCCGCCAACGTGCTCGCCGCCGCCGCGGCCGAAGCCAACAGGGCGCTGTGCAAGGAACGCGACAGGTTCCATTTGTCGCGCATCCTTCGGCGCAGCGGGAGAGCCACCAGCGCGTTGGCCAGCAGGGACACAAACCAGCCATAGATCTGCCAAAAGGTCTGGATCGATAGAAACTCATGGAGGGTTTCCCCGCCGGTCGCCAGTTGCAGCAAGACCCATGCACACTGCGTCGTCAGGTCAATCAGGAAACCATGCCAGCCGAAAAACAGCAGGCAGAAGAAG
>JARKPC010000197.1 GCA_029975435.1 Propionivibrio sp. | reverse complement strand
GTGTCGTTGCCGCCATTAGCGGCGGCATTACGGCGCGGGTGGTCGGCATCGCCCAGGCCCTGGCCTGCAGCATCCTGATCGCGCAGCGCATTGCCTCCCGGCTCAACGCGGCGGTAACGGCGGCGCGCGAGATTGCCAAGGGTGATCTCACGGTTGAATTGCCACCGGCAAGTCGCGACGAGGTCGGCATGCTGCTCGGCGCCATGGGCGATATGCAGGGCGCGCTGCGTAACGCGATGCGCGAGACGGCGGACAGCGCACACTCGATTCTCGGGGCGGCGAGCAATCTCAACGACGCCGTCAGCCAGTTGAACCAGTCGGCGACCATCCAGAGCAGCGCCGCGTCGGCGATCGCCGCCAACGTCGAGCAACTTACCGTCTCCATCAACATCGTGGCCGACAACACGGGAGAGGCGGCCAAGGTTGCGATGGATTCGGACGCGCAGGCCAACGAAGGTCACCACGCCATCGAGAAGCTGGTGGGGCAGGTCAACGAAGCGGCGACCGTCGTCAGGGGGGCCGCCGACCAGATGAATCACCTCAAGAGCGAGTCCGAGAAGATTTCGAACATCGTGGCCGTGATCAAGGATATCGCCGACCAGACCAACCTGCTGGCGCTCAATGCGGCGATCGAGGCCGCCCGTGCCGGCGAGGCCGGACGCGGATTTGCCGTGGTGGCGGACGAGGTGCGCAAGCTGTCGGAACGCACCGCGCTGTCCACCGGCGAGATTTCTGGAATGGTGGACGCCATCCAGCACTCGACCGGGCAGGTGGTGTCCGGCGTGTCGCATGGGGTACAACTGGTCGATAGCAGCGTGGCCTTTGCCGAGCAAGCCGGAGGGGCCATTGCCAAGCTGCGTGAAATGGCGCAGCGCGTGGCGAAACTCGTCGGCGACGTTGACGGTGCCTTGCGCGAGCAGTCCGCCGCGTCGACCGAGGTGGCGAAGAAAATCGAGGACATCGCCACGCAGGCCGAGGAAGCGAATGCCGTCGCCCATGAAACCTCGCTGGCGTCCAATTCGATGTCCGCGACGGCACAGGGGATGCAGGCCCTGGTGTCGCGGTTCAAGGTGTAGGGGACGCCGAAGTATTCGTCACCCCGGCGAAAGCCGGGGTCCAGTTCGTTGAGTTTTCTGGATTCCGGCTTTCGCCGGAATGACGGTATTTGCTTTGTTTTGTCGACTCTTATGGCCTGACGCCCCTACGCCAGTCGCTGGCAAAGGCCACCGCATCCGGCAGGAAAGCCCGGAAGTCGGCCGCGAACCCGGCCGCATCGGCGAGGAATTCCTCGATGCCTCCGCCCAGCGGATTGGCGCGCCGCAGACGATAAACCGCCATGCGGTCGATGACCCGGCCAACGGCGGCTACGTTGCGGTAGGAGCACAGCCAGTCATTGCTGCTCATCAGTTCGGCGATTTCGCGGGCTTTTGCGGGCAACAGGCCGGAGCGGGCCCGCAATGAAGCATAGAGCCGCGCCGCGTAGTCTTCCAGCACTCCCGGTCCGTGATCCGCCCAGTCGCGGGCCAGCAAATGGTCGTAGAAGATGTCGACCAGCACGCCGCTGACGCGCCTCCGTTCCGGGCTGATGCGGGCGCGGCTGGCGACAAAGGACGGATGCCGGTCGGCGAAGCTGTCGATCGCCCGATGCAGGGCTACCCCGCCGGCCAGGTCGGGCGGCAGCCCGGCGGGAAGCGGCCCCTTGATGAAATCGCCCATCAGGCCACCGACGCGATCCGCTTCCGCGTCACCCGAGAGCAGGGCATGCGCGAGAAAATTCATGGGCTTCGGCGATTTTTCAAGGCGCAGGCGTACTACAAGGAAATGTCCAGCCTTCCCGGCAGGACCTTCAAGCCGGATATCTGTTTGCCGATGAAATTGTCGGCCTTGTACACTTCGACGCCTTCGAGCCGGGGCAGGACGACCTGGTTCACGATGGTCTTGAGCAGTTCGACATCCTTTTCGCCCACCCCCGGTGCGTTGAGCGACACCAGTGCCATGCGCGTGGCCAGCAGCGAACCGGTTTCCTGTCGCCACTTCGGCGTCATGTCGGCGCAGAAATCCACGTCGTGGGCGATCACCTTGGCGCGAACCTTGGCGCAGATGGTCGCAAATCCGTCCAGCAGCGTGATTTTCGGATCGAGCACCTGAACGTCGCGCTGGCGCTTCTCGGCGAGTTTCTGCGCGACGAACTTGTTGAGCATCTCCTCCGATATGTCGATGGCGAATGCGGAAGAGCAGGTCAGGAAGAGAGCAGGGATCAACAGAAGTGGTTTCATGGGTGCAATGGCTTCCTGGCAAGTGCTTCGTCGAAAATGGCCTCCAGCGCCGGGTGGGTGCCGCGAATTCCCTCTACCACGGCCTGCGCCCAGTCGAAATACGCTTGCTGCCGTTCCAGCGGCCACCCGGCCGGCGGGCTTCTGGAAATGTCCCGCAAGTTGCAGATCTTGTCGGCCAGCTTGACCAGTTTGGCTCGCCGGCTGATCCCGCAGGAATTGACCACCTGCAGGCGCTTGCGCTCGGCCTTGGGCAATGCCTTGTCGTCGGTGACCTCGAGCACGATGGCGGCGACATCGGGCCCGAATTCGCGGATGAGTTCCGCCGCGGTGGTATCGGTATCCTCGATCGTGTCGTGCAGGATGGCGGCGATCAGAACGGTCTCGTCATCCACGTGAGCCTCGTTGGCGAGAACGTTGGCCAGCGCGATCGGGTGGTTGATGTAGGGCGACGCGGCAATATCCTTGCGCCGTTGATCACGGTGCTTGTGCGCGGCGAAGGCGAGGGCGGCGACGAGTCTGTTCACGATGTCACCGTAGAGTATTCCGGACGGGGTAGCATTGCGGAGGATGTCGTGTTTCGAATGGCTTGCCTGGAGTGGAAATGAAAACCTGCATCAACAAAAAGAACGGAAAGCGCTATGTCGTGGTGGCCGAGGGAATCGATTGCACCAACGCGCGCGATGGCACGCCGGTTATCGTCTATTACCCGGAGGATAACCCGAGCCTGATCTGCGTGCGGGAACGGGACGAGTTCCTCGCCAAGTTTGATCCGGAATCAGCGTAATAATTCCAGGGCGCCATTGCCGGCGGCGGCGCGGCATTCACCGAGCCTGACCAGCGCATCCTCGAGATTGCCGACCACGATCGACGCGCAGGACTCGGCGAGCATCAGGTTGACCGCGTGCCCGAAATCCTCGACCAGGTTACCGTCCCGGTCGCGCCAAAGGTCGGCTTGCGCGTCGTATCGGATTTCGCCGTGCAGCCGCTCGACCCGTTGCATGACGTTGTCCGGTCGTGAAACGTAGCCGATGACGGTTTTTCCGAGCGCAGCGGCGAAACCGATCTCGAATGCCGTTCCCGAATCCACTTCCGGTCCGCGAAAGGGGTTGAGGTTGGCCAGTACCGCTTGCGCGTCGCGGATCATGCCGATGTTCGTGCGGAAGATCTCCGGCGACGAGAGCGTTCCCTGGTCGAACGGGTGCAACGGCTCGAATCCGTGCCTGCGGCAGAGCGCCTTCTGTCCTTGCGCGTGCTGGCCGGCCTCCGGAAGGAACACGTCGGGGCCGGCGAGGTAGACCGATTTCACTTTGCTGGCACCATCCGCACTTCGCGTTGCGGGAACGGGATGACGATGTTCTGGTCGCGGAATGTCTCCAGCACCGCCTTGTTGACCTCGCTCGTCGCTGCTTCAAAATCGGGTACCGCGACCCATGGATTGATGTTGATGCTGACGCCGGAGTCGGCGAGCTTGGCCACACCCACGACCGGGGCCGGCGTCTGCAGGATGCGCGGATTGGAACCCAGCACGCCGTGGATCAGGCGCAATGCTGCATCCACGTCGCTGTCGTAGGCAATCCCGACCGATACCGCCAGGCGGCGGATCTGCCCGCAGTTGTGCAGGATTTCGCCGACGATCTTGCGGTTCGGGATGATGACCTTCGAGCGGTCGAAGTGGCCGAGCGTGGTGCTGAACAGGTTGATGTCGAGCACCTCGCCTTCTTCACTGCCGATCGAAATGTAGTCGCCGACGTGGAACGGCTGGGTGAAGATGATCGTCAGCCCCGCGGCGACGTTGCCGAGGACGCCCTGCAGCGCCAGCGCCATCCCCGCGCCGGCCACGCCGAGGCCGGCGACCAGCGGCAGCAGCTCGACGCCGAGGTTTTGCATGGCCATGATGGCGAAGAGGCCGAACACCAGAATCTGGGCGATGCGTTCGAGCAGCGCGCGTACCGGCGGTTCGAGCTTGAAGCGCGCCAACAGGCGGCTCACCACGTTCCCGGCCCAGCGGGCGGCGATATAACCGGCGAAAAGAATCAGCCCGGCGACGACCAGCTTTGGCCCGAACTTGACCGCCATGTCGATGGCCGAAGCCTTGACCTGGTCAAGCGATTGAAATTGTTCTCCCATCGTGTTTCTCCCAATATGATGGACGTGGCAATGACGCAAGTTTAGCTCAGGCCGGATTCGCTTCCGAGTTTGTCTAGTACGCCGTCGGCGTGCTTTTCGCCTCGTCCGGCCAGCCGTTCTCGAACAGCACCTGCCCGATGCCGAGGCGTTTGCCCCAGCCGGCGTCCTCGAACATGGGGCGCGGATAGAAAGCCGGCACCCGCCCGATGCACAGGATGCCGAGCGGACGCGCGCCGGTCGGCAGGGCGAGCAGTCGCGCCAGCGCCTCCGGGTCGAAGAACGACACCCAGCCCAGCCCGATGCCTTCGGCGTGGGCTGCCAGCCACATGTTCTGGATCGCGCAGCCGACCGACGCGATGTCCATTTCCGGCAGCATGCGGCGGCCGATGATGTGTTTTTCGCGGCCGGGCATCAGGGTAACGACGAGCAACTCGGCGCAGTCGAGGATGCCCTCGATCTTCACACCGAGGAATTCCTCGTTGCGCGACGGCAGCGCTTCGGCCGTCGCCAGGCGTTCTTCCACGACCAACGCGTGCATCTTCTCGCGCAGCGTGCGGTCGGTGATGCGGATGAAGCGCCAGGGCTGCATGAAGCCGACCGATGGCGCGAGGTGCGCGGCTTCGACGAGGCGTTCGATCAGCCCAGCCGGCAGCGGATCGGCATCGGCGGCGGCAACGAAATGGCGCATGTCGCGGCGTTCGCGCAGGGTGCGCCAGAGCGCCTGGATTTCGGCATCGGAATAGCGGTGCGGTTCGTTGGGCATGGGGGGCGTTGGTCCGAAGTGGCCAGGAGAGGCCGTATTCAACCACAACCGGACCCCGCCCGGAAATCACGCCCCGGCTATTTCATCCAGTGCCTTGCGCAGCGAATTTGCCGTCCGTTCGGGGTCGTGCAGTTTGTCGAGGCCGAACAGGCCGATGCGGAAGCTGCGGAAATCGGCCGGTTCGTCGCATTGCAGGGGAACCCCGGCGGCTGTTTGCAGGCCCAGCGCGATGAATTTTTTCCCTGACTGGATGTCCGGGTCGGTCGTGTAGCTGACGACCACGCCGGGCGCCTGGAAGCCGTCGGCGGCGACGCTCGGGAATCCATGCGATTCGAGCAGCGCGCGGACGCGCCGGCCCAGTTCCCACTGCTCCGCACAGACTTTTTCAAAGCCGTAGCGCTCGGTTTCCAGCATCACTTCGCGCAGGGTTGCGAGGGCGTCCGTGGGCATCGTCGCGTGGTAGGCGTGGCCGCCGTTCTCGAAAGCTTCCATGATCTGCAGCCACTTTTTCAGGTCGCAGGCGAAACTCGTGCTGGTCGTGCCCTCGATGCGTTCGCGGGCGCGTTCGCCGAGCGCGACGAGCGCGCCGCACGGCGGAGCGCTCCAGCCTTTCTGCGGCGCGGTGACCAGCACATCGACGTGGTTCTGCTGCATGTCGACCCAGACCGTTCCGGAGGCGACGCAGTCGAGCACGAACAGCCCGTCGACGTCCCGGGTCGCCGTGCCGACGGCGCGGAGGTAATCGTCCGGAAGGATCATCCCGGAGGCCGTTTCCACGTGCGGCGCAAAGACCACCGCCGGCCGATGCTGGCGAATGGCCGCCAGAACCTCTTCCAGTGGCGCCGGGGCGAACGGTTGCTGCGTTCCCGTACTGACTTGCCGTGCCTTGAGAACGATGCTCTCGGAGGGAATGCGGCCCATGTCGAAAATCTGCGACCAGCGGAAGCTGAAGAAACCGTTGCGGATCACCAGCACCTTCTTGTCCGTGGCGAACTGGCGGGCGATGGCTTCCATGCCGAAGGTGCCGCTGCCCGGCACGACGATGGCCGAGCGGGCGTTATAGACCTTCTTTACGATGCGCGAGATATCCTTCATCACGCCCTGGAAGCGTTGCGACATGTGGTTCAGTGCGCGGTCGGTGTAAACCACGGAGTATTCGAGCAGGCCATCGGGATCGGGGTGGGGTAGCAGGGCAGTCACGGGCAACTCCTGATCAAGGTTGTGGAAATGAAATAGGCGCTTTTGCTCAGAGACCCGGCATGTCGAAGCCCAGGGCGGCGAGCGATTCCTCGAGCGCCCGGGCTTTCTCGGCGGAGGCGCTCACCAGCGGCGGGCGCACTTCGCGCCATTGCGCATCGTTGCGTTTCCAGGCGACCGCGGCCTTGAGAGACGAGATCAGCGGCAGGGTTTCGAAGGCCCGGCGAATCCCGGTGATGCGTGCCTGCAGCGCGTCAGCATCCGCGCTTTGCCAGTGGCAGAACAGATCGTGGATCATCGCGGGATTGACGTTGCCGGTGGCGGTGATGCTGCCGGCGCCGCCACCGCGCAAGGTTTGCAGGAGGAAGACCTCGCTGCCGCAGAAGACGTCGAAATCCTCCGACTGGAAGTTCTCCAGCAGCATCGCCGTATGGTTCCAGTCGCCGGAACTGTCCTTGATCCCGGCGATCGTCTTCGGGTATGCCTTGAGCAGGCGTTCGATGAGCGCTGCCGTGATCGGTACCTGGGCGACCGGCGGGATGTGGTAGAGGTAGATGCGCAGCCGATCGTCGGCCACGCGCTGGATGACTTCGGAGTACGAGCGGAACAGGCCGTCGTCGGAGACGTTCTTGTAGAAGAACGGCGGAAGCATCAGCACGCCGCTGCAGCCGGCCGCGACGGCCTTCCTCGTCAACTCGACCGAGTCGGGAAGAGCGCAGCAGCCGGTGCCGGGCATCATGCGCGCTGGCGGGATGCCGGAATCGAGCAGGGCGTCCATCAAGGCCAGGCGTTCGGACAGGCTCAGCGAGTTGGCCTCGGAGTTGGTGCCAAAAAACGCCAGGCCGGCGTTCTGGGAGACCAGCCAGCGGCAATGCGCGACGAAACGTTGCGGATCGGGCGACAGATCCGTCCTGAAAGGCGTGACGACCGGTGCCAGAACACCGCGAATCCGGGTTTGCATTAGAGGAATCCTTTCCTGCGGCTGGGTGAGGGCGTTGTGGGAGTACACCGCTGCACACTAGACGGTTTTTTTCGCACGGGCAAATGCGTTCGATATGGTGTTCGATTTGACCGGCGGACGTCGATGCTGCGATTCGTTCAGACTGACCCAGCAAACAAGGCGTTTCTCGCGTGCTCGCTAACGATTCGCGTTGCCGGATGCGTCAGGCGCCGTTCCGGGGAAATGAGAAAATACCGTTCGCGGACTTCGTCGATCACGCCGATCTGGTCGACCGTGTAGTGCGCCACGATGTCAGCCAGGCTGGCGGTTGCGGCCGGGAATACTCCGGCTCCGCCCTCGCCAAAAGCTTTCATCAACGCGCTGTCGTCGAATTCTCCGACGATCTGCATCCATACGCCCCGCCGTTCGAGCCAACGCGGCAGTGCGGTGTGCAAGGCGCTGTCCTTGCCGGGAAGCAGCAGTGGCTGGCCCTGCAGGTTTTCCGGAAATCGGCCTTTCATTCTTTTGGCGAGTGCTGGTGCGGCCAGGATGGCAACCGCCGATTCCCCCAAGGGGTGGCTGTAGCCCTTGATCTCGGTTCCGGGCGGCATGGGGCGATCGGCCAGCACCATGTCCAGGCGATGGATCGCCATGTCCGCCAGCAGACGTTCCAGCCGGTCTTCCTGGCATTCCAGGCGCACGGGCTCCGGCTGATTCAGCACTGGCGCGAGCAGTCGATGCGCGACAAATTTGGGTACGACGTCGGAGATGCCGACGCGAAAGGTGACGAAACGCTCCTCGCCGCCATGGCGCAAGATCTCTTCCAGCTCCGCCCCGGTCTGGAAAATTTCCTCGGCGTACGACAGAGCCAGCTTTCCGGTCGGGGTTAGTTCCATTCGGCGTCCTTTGCGGTCGAAGAGCATCACGCCAATCCGTTCCTCGAGCTGGGAGATCTGGACGGAAAGCGTCTGCGGCGCCAGATGAAGACGTTCGGCGGCGCGGATGATGCCGCCTTCGCGGGCCACGCTGACGAAGTAATGCAGGTGCTTGAAGTTCAGCATGGCGCCTCTCTCATGTTCGATATTTTAGAACTAATATCACAAGTTTATCTGTTTGCGTCGAACAATTGCAGTCCCCATAATTGGCTCATCGCCGTTGCCAAAGGGGAAGACATGCAGATTCAGATCCATTCCGACGACTTCGACCTGACCGATGGACTGCGCAACCACATCGTCAGGCGACTCGGGTATTCCCTGAACCATGGCCGCGATATCATTTCGCGCGTCGTGGTCAGGCTCGCCGATATCAATGGGCCGAAGGGCGGTGTCGACAAGTGCTGCGGTATCGAGGTACGCCTCAAAGGATGTTCCGCAATCGCCATCGACGATACCCAAGCCGACCTCTACGTGGCCATCGATCGGGCCGCCGAGCGCACCGGGCGCACCCTGGATCGCCGTATCGCGCGTCGTCCTCAATTGGCTTCCAGACGATACGGCAGTCATGACTTTGTCAATCTTGAAGCGGACGGTCGGCGATGAATCCTGCCGTTCCATCGTCGCCGATTTTTCCTCCTGACCGAAAAGGAGCCTGACATGAAACGCAATGAATCACGCGCTTACGCTGTCGCCCTGCCGCATGTCGGCGTGGAGCCGACGCATGCCACCAACCGGGTGATCCGCAATACCTATCTGCTGTTGTCGTTGACCCTCGCATTCGCCGCGCTCGTTGCCGGCGTGTCTGTAGCGCTCAAGCTGCCGCATCCGGGGCTGCTGCTGACGCTTGGCGGATACTTCGGCCTGCTCTTCGCCGTGCACAAGTTCCAGAACAGCAGCGGAGGGCTCCTTGCCGTGTTCGCGCTCACCGGATTCATGGGCTATACCCTGGGCCCGATCGTCAGCCGCTATCTCGGTCTGCCCAACGGCGGTGAGATCGTCATGCAGGCGATGGGCGCAACCGCCGTGATCTTCATTGGTCTCTCGGCCTACGCGTTGAGCACCCGCAGAGACTTCAGTTTCATGGGGGCCTTTCTCGGCGTCGGCATCCTGCTCGCGTTCATCACCGGGCTGGCGGCGATTTTCCTGGAAATTCCGGCACTGTCGCTGACCGTCTCGGCAGCGTTCGTGCTGTTGATGTCCGGCCTGATCCTGTATGAGACCAGTAACATCATCCACGGTGGCGAGACCAACTACGTGCTGGCGACGGTGACGCTGTTCGTCTCGATATTCAACCTGTTCACCAGCCTGCTGCACCTGCTGGGCTTCATGAGCGGCGATGAATGAGGTTCATGGCATCCCTGATCCAACGACTGAGGTCGTTGGCACCGAGCCGTGACCGGCTCGAGGCAAATCCATTACTGCGTGTACTGGCTCCGGGCCTTTCCAATCCGCGGCTATGGCATTGGTCGCGGCGCGGGGTCGCGGCCGGTGGCGCGGCGGGTCTGTTCATCGGCTTGCTGATTCCCGTCGCGCAGATCCCTCTGGCTGCGGCGCTCGCTGTCGCCCTTCGCGTCAACGTGCCGGTGGCCGCAGTGAGCACCCTGATTACCAACCCCTTGACCGTTCTGCCCATCTATTACGCGGCCTACCGCCTCGGGGCCTGGGCAACCGGAGCGTCGGTGCCTGAGGCGCTATCTCTGTCCGATCGCACGGCGGTTTGGGAAAACCTCGGAACGATCGGGTTGCCGCTGTTCACAGGTCTCGGTATTGCGGCGACTTGCCTTGCCTTGGCGGGTTACTTTCTCATCTCGCAGGTGTGGATCTGGCGCGTGGCCTCGAAACGTCAATGGGCGCGTCGCTGAAACCGTTGTCGCTGCGCCGTCGGCCGGCTCATGAGTTGGCACTCATGGCCCTGCGGGGCGCACGCATGTGATGCGAGATGCGAGACCCGAAAGTCAGGCGTGGTGCATGAAGTAGTCGATGAAGGCCGTCGCGCGCAGGGGCGGTGAAAAATAGTGCCCCTGGACTCGGCCGACCCCCGCTTTCTCGAGCACGGCGACTTGCTCGGCGGACTCGACCCCCTCGGCGATCACCTCGAGATCGGTGGTTTTCAGCAATACCGACAGGGCTTCCGCCCAGCGCGGCATGGCCCCGTCCACCGCGTAATCGAGAAGGACGCCTTTGTCGATCTTGATGATATGCACGTTGCAGCGGGACAGCACCATGACTCGGGCGGGGTCGATGCAGATATCGTCGAGGGCGACGCGAACTCCTTCTCGGGCCGCGAGATCGATCGCGTGCAGACCCAGTTGGTCCGGCAAGCCGCGCTCGGTGACCTCCAGGACGATCTTGTGCTTGACGTCGCTCAGGCCCGATTTCTGCGCGGCATATTCCAGCCCGCCGCGGCCAAGAATTTCGGGCGGCACGTTGATGTGCATTTCCACGCCCTCGTGCTTCCTCAGCCATTCTCCCATTTCGGCGGCAACCTGATCGATCACCCAGTAGGTCAGCAGTCCTGACAGGGGCGTGTTCTCGACCAGGTGGACAAAATCGTTCGGGAATACGACGCCGGTTGGCCGTTGCCAGCGCAATAGAGCTTCCGCGCCGACGCAGCACCTGGGATCGAGGGACACGATCGGCAGGTACTCCAAGAAAAATTCATTCCTGTCCAGTCCTTCGCGAATCATCTCCAGATCGATCATGCTTTCTCCACGCCCGTTCTCGTCAAGACAAGTCGCCAGATGGCGTCATTCGCTCCCGCATCGGAAGCTCGGCTTTCATTCTCCATGAAAATGCGTCCGGACTGTTGCCAATAATGCCGACAGAACCCGTGTGCTGTAAGAAACGGCGCTTCTTCGTCAGCTCGATCGAATCAGGGAGCGCGCAGCAGCCGGCGCCAGAAAACCGCGAATCCGGGTTTGCATGAGAGGAATCCTTTCCTGCGGCAGGGCCGGAGCATGAAAAATCGTTGACGATCATAGGGTTATGACATGGGGTTGTGAACTCTGGTGAAATAAGGTCCACTCTCGTCTTTTTGGGCGAGCGATGAAAGAGGCAGGGATAGCGGGTTTAATCGAACGCTT
>JARKPC010000195.1 GCA_029975435.1 Propionivibrio sp. | reverse complement strand
GCTCTCGGGGCGGTACCAGGCGGACGAACGCTCGCCGACGAAACTCTTGCGCCGGACGACCGTGCCGCCGACCTGCTCGCGCAGGAAGAGCATGATCGACAGGATGACGCCGACGGCCGACGCGGCGATCAGGCCGACGGTCAGGGCGACGCCGACCACCGCCAGCACCACGACGAAATCGATGACCGTCGATTTGGATTCGAGGAAGCGCAGCGGATCGGTGTCGATCATGCGCAGCCCGACGACGATCAGCACGCCGGAGAGTGTCGCCACCGGCGTCCACGCGATGAACGATCCGAGCAGCAGGGCGGCGATGACCGAGGTCAGTCCTTCGACGACCCCGGAGATGCGGGTCTTGGCGCCGCTGGAGTAGTTGACCATCGTCGCGCCCATCTGCCCGGCGCCCGGCATGCCGCCGACGATCGAAGCCGTCATGTTGGCCAGGCCCTGCGCGGCCAGTTCGCGGTCCGAGTCGTGCCGTGAGCGCGTCAGCCGGTCGAGCACGACGCAGGTCTTCAGCGTGTCGATCGAGAGCAGGGCGGCCAGCGTCAGCGCGCTGCTGAACAGGCTGCCGACCTGCGAGAGCTTGAGTTCCCCGATCTGGTGCCAGCGGTCGGTGATCAGCGCGATATAGCCTTCGCCGGTGGCGCCGAGGGAGCCGATGACCAGTGGATTGTCCTCGAGCGTGGCCAGGCTCGGATCGATCATGGCAAGCCCCGCGTAGGTGAGGGCGCCGCAGGCGATGCCGACGATCGTGCCGGGGACTTTTCTGGCGAATCGGCTGGAAAACAGCATCGCGACAATGGTCGCTCCGCCAATGGCAACGCCACGCCAGTCCCAGGACTCCGGCGAGAAGATCACCTTGTGCCAGCGACTGTCGTCCGCCGCGCCGACCAGCTTGGGCAACTGGCTGCCGATGATGATCAGGCCGACCCCCGAGAGGTAGCCGCTGACGACCGGGTAGGGGATGAATCGGATCAGGCGGCCGACGCCCAGGAAGCCGATCAGGATCTGCAGGCCGCCGGTGAGGATGCCGAGGACGGTGAGCAGAAGAACGATGCTGGTCGGGCTGACGCCCTGTCTCACGAGGTCGATGGCGAAGGCCGAGAGCACGGCGGCAGCGGGGGCACACGGCGCGGTGATCAGCCGGTCGGTGCCGCCGAAGGTGGGGGCGATGAGGCCGAGGGCCATGGCGCCCAGCACTCCCGCGAGTGCGCCGAATGCCGCATAGTGCGGATCGATCGCGGCATAGATCGTTACCCCGAAGGCGACGGACGCCGGCAAGGCCACCAGCATGGCTGCGAAGCCGCCCCAGAAATCCCCCGAGTGACGCATCCAGGCGCCGGTTAGTTCGCGCATGTCCTTCTCCTCTGTTTTCGGCCCGATCTGTCCGTCAGGCTATTCCGGGTGCGTGATCAGTTGTTCGGTCGCTTCGTCCCCCGAGTCCTCGCTCTCCGGGAGCACGTCGTAGCCGATGCTCGCCACTTGCGTATTGATCCAGCGCATGTCGGACAGGAGGTCGAGGTGCGCCGAACTGCTCTCCATGGCGTTCGAGACGCCCTGGCTCAGGCGGGTGAAATGCTGGCGCGAACTGTGGTGGCACATGGCCTTGAAGTCGCGCTTGCGCTGAACCAGCACGCCGGCCGTTTCCTGCTGCCAGGCCATGATGACTTCGGCGGCCAGTTGGGTGTTGCCGATCAGGTAGCGGAACAACCGGGCCAGTTCCAGCTTGCCTTCGTCAGAAAACTGCTTGCCCTCCTTCTTCATCGCCTCGGGAATGCCGATCATCGTCTTGCACACGACGTCGCCGGCGTTTTCCAGGCTGGCGGTGTAACGCAGCAGGGCCGTCACCCGGCGCTGGTCGTGTTCGCTGATGCCCTTGCGGGTCAGGTCGACGGCGTAGGCGCGCACGGCCTTGAACAGGACGTTGACCTTGTCCTCCATACGGATGATCTCCTGGGCTTTCTCGGGGCTGCCGGAAAGCAGCATGTCCAGGGTGACCTCCAGCATGTTCTGCAGCGTGCCGAGAATTCGCAATACCTCGCGCGACAGGGCCGTGACCGGTAACAGGTCGGCCTTGGCGGCAGTATCCGTCTTGCCGGGGATGTACTTGGGGCCGATGTCGTCGGCCGGTTTCGGCGGTTCCACGAAGAGCCGGTCGAGGAGGCGGGCGATGGGCCGGACGAATCCGGTGAACACCACGATCAGGGTGCCGTTGAACAGGATGTGCAGGATCACCACGCGGAAGCTGGGCTCGCCGGGGATCATTTCGTACAGCCCGTCGATCAGGCGCAGGCAGACGAAGCCGGTAATCACGCCGATCAGCTTGAACGCCCCGTGGCCGATGACGATGCGCCGCGCCGGCGCGGCCTGGCTCCAGGTCATGATGATCGGCGGCGCGGCGTTGCCGAGGTTGATGCCGAGGATGGCGGCCAGGATTAGGCTCGGGTCGGTGGTGATGCCGGCGTGCACCAGCGAGGCCCAGAACAGCAGGATGGCGATCGACGAATGGGCCAGCCAGGTCAGGATGGCGAACAGCAGCAGGGCGATCACCAGTTCGCCGCCCAGCGAGGAAATGATGATGCGGATCAGGTCGCTGGCGGCCAGCGCGGCGGACACCTGGCTCATGAAGGTCAGCGCGATCAGGATCATGGCGATCCCCAGGCAGATCCGGCCGAACTGCTTGAACGGCGAATCGGTGTCGCTGTAGATCGAGTGCAGCAGGTAGCCGACGAACATCAGGATGGGCCACAGGGCCTTGAGGTTCAGGGTGAGCAGGGCGGCCACGACCGCGCTGCCGGCATCGGCGCCGAGCAGCAGGAGCAGGCCGTCGGCCACCGGAATGGCACCGATGGCGGCTAGCCCGGAGGTGAACACCGCCACGGCAATCGAGCTTTGCAGGATCGTCGCGGCACCGGCCCCGGTGAGCAGGGCGATAAAGCGGTTGTTCAGGGCGCGCGGCAACGTGCGGCGGATCTGCGCGCCATACACGCGCATCACGCCGGTGCGCGCCATGCGCACGCCCCAGAGCAGCAGCGCGGCCGCGCCGAGGATCATGGTCAGTTCGTAGGTGCCGGAGTCCTGCATGCTGTGCCTATAGCGCGCCGAGGTCGTCGAGAACCAGCGTCGGCTGGCGTTCGAGCGCGGGGAGATCCTTGCGTTGGGCTTCGCCGCTCAGCACCAGGATGAAATCGATGCCGGCATTTTCGGCCAACACTTTGTCGGTGGTCAGGCGGTCGCCGACCATGACCATCTCTTCTTGCCGGAAGCGCTTGAGCAGCGGCGAGAGGACGAGCGTATTGGGCTTGCCGAACACCAGTTCAGGCAACCTGCCGGTGGCGCCTTCGTACAGCCTGACGAAACTGCCGGTGTCCGGGAGCGGACCCTTGGCGGACGGGCAGACCATGTCCGGGTGCGTCGACAGGAAGCGCACGCCGGAACGTTGCAGCAGCAGGCAGGAATCGGCCAGCTTCTGGTAGGTGAGTTCGGTGTCGTAACCGAGGACGACGGCCTGGCAGTCGTCTTCGGAGGTGAAACGTATTTCCGGCATCTGTTCCCTGAGGTATGTCTGGAAACTGGTGTTTCCGACCGGATAGATGCAGCGGAGATTCTGATCCTTCAGGTAATCCACGAGCGGCAACAGCGGCGAGAGAATTCTTTCCAATCCGACGTCGATCCCGAATCCTGCGAGCTTTCTCGTGTAATCGGCCAGATTCTTCGACGTGTTGTTGGTCAGGAAGAAGATCTCCCGGTGCGCCAGATTGCGCTTGATGAAGTCGATCGTGCCCTGGATGGGCCGGTCACCGAGGTAAACCGTTCCATCCAGGTCGAACACGAAACATTTTTTTCTATCGAGATCCACTTACGTCAGCCACTTCATCGGAATGATGGACAGCTTCGGGAAGAACAGCAGCAGGAACAGCACCAGCACCTCCATGAGCAGGAAGGGCGCCATCTTCCGCACCAGGTTGCTCATGGTGATGCCGCACGAGCCGCAAACTACGAAGAGCACGGTACCGACCGGTGGCGTGATGACGCCGATGCCGACGTTGAGCACGAACAGCAGGCCGAAGTGGTAGGGATCGATGCCGGCCATCTTGATCAGCGGGTAGAACACCGGCGCGAAGAGCAGGATGTTCGGCGTCAGGTCCATCACCATGCCGGCGGCGAACAGGAAGAACATGATCGCGATCAGCAACAGGGTCGGCGTCTTGACCAGAGGCTCGAAGAACGCGGCCATCTGCATCGGAATCTGCGCCGAGGTGATGAACCAGCCGACGGCCGAGGCCGCGCCGACGATGAACATCACGACCGCCGTGGTGCGGGCCGAGCCGGCGCTGACGCGCAGAAGGTCGCGGAACGACAACTCGCGGTAGTACAGGCACGTGACGGCAATGGCATAGACCGCGGCGAAGGCTCCGCCCTCGGTGGGCGTAAACACCCCGAAGCGGATGCCGCCGAGCAGCAGGACCGGCAGCATGAACGCCGGGGTCGATTCCTTGAGGATCGTTATGGCTTCCGCCCGCGTGAAGCGGATGGTGTCGACGTAGCCATCCTTGCGCACGATGAAGAACCACATGATCAGCAGGAAGAATCCGATCAACAGGCCCGGCACCAGTCCGATCATGAACAGCTTGGTGATCGACAGTTCGACCGTCGCGCCGAGCAGAATGAAATTGGCGGACGGCGGGATGATCGGCCCCAGGATGGCCCCCGAGGCGATGATGCCGCCGGCGCGCGCATCGTTGTAGCCGGCCTGCTTCATCATCGGGAAGAGAATGCCGCACAGCGCCGCCGCTTCGCCGACCGAGCTGCCCATGAGACCGGCGAAGATGACGCTGGCGACGATCGTCGCGTAGCCCAGACCGCCGCGCACGCGACCGATGATCAGTTGCGCCAGCAGTACCACGCGCTGCGAGAGACCGCCCTTGGCCATGATCTCGCCGGCAAAGACGAAGAACGGGATGGCCATCAGCGGATAGTTGTTGACGCCATCCACGATCGCCTGCGGGATGATCATGGAATCCCAGAAGCCGGAGTAGATCATCAGGCAGATGGCCGAGAGGATCATCACCAGGGCGATCGGAATGTTCAGGAACAGGAAGAAGAACAGCGAACCGAGAAAAATGAGCAGTTCCATGGTCAGGCTTCCTTTCCTTTGGCCAGGAAGGCCGACGCTGGGCGCTTAATGGTAGCGATCAGTTCCCGAACTCGGATGATAAAGACTGAAACGGCCATCAGCGGCAGGGTGCCGTTAACGAAAGTCATATTGATGCCGGTGGCGACCGTCGTGGTGTCCATGGTCTGCTGAACCAGCGCGATGCCGCCGAAGATCAGGATGAGAAGGGCAAACAGCGCTAGCAGTTGAGCAATGATGTCGACGGTCTTGCGGGTTAGGCCGTGCAGCATGCCCGTGAACATGTCGACCGAGATGTGACGTCCGCGATAGAAGGCCTCGATCGCCCCGAAGAACGTGATGTACATGAACAGGAAGCGGGCCCATTCCTCGCTTGGCGCGAAACTGGAGCGGAATACGTAGCGCAGGATCGCGTTGTAGAAAACCAGGCCGATCATGCACAGGAACACTGCGGCGCAGAAGCCCTGGAAGGCCACTTCCCCCGCACTCTCGTTTGCTTGCTCTTTTTCAGGCATGAGTTCGCTCATGACGCCCCCCCATTTCTCTTACACATCGGAAAACTCCCCCAATAACCCAACTTGTTTCAACATCAACCATGATGAGCATCAAAATCATTTGTCATTCCGTCGAAAGCCGGAATCTTGGAAAGACGAAGACCTGGACCCCGGCTTTCGCCGGGGTGACGGTCCGTTGGTCTTTTTTCGCAGGCCCGTTTTGTGCGGGCCGTCGAGCGACGCTGATTACTTGTACTGCTTCACGCTTTCGAGGATTTCCTTGGCGTTCGGCACGGTCTTGTAGAACAGCTGCCACGTGTCCTGGCCAGCCTTGACCAGCGCGGCCTTCATTTCAGCGGACGGCTCGGCGATCGTGCCGCCGCCTTTCTTGATTTCCTCGATGGCCTTTTTCTCGGCATCGGCGGCCATCTTCCAGACGTCCTCGGCGGAGCGCTTGGCGGCGTCTTCAAAGATTTTCTTGTCTTCGGGCGGCAGCTTGTTATAGAAATCGTTGTTGATGTACAG
The DNA here is from genome assembly GCA_029975435.1 of Propionivibrio sp. GTDB lineage: Bacteria > Pseudomonadota > Gammaproteobacteria > Burkholderiales > Rhodocyclaceae > Propionivibrio. The sequence continues at coordinate 6,887 of JARKPC010000195.1, read as the reverse complement.
CGAGTGGATCACCAGCAGGTGGCCGGACAGGGTGATGTTTGGGGCGATTTCGTACATCTTCAGCGCCACGATATCGGAGAAGGGGCTGTCGCCGCCGTCGATGGTGCCCTGGTCAAGAGCCGACGGAACTTCGGCGAACGGCATCGGCTGGCCGCTCTGGCCGAGGTTCTTGGCGAACTCGATGTACAGCGGGATGTTCGGGACGCGCATGCGCAGACCCTTCAGATCGCTCACGTTCTTGATCGGCTTCTTGGTGTAGAAGTGACGGAAACCGAGCGGGAAAGCGTTGAGCGTGGTCAGGCCGGACTTCTCGGAAAAACCCTGGTTGATCAGCTTGAACGTTTCGCCGTTCATCGCACGGTGAGCGTGCTCCAGATTGTCGTAGAGCATCGGCGCTTCGAGCATGGCCATGGCCGGGAAGATCGAGCCGGTCTGCGTTCCGGTGGCGCACATCTGGATGATGCCCTTGCGGGTCTGGGCGATATACGCGTCTTCCTTGCCGAGTTGGCTGTTCGGGAAGACCTGGACGTCGTACTTGCCCTTGGTGGCTTCCATGACGTACTTGGCGAACAGTTTCATGCCGACGGTTTCCGGTTCGCCATCCGGTTTCATGCCGGCGATCTTGACCACGATTTTGCTTTGTGCGTACGTGGGCATCGTTGCCATGCCGAGCATGGCCAGGGCTGAGAGAAGAAGAATCCTGCGTTTCATGGTGTGACCTCCGTGTGTTATTGGGATGAAGAACGGCTGTTTTTCCTGCAAAAAATAAGTTCTGCTGCTTCCTGTTCGTCGATGGCTCGGCTCGTGGATGGTCTTCAGATCGAGGTTTGCAGTCGCCGCAGGCTCGCTTCGGCTTCCGCAACACGCCTTTCCTGATTCCATTCGTGGACGTCGCCCATCAGCGCGACGACGCGCGGGACGGCTGCTTGCGCGGCGGCGTTGTCGAGAAGAGCCAGGGGGATTCGGCGGGTCAGGACGTCCGAGGCATGCTCGGCGAACTCGTGGCGCGCAGAATACACCACATCGGCATCGATGAAGGGGTGGTCGGGATGGAGGCGGGCGTCCAATCCTTCTTTGGCCAGCCGGGCCACGCACATGGCCTTGTCGCCGAATGCATGCAACAGGTGGTCAGCCACATCGGCCGCGAGGCCGTAGTCGTCGCGCAGGACCTTGGCGATTCCCGGGGCGAAATTCTCCGCGCCCTGGAGTCGGAGATTGAGCGTCTGGCATGCGCGGGCCGATTTCAGGTGGAAGGTGGCGATGGCCTGATCCACGGCTTCCTCGGCCATCTTGCGATAGGAGGTCCATTTCCCTCCGGCCATGGACAGCAAGCCGGATGCGCTGACCATCAGCAGATGCTCGCGAACCAGTTGCGCGGTATTCGCCGTTGCGTCGAACTGTACCAGCGGACGGAGCCCCGACCATACCGATTTGACGTCGCTGCGTTTCACCGAAAGGTCGAAGTACTGGTTGATGTGCCGAAGGACGTACTCGATTTCCTCTTCAGTGGCTCTCGGGTGGTCGGTGATTTCGGCCGGGTTGTCCGTGGTGCCAATCAGCGCCTGGCCCTGCCACGGCAAGACGAACAGCACCCGGCCGTCTTCGGTCTTCGGGATCAGCAGGCCGGTGTCCGGCGGCACGAAGCGGCTGGACAGCACGATATGGATGCCGGATGCGGCCTTGAGCACCGGAGCGGCCGAGGTGTCGTCCATCTGCCGGATGCGGTCGACGAAGGGGCCGGCGGCGTTGATCACGCCACGGGCGCGAATGGTGAATTCCTCGCCGGTGATGGCGTCGCGCACGCGCGCGCCGCAGAGTTTGCCGTTATCATCTTTGTCGAGGGCGACGGCCTCGACATGGTTGGCGATGGCGGCACCGTGATTCCGTGCCGTCAGGGCCAGCGTGACCGCCATGCGGGCATCGTTGAACTGTCCGTCGTAATAGACGACGCCGGCTTTCAGTCCTTCTCGCTTGAGCATCGGAAAGCGTTCGAGCGCTTCCTTGCGGCCGATGACGTAGCTCTTGCCGAGCCCCCTGTCTCCGGCCAGCATGTCGTACATCAGCAATCCGGCATAGACGTAGGGGACTTCCAGCCATTTGTAGAGGGGCGTGACCAGCGGCAGCGCGTTGGCCAGATGGGGGGCGTTCTGCAGGAAGATTCCCCGTTCCTGAAGCGCTTCCTTCACCAGGTTGTACTGAGCCCTGTCGAGCTTCTTGACCGCCGCTTCAAGGTAGCGAACGCCGCCGTGAACCAGTTTGGTGCTGCGGCTGCTGGTGCCTTCGGCGAGGTCGTATTTTTCCACCAGTGCGACTTTCAAGCCGCGACTGGCGGCATCCACGGCAATGCCGCACCCGGTAGCGCCGCCGCCGATGATCAGCAGATCGAACAAATCCCCCTTCTTCAGGGATTCGAGCACTTCGTTTCTTTTCATTCCGCCCAACCTGATCGTTAATGACTTATGAATGACGTGATTTTTGTTCGTATACGAATTTGGTGTTCTAAAACGAACGTTACGTTTTTGTTTCAATGGTGTCAATCGAAAACCGTCTTTCGGATTGACAAATGTTTTGATGCCCGATCGTCATTCGATGAGGGCCGTGAGAATGGTGGCGCTTGCGTCGGAATGCGCGTGAATTCGGCGGGTGGAGGCGGTCATTTTCCCGCAAGCATGACCGGCCTTCGGCAAGCGAGGATCATCAGGCTGTCGCTTTGCTTTCCGTTTCCTTTCAATTCGCTTGCGTTCGTTTTTACCGGGGGTAGTGGCGATCGATCGTGGTCTGTCATTGCGTTCCGAACGGTTGACTTGTTTCGTTCAAACGTGATACATATGACCTATGAACGAAATCGTGACGACTCCGCGCACCACTTTTCAACGGCAGGTTCTTGACCGACTCGGTCTCGATATCTGTACCGGCCGTTATCAGCCGGGCCAGATCCTGCCGTCGGAAAGCGAGTTGTGCGAGCGTTTTGCCTTCAGCCGCATCGTCATCCGCGAAGCGGTCAAGTCGCTTGCCGCGAAGGGCATGCTGGATGTTCGGCGCAAGGTCGGCACGCTGGTATTGGGGCCTTCGGAATGGAACCTCTTCGATCCGGATATCATCGTCTGGCGGACGCAGGCTTCGGGGGCGGATCAGGAAATGTCGCGGGACCTCATGGAACTGCGCGGTATTGTCGAGCCGGCGGCCGCGCGCCTCGCCGCGTTGCGTGCCACCGACGACGAGCGCAAGGCCATCCTGACAGCGTTCGAAGGCATGCGGCGTGCGGTGGAGGGACACGGCGATTACGTTTCCGCCGATCTTGCGTTTCACACTGCCATCCTGGCGTCGAGCGGCAATCAATTCGTCCGGCAGATGAAAGTCGGACTATCCGCTGTCCTGCGCCGGGGGTTCGAAATCGTCTCGCAGAAACCCGGAGGGCCAAGGGACTCCCTGCCGGCGCACGAGACGCTATGCCGCCACATCGTGGAGGGCAACGCCGACGCGGCGCAGAAGGCCGCGCTCGCCCTGATCGACCACGCGACCAGGGATCTTCAGCAATGCCTCGACAACGAGGCTTCCCCGGCTCACCCCTGATCGCCGGATCTCCATCCTTGATCTGATTACGAGGACACCAGCACATGCCTTCCCTTTTCGACCTGACCGGCCGCACGGCCCTGATTACCGGCTCGGTGCGCGGCATCGGCTTCTCGCTGGCGGAGGGGTTGGGTGAAGCAGGCGCGACAGTGATCGTGAATGGCCGGCAGCAACCGGCTGTCGACGAGGCAGTCGCCAGGTTGCAGTCGAAGGGATACAAGGCGCGTGGCGCGGTATTCGATGTGGCCGACGAGGCGGCCGTGGTTGCCGCATTCCAGGCGTTCGACGAGGAAGGCGTCGAGGTCGACATCCTGATCAACAACGCCGGCATCCAGTTCCGCAAGCCGATGGTCGAACTGGAACTCAAGGACTGGCAGCGCGTGCTCGATACCAACCTCACCGCCGCCTTCGTCGTCGGCCGCGAGGCTGCCAAGCGCATGATCGCCCGCGGACGCGGCGGCAAGATCATCAACATCGCCTCGCTGGTCAGCGAAGCCGCGCGCGCCACGGTCGCGCCCTATACCGCGGCCAAGGGCGGCATCAAGATGCTGACCCGCTCGATGGCCGCCGAATGGGCCAAGTTCAACATCCAGGCCAACTCGATCGGCCCGGGCTACATCCTCACCGAGATGAACACCGCCCTGATCGACAACCCGGAGTTCGACGCCTGGGTCAAGAGCAGCAACCCGGCCGGACGCTGGGGCAAGCCGGAAGAACTGGCGGGTACGGCCGTCTACCTGGCCTCCGACGCGTCCAATTACGTCAATGGCCAGATCATCTACGTCGACGGCGGCTGGCTGTCCGTCCTCTAAACCCGGTTTTATTCAGGAGCAAATCATGGAAGCAAAAGCCTGTGTCCTTCATTCCGAAAAGGATCTGCGGATCGAAAACGTGCCGGTCGCCGAGATGGGCGACGACCAGGTGTTGGTCAGAATCGGTGCCGGCGGCATCTGCGGTTCGGACTTGCATTACTACCTCGACGGCGGCTTCGGCGTCGTGCGCGTCAAGGAGCCGATCGTGCTCGGGCACGAAGTCGCCGGCACCGTCGAGGCGGTCGGCGCCAGGGTCACCAAGGTCAAGCCGGGCGACCGCATCGCTTTGAATCCCAGCCGTCCGTGCGGCAAGTGCAAGTTCTGCCAGGCCGGCGAGCAGCAGCACTGCCTGGATATGTGGTTCTACGGCAGCGCCATGCGCATCCCGCACAGCCAGGGCGCCTTCCGCGAGCTGATCGTGGTCGGCGAATTCCAGTGCGAACCCGTCGGCGACACGGTCTCGCTCGGCGAGGCGGCCTGCTGCGAACCGCTTTCCGTCGCGCTGCACGCCGTGCAGCAGGCCGGTTCGCTGACCGGCAAGCGGGTGCTCGTCACCGGCTCCGGGCCGATCGGCGCGTTGGTGATCGCTGCCGCACGCTATGCCGGCGCGCTGGAAGTCGTGGCCACCGACCTGCATGACGCGGCGCTGAAAAAGGCCGCCGAAATGGGCGCGACTCGCACCGTCAATGTGTCGCAGGCGCCCGGCCTTGCGGCGGAGGAATTCACCGCCGACAAGGGATACTTCGACGTCGCCATCGAATGCACCGGCGTCGGCGCGGTGATCAAGGACGTGCTCCCGGTGCTTCGCCCGCGCGGTTCGCTGATTCAGGTCGGCGTCACCGGCGAGGTGGCGATCCCGATCAATGCCATCGTCGGCAAGGAAATCCGCATCGTCGGCGCCTTCCGCTTCCATCAGGAATATGCGCTGGCCGCACGGCTGATCAAGGAAGGGCGCATCAACGTCAAGCCGATCATCACCGCCACGATGCCGATCGACCGTGCGGTCGAAGCCTTCCAGATGGCGTCCGACCGCAAGGCGCACATGAAAGTGCAACTGACCTTCTGACCGCCGAAAGGACAACCATTGAGCACCCTGATTAGCGACGTCAAGGTCATCCTCACCGCGCCCGAAGGCATCAACCTGGTGGTGGTGAAGGTGGAAACCAACCAGCCGGGCTTGTACGGCCTGGGCTGCGCCACCTTTGCCTATCGCCATGTGGCGGTGAAATGCCTGGTCGAGGAAAACCTCAAGCCCCTGCTGGTCGGCCGCGACGCCGAGGCTATCGAGGAAATCTGGCAGCTGATGCACCAGAACGCCTACTGGCGCAATGGTCCGATCGAGAACAACGCCATTTCCGGCATCGACATGGCGCTGTGGGACATCAAGGGCAAGCAGGCCAACATGCCCCTGTACCAGTTGTTCGGCGGCAAGGTGCGCGAAGGCGTGCCGATATATCGCCATGCCGATGGCAAGGACCTGGCCGAACTGTGCGACAACATCCAGAAGTACCGCGAGCAGGGCATCACGCACATCCGCTGCCAGAGCGGCGGTTACGGCGGAGGCGGCTACGGCAAGGCCCCCGCCAGCGCCCCGGCGGGGGCGCCGGACGGCATCTACCTCGACAGCAAGCGCTACATGCGCGAGACGGTGAAGCTGTTCGAGGGCATCCGCAGCCGCGTCGGCTGGGACGTGCAGCTGTGCCACGACGTGCATGAACGCCTCAAGCCGATCGAGGCGATCAAGTTTGCCTGCGAGATGGAGCAATTCGACCTGTTCTTCCTCGAGGACGCGATTCCGCTGGAAGAGGGCGACTGGCTGCGCCAGCTGCGCGCCAAGACCAACATCCCGCTGGCGCAGGGCGAACTGTTCAACCACCCGTTCGAGTGGAAGACGCTGATCGTCGAGCGCCTGATCGACTACATTCGCGTGCATCTGAGCCAGGTCGGCGGCATCACGCCGGGCCGCAAGCTGCAGATCTTCGCCGAGCAGTTCGGCGTGCGTACCGCCTGGCACGGCCCGGGCGACATGTCGCCGATGGCGCACGCGGCCAACATTCATATCGACCTCGCCGCGCGCAATTTCGGCGTGCAGGAGTGGTCCGGCACCGAGCCACCCAACTTCGTCATTCAGGAGCTCAAGGGCCCGCGCGAAGCGCTGCTCGACGTCTTTCCCGGCTTGCCGCAATTCCGCAACGGCTACGTCTATGCCAACGACAAGCCGGGGCTGGGGGTGGATATCGACGAGGCCGAGGCCGCGAAGTATCCGTGCGAAAAGACTGTCACCACCTGGACGCAGACGCGTCTGGCGGACGGCACCTTGCAGACGCCGTGAACGGCATCTGCTTACATTGTTTCAACCAGGAGGAGTCATCGATGAAATCAGTACTATTCAAGAAGGTAGCGGTTGCAGCGGCATTGGGCGTATTTGCGGCCGGAAGCGCCCTGGCGGCGGTGACGGGGAAGGTGGGACACGCGATGCCGGAGAGCCATCCGCAAGCGATC
>JARKPC010000174.1 GCA_029975435.1 Propionivibrio sp. | reverse complement strand
CCTCTGCGAAGTCGGATTGCGCGACGGACTGCAGAACGAAAAGACGATCCCCTCGATAGAACAGAAGCTGCAGCTTCTCGATGCGGTGGTCGCCTCCGGCGTAAAGATCATCGAAGTCGGCGCCTTCGTGCACCCCAAGGCCGTGCCGCAGATGGCCGATACCGACGCGCTGTGCCGCGCCATGAAGAAGGTCGAGGGCGTCGAGTATCGGGCGCTGGTGCCGAACATCAAGGGCGTGCAACGTGCTTTCGACGCGGGCCTGACCAAGGCCAAGCTGACCGTCTCGGCCAGCGAAGCGCACTGCCTGGCCAACTTCAACAGCACGCCGGTCAAGATGGTCGAAGGTTTCGCCGATTGTGTCGAATTTGCTGCCCAGAACAAGATGACTCTTTCCGGCGCCATTTCGACCTCGTTCGGCTGCCCGTTCCAGGGGCGCGTGCCCGTCGAACAGGTCGAGAACGTCGTGCGCAGTTTCGTCAAACTGGGGATCACCGAACTGTCGCTGTCGGATACCACCGGCATGGCCAACCCGCGTCAGGTCTATGAACTCGGTACGCACATGATCCAGCTGTTCCCGCAAGTGCAGTGGGTTATGCACTTCCACAATACGCGCGACATGGCGCTGGCCAACATCGTTACTGCCATCCAGGCGGGTATTCGCATGTTCGACGGTGCTTTCGCCGGTCTTGGCGGCTGTCCGTTCGCGCCGGGGGCTTCCGGCAACGTGGCGTCGGAAGATGTCATCCACATGTTGCACGAGATGGGCATCGATACCGGCATCGACCTGCTGAAGGCCATGGATACCGCGCGTCTGGCAGCCGAGTTCGTCGGTCACCCGGCCGCGAGCACGGTGCTCAAGGCCGGACGCTGCGTCGATCTGGTGAAGGAAAAGGCGCAGGGTCAGAACAATAAATAAGCAGCCCTATAAGGAATTATCAAGGAGGGTCTCAAATGAAAGTGGATTTACGAATTACGGGCGGACATGTGATCGATCCATTACAAGATCTGGATCAAGTTACTGATGTTCTAGTGCTTAACGGCAAGATCGCGGTGCCAAAAGACGGCGAAGAGGTCGTTGCAACTCAAGATATCGATGCCAGTGGTCTCATCGTGACGCCTGGGCTCATCGATTTTCATGCGCACTTTTTCGGATGCGGTTCAGATCTGTGTATACCAGCGGACCCGTCATTTCTGCCGTCGGGAGTTACTGCTGCGGTTGACCCGGGTAGCTCTGGGACAGCGAATTTCGAATTGTTCGCTGCTTCCATGCTGATGCAGCGCGTGCGATATAAAGCATTCATGCACGTGTGCCCGACTGGTTTGGGAACAACTCAGTTTCACGAGGAAATCAAACCGGATGCCTGGGACAGGCCAAAGATGAAATATCTTTTCGAGAAGCACAAGGATGTTTTGATCGGTTTAAAAATTCGAAACAGCAAAGGCTTGGTCGGCCCGGTCGGCCTTGATTTTGTAAAGAGAACAATCGAAGTTGCCGATGAGATTGGGGTTCCTGTTTGCGTTCATGTCACGGATGGACCTACACCTGTAGAAGATTTGCTGGGGGTCTTACGGCCGGGTGACATTTTCTGTCATGTTTTCCATGGCACTGGGGAAACTATTTTGGACAGCGGACGCGTTAAACATGCCGTTAAAGAAGCGCGTTCGCGTGGCATTGTTTTTGATGCCGCGAATGGCTCAAATCATTTCGCCTTTAGTACCGCTGAAGCAGCACTTGAAGATGGGTTTTTTCCGGATGTCATTAGTTCGGATCTCACCGTGAAAACGTTGTTTAAACCCCCTGTATATAGCCTTCCATACACTCTATCGAAGTATTTGGCGTTGGGATGCAAGCTCCCAGAAGTAATTGCCGCTGCAACTTGCAAACCCGCGGGCCTGATGGGACTTCAGGGAAAAATCGGAACCCTGTCAGCAGGGGCGTACGCAGATATCGCAATCTTCCATATGGATATAAATCTGGTCACGTTCCGGGATACGCTGAAGCAAACGCGCCAAGGGAATCGAATGTTGCTTCCGTACATGACGATTCTGAATGGTCAAATTGTTTTCCGCGATTTGAGGTTCCTCAACTGAAAGCGTACTGTGTTCATTCGGTTTCTCGCGCCTGAACCTTGGAGCACTGGATCTAGACTTGGGCGTTGGACGAATTGTTGCTATCGGAATTGTCCGAAATGCAAAGCCAGCCACTTCGGTCACATGGAAGCAAGTCCGGCGGGACGTTTACCCAAGTCCTCAAGGAGGTATCGCTTCATGGCGTGAGCACTGTTTTCTCTTCAACGTGGGGCCGGCCGATAGGTATAACTTGGCGGGCGAGTTTCTGTACCATTTCCCCGATGCGTAGTATCCATCAGATCAAGTGGTGGCAAGGACATCTCAAACTGAGTCCCAACCCATCTTTCCACGGGACGCTGCGCCATAAAGCCACGCATCGCCGGTGAATTAAAACGTTGAACGTCCGCTTTTGTCAGAGGCGTACTTCCGCATTCGGTCGCGTGGGTGAGTTCGCCCAACTGGGCATTTCAGTCTTGATTAAAGCGGAACCACTACCAGTTATTTCGCCATCAAATTCTCTGTAGCGCTTGCCAATTGGACGACTCGGCCAAATCGTCGAATTCAGAACCGAATGAAAAAAGTTCGAAACTCAGTGAAAACCGACACTTGGCCACCGGGAGTTTTCGACTTTAATTGTCAGGATTACAAACTGATACAAGAAACTTTTCCGTCGATTAGCACTCTCAGACCGCGAGTGCTAAAATTTACTTGGCTCTTTTAGAAGGAGGTGAAGATCCAAATGACGCAAGCTCTGGCTTTCCCGATGATCTCTGCGGTAGGCAACATCGACGCCTACATCGCTGCAGCGAAACGTTTTCCCATCCTTTCCGAGGAGGAGGAGTTTCGCTTGGCTACGCGCTTCCGGGAAGAAGAAGATCTGGAAGCAGCGCGCCAACTGGTTCTTTCCCATCTGCGCTTGGTCATTTCCATTGCCCGCGGTTACCTCGGCTATGGTTTGCCGCATGCCGACCTGATCCAGGAAGGCAATATCGGGTTGATGAAGGCGGTCAAGCGCTTCGATCCGACGCAGGGCGTGCGGCTCGTGTCGTTCGCCATCCACTGGATCAAGGCGGAAATTCATGAATACGTGCTGCGCAACTGGCGCATGGTCAAGCTGGCCACGACAAAAGCGCAGCGCAAGCTGTTCTTCAACCTGCGCAGCATGAAGCCGGGCAGCGAAACGCTTACGCCGGCGCAGGTGGCCGACGTGGCGCACCAGTTGAGCGTCAAGCCTGAAGAAGTCGTCGAGATGGAAACCCGCCTGTCCGGGCACGACATCGCCCTGGAAGCGGGAAGCGACGATGAAGAGGGCTTCGCTCCCATTGCCTATCTGGAAGACAGCCGCAGCGAACCGACGCGCGTACTGGAGCGCCGCGATCGCGACCACCTGCAGAGCGAAGGTTTGCAGACCGCGCTCTCCGGGCTCGATGAACGCAGCCGCCGTATCGTCGAAGCGCGATGGCTGAGCGAGTATCCGGCAACACTGCACGACCTGGCCGACGAATTCGGTGTTTCCGCCGAGCGCATCCGCCAGATCGAGGCCAAGGCCATGCAGAAGATGAAGACACGCCTGCTGCCGCTGCTGGAAACGAACTGATCCAGACTTGAATCAAGAGAAAGCCGTTCGGGGCGACCTGAACGGCTTTTTTGTTCCTGCGCGCAAGCGGGAAAGCCGTCGCGGTCTGGCGACAGCAACAAAACCATGCATATCAATGGCCTGCCTGTCGCCGGCAGTTTGTCCGTCTGATTGCGGCGACAAGTCAGCTATTTCTTCGCTTTGGCCGAACCCGACAACTCACTGATTTGTTCGGGACTCATCTGTTTGGCATCCCTATTGCTTTTAGGTGGATAGGCTTCTGGCGTAACTGTCGCGCAAAAGGAGAACTCGATGAACAAGAGCTTGAATCATTACGTTGGCCGCATCGTCCGCCTCAACAAGATTGCTTTCCAAGAGATCAAGGACCGCGCCATGCGCCAGGGGGTAGCCCTCGAAAATTCCTTCCTGGTGGCCGAGGTCAATCGCCGACTGAAGAAGATCATTTGTTACGGCGCGAGTTTCCGCATCGAGGTAAGCCTTTCCGACGTGGTTCTCGTCTAGCCGTCTGCTGCGTAAATGCCGGAAAACGCCGGCAACAATGCCTCACTCAGTCTCCCGCCGCCGTGAACAGGTAATTGTCGGCGGCCAGCGCATCTCCTACCCAGCCGCCTCCCAGCCATTCGGTGCGACGATTTTTTCCAGCCGCGCCGAGGGCAACGAACAGTGGCAGGAAGTGTTCTGGTGTCGGATGAGCGAAGCGCGAATCGGGCGCGCGCTGCGGCCAGTCGAAGAGTTCATCGTCGGCGTCCGCGGAACTCATCATCAGGCGCGCATGCACCCAGTCGCGGAACGCACGGGTGCTGGCGGCCGGCCGCTCGCCCGAGGGTCGCAGGTAGTCCATCAGGTTATGGGTCAAGTGCCCGGAGCCGATGATCAGGATGTTCTCCCCGGCCAGCGGCGCCAGTGCAGCGCCCAGCGCGTAGTGGTGCCGTGCGCAACGCTCGGGCTGGACGGACAGTTGCAACACGGGAACGTCGGCGCGTGGAAACAGCGCACGCAGCGGCACCCAGGCACCGTGGTCCAGTCCGCGCGAGGCATCGATTCCGGCCGCGATGCCGGCGTCGGACAGGCGCTGCTTGATACGGTGGGCCAACGCCGGATCGCCCGGCGCGGGATAGCGCAATGCGTAGAGCTCCTCCGGAAATCCGCCGAAATCATGGATCGTTTCCGGGTGGGCGCTACCGGAAATGATCGGCACACGCGTATTCCAGTGCGCCGAAACCATCAGGATCGCCGTCGGACGCGTGAGGCGCTCCGCCAGGCGCGTCCAGGCGAGATTCAACTCGTCGCCGCCGAGCGCGGTCATCGGCGAACCGTGAGAAAGGAAGAGAATCGGCTGTGTGGCAGTCATGGAAGTCTCGATTGGAATTTGCCTCGGAGCGGCCGGCTGGCCGCGCCGCTCCGGGATTTCGCGTCAGGCGGCTGCTTCCGCCGCGCGCGCAGCCTGCACGCTCGGGCGGCTGCCGACGCGCTCGACGAAGGCGGCCAGCGCCGGCCACTGCGCGATGTCAATGCCGGTCCATTGTCCCCATTTAAGGACGGTGAACAGGTAGCCGTCGGCGACGCTGAACTGCTTGCCGAGCAGGAAGTCGTTCTTCGCCAGGTGCTCGGCCACGAACGCCAGGCGCCTGGAGAGATTCGCGCGGGCAGTTGTCTTGGTCTCGTCGGGGGTCTTCGGATTGAACAGCGGGCTGAAACCCTTGTGGATCTCGGAGTTGATGAAGCCCAGCCACTCCTGCAGGCGATAGCGTTCGAACGTCCCGGCCTTGGGTGCCAGCCCCGATTCCGGCTTGCGATCGGCGATGTACTGGACGATCGCCGGTCCCTCGGTCAGCACGCTGCCGTCGTCCAGTTCGAGAACGGGGACGTAACCCTTGGGGTTGATCCTGGCGAAATCGCTGCTGTCGGCGACGACTTTGTGGTTTTTCAGGTCCACCTTGACCAGTTCAAAGTCGAGACCGGCCTCGCGCAGGGCGATGTGCGGCGAGAACGAGCACGCCGCAGGGGAAAAATACAGTTTCATGGTTGTCTCCTTGTGGTTACGTGAGAAATCAATCGCACAACAATCACTCAGCGGAAGAACGTGAGCTGTCGATGGCGTAGGCGCCGCCGCCCAGCAGGCTCTGCGCGATGGCGGCGACAATCAGGTAAACCGGGTATTCCCAGCCGCCCTTCGGCGCGCTGAACACCCACCCGTTGCCGAAATGCACCGTGGCAGCGCCGATCAGGATCGGCACGGTCAGCGCGGCGACCAGGCGGGTGCGGAAACCGACGAGCAAGGCCGCGCCGGCGAGAACTTCGGCCGGAGCCACGATGTAAGCCAGGAAACCGGGAAATCCTACCGAAGCGAAGAAACCGGCCGTTCCCGGCAGAGTAAAGACGAATACCTTGAGCAGGCCGTGCGCCAGGAACATGGCACCGAGGGCAACGCGCAGCAGCGCGGCTCCGTAGTCGGCAGCCGAATAGGACACGCTGCGGGTCGTCGACAGGGTGTTGGCGGCGAGAGTGGTCATCTGTGTTCTCCTTGAAAGGGTTGAGTTCGCAATTGCGTCAATCAGCCGACTGACGTTGGAACGAACTTTAACCAACATATTTTTCGGGATAAATATGGTTAGAATTGAATCTGTATTGCGTTTTTCGGGATAATAAATGGACAAATTCGAGGCGATGCGTGTTTTCTGCTCGGTGATCGAGGCCGGCAGCTTCGTTGCGGCGGCCGAACAGACCGGACTCTCCACTACCGCCGTGTCGCGCATGGTGGCGCAACTGGAGACCCACCTGAACGTGCGCCTGATCAACCGCACGACGCGGCGCATGAATCCGACGAACGAAGGCTTCGCCTACTTCGAGCGCTGTACGCAGTTGCTCGCCGATCTGGAAGAAGCCGAAGCCAGCGTGGCCGGAGAAGCCCGCCACCCGCGCGGGCGTCTGCGCCTGACCGCCCCGATCGCCCTGGCCACCCTGCGCCTGGCGCCCGCGTTCGCCGCTTTTTGTCGTGCCTACCCGGACATTACCCTGGATATCGTGCTTTCCGACAGCGTCGCCGATTTCGTCGAGGAGGGACTCGACCTCGCCATCCGCGTGGGGAAGGTCGGCAGCGAGAATCTCGTCGCCCGGCACATCGGCGATACCACGCTGCTCATCGCCGCTTCCCCCGACTACCTTGCTCGCGCAGGACACCCCAGGCACCCGGAGGATTTGCTCCGCCACGCGTGCTTTACGTACACCTACTCGGCAACAGGCAACCAGTGGCAATTCGAGGACGGAAAGGATGGAAACGGCCAGCCTGTCAGCGTGCGTATCGGCGGGCCGGTCAACGCCAACAACGGCATGCTGCTGGCCGAAATGGCCGCGGACGGCAGCGGGATCGTGCTGGCGCCTTGTTTCATCCTGCAGCCGCTGATCGCTTCCGGGCGGCTGGTTCAGGTTCTTCCGGAATGGAAGCAGCGCCGTCTCCCGATTCATGTCGTCTATCCGACCCGCCGCCACCTGTCGGCCAAGGTTCAGGCGATGACGGGATTTCTCGGCAACTGGTTCGCCGAACAACCGCCGCGCACGTTCTGACAACAGCGACCGGTTTGGGGGATAATCAACTTTTCCCACGCGGGTCTTGCGCCGATCATGCGCTTCCCGCCCCATGCCATAGGAGTCTGTCATGATCGTTGGTCTGTTGTCCGATGTCGCCAAACAAAAGAACGTCCTGCCCGCTGCCATCGTCCGCGCCCTGGAGGCGCTGAAAGATGTCGACGTCGCGACGAAGGAACCGGGGCGCTACGAAATCGAAGGCGACAAACTTTTCTATCTGGTGCAGGACGTCGAACTGCGCACGATGGCAGAAAGTCGCGCCGAAGCTCATCACCAGTACGCCGATATCCAAATCCCCGTGAGCACCTGCGAGCGCTACGGCTTCTCGCAGCCGCAGCCCGATCTGGCGCCCACGGAAAACCACCTCGAAGAAAAGGACGTGGCCTTCTTCCCGGCGCCGGCCATTGAGAGCTTCATCGACGCGACACCGGGCACCTACCTCGTTTTCCTGCCGAAGGAACTGCACCGCCCGTGCCTGGCCATCAAAGGCAAGGAGACGATCCGCAAGGCTGTGGTCAAGGTTCATGCCAGCCTGCTTGGTCTGTAACAAAAGGGGCATCACAGCGTAACCCGATCATCGGCTAACACGCCATCGCAGGCCTCCGTTCCCGGAGGCCTTTTTGTTGCCCGCTCCCGGATCGCGGGACCATGTCACTGCATCGCCTCTTGAAATGCTCAGGTGTATTGGATATATTGCTAACTCGAATTAGCAACTACAAATCGAGGGCAAACATGAGCGGACAGGTCTTTCTTGGCATCGATATCGGTTCGGCCAGCGTGCGCGCCGGTTTGTTCGATGCAAACGGCCAGCGACTGGCCTTTGCCGTGCGGCCGATCAAACAGTTTCATCCAAAGCCGCTCTTTGTTGAGCAGTCATCGTCCGATATCTGGACGCAAACCGGCGCGGCGGTGCGCGAAGCCATCGCCGCCGCGAAAATCGATCCGGGCTGTGTTGCCTCGATCGGCGTCGATGCCACGTGTTCGGTCGTCGCCGTCGGACCGAACGGCCAGCCCGTCTCCGTAGCCGAAACCGGCGAGGCCGAACGCGACATCATCATGTGGATGGATCACCGCGCCGGAACGCAGACGGCGGCAATCAACGCCACCAAGGACCCGGCGCTGGCCTACGTCGGCGGCGAAGTCAGCATCGAGATGGAATTGCCCAAGGTGCTGTGGCTCAAGCAGAATTTCCCGGAGCGCTACGCCGCCGCATGGCGCTTCTTCGATCTCGCCGACTACCTCGTGTGGCGTTTGTCCGATGCCGACATCGCCAGCGTGTGCACGCTCACCTGCAAGTGGAACTACCTGGCGCACGAGAACCGCTTCAGCGAAACGCTGCTCGCCGCAGTCGGCCTCTCCGACATCACCGGCAAGGTGCCGCTGCAGGTTCTCCCGCTCGGCTCCGCCGCCGGGAAACTGAGTCCCCGGGCCGCTGCTGAACTGGGTCTGCCCCCCGGCGTGGTCGTCGCCACAGGCATCATCGACGCCCATGCCGGCGGATTGGCGCTGGTCAGCACGGAACCCAAGGGCAGCCTGGCCATCATCGGCGGCACGTCGAACTGCCACATGGTGGTCAACCCCGATCCGGTCATGGTGCCCGGCGTGTGGGGTCCGTATTTCGGCGCCATGCTACCGGGCTGGTGGCTCGGCGAAGGCGGGCAAAGCGCGGCCGGCGCGCTGCTCGAGTGGACGCTGCGCCAGAGCGACGCCTGGCCGCTGCTGGAAACCACGGCCAAAGCCGAGGACCGCAACATTTATGCGGTACTCAATGACTGGCTCGCCGACCTGGAGATGCGCGAGCAATGGCCAACACGCGACCTGCACGTGCTTTCCGACCACCACGGCAACCGTTCGCCGCGCGCCAACCCCCACGCCCGCGGCGCCGTCGTCGGGCTGACGCTCGAACAGGGCAAGGACGCGCTGGCCCGGCTGTACCTCGCCACGCTGCAGGCGCTGGCCTACGGCACGCGCCACATCATCGACAGCATGAACGCCGCCGGGCACAAGATCGAGCGCATCGTCATGTGCGGCGGCGGCACCAAGAACCCGGACTGGCTGCGCGAGAACGCCGACGCCACCGGCTGCGAGATCCAGCTGGTGAGCGAGGAGGACGCCGTGACGCTCGGCGCCGCCCTGCTCGGCGCGGTGGCCAGCGGCGCCTTCACCTCCATGCCGGAAGCCGCCGCCACGCTGGTCCGCCCCGGCGGCAGCGTCAAGGCCCGCCCGGAAACCAAGGCTTTCCACGACGCCAAGTACGCCGTTTATCTACAACTTTACGAAGACATGGAACGCTGCCGTTCCGCCATGCAGGCGTGGCACTGAGCCGCGCCAACCACCCGTGAGGACTTTGCCATGCTTAAACTGACGCTTCCCCCTGCAAAACCACTGATCAAAGCCGGCGACAAAGAGGTTCTGCTCGTCACCAACGCCGACCTGCGCGAATCCGCCAATGTCGCCTGCTGGCCGGTGCAGAACAAGTTCGAGGACAAGCTCGAAGAAGCGCTGTCCGGCCGCTTCGGCGTCCAGGCCAAGCGCGCGCACCTGTTCAAGGGCGACAAGGGCCATGGCTTCATCAGCAGCCAGCGCGAAGGCAGCGACCTGTTCGCGACGATCGATCCGCAGTCACCCGTCATCGTGCTGCTCACGGCCTGGCAATACTCGCACCATCTCGCTCCGAGCCTGGCCAAGCACCAGGGCCCCGTCCTGCTGCTGGCCAACTTCGACGGCACCTGGCCGGGGCTCGTCGGCATGCTGTGCATGGCCGGCACGCTGACCAGCCTCGGCAAGTCCTATTCGCGACTGTGGTCGAGCGATTTCGACGACGAGTTCTTCTTCAAGGGACTGGAATCCTGGCTGAAGACCGGCACGATCAAGTATGACACCGCGTACCTGCATCCCGTCGATGCGTCGCATCCCGCCAGCAAGACGCCGGCCTGGGCGATCGGCCAGCAGGTCGGCGAATTCGTGCTGCGCAACAAGGAAATCATGGGCCTGTTCGACAGTTTCTGCATGGGCATGATCAACGGTGTCTTCCCGCAGAAGGCGCTCGTCGACATCGGCATGCCGATGGAGAGCCTGTCGCAATCCGCCCTGCTCGTCGAGATGGCCAAGGTGCCGCAATCGCTGCGCGAAGAATGTCTTGCGTGGTACGAGGCGCGCGGGATGAAGTTCAATTTCGGCACGGACCCGGCCAAGGAGCTCACGCGTGACCAGGTGCTGGAGCAGTGCGCGATGATGATCGCCATGGCGCGCTTCACGCAGCGCTTCGGCCTGACCTCGGTCGGCGTACAGTACCAGCAGGGCCTCGCGCATTCGTGCGCGGCGTCCGACTTCGCCGAGGGCGCGATCGGTTCGACGGCACGCTTCCCGATCCCCGACGAGAATGGCAACATCATCCGCCCGGGCAAGCCGATCACCTGCGTCAACGAGGTCGACATGGGCACGGCAATTCCGCAGACGATGCTGTTCCGCCTGCTCGATTCGCTCGGCCTGCCATCGGAAACGACTCTGCACGACATCCGCTGGGGCAGCGAGTATCAGGGCACGTTCTATTGGGATTTCGAAATTTCCGGCTCGGTGCCGTTCGAACACATCAAGGGCGGGATCGCCGGCGCCACCGGCTATCGCCAGCCGGCGATGTACTTCCCGAAAGGCGGCTCGTCGATCCACGGCCAGGGCAAGGCCGGTCGGCTGATCTGGGCGCGCGCCCACTACGAGGGCACGCAGACCTTCCTGCACATCGGTACCGGCACCGCCGTCGAACTGCCGGCCGCCGAGTTCGAGCGCCGGCGCAAGGCCACGACCTACGAATGGCCGCTGCTCAACTGCACACTCGACGGCGTCGGGCGCGATGATCTGATGGCCGGCCACCAGAGCAACCACATCACGGTGGCCTACGTCGATGAGGACAAGCTGCAGGACGTCCTGCGCGCCTTCGTGGCGCAGGCCATCACGCAGAACATCAAGGTTTGCGTCGCCGGCGACGCCTTCGCAAAGCTGTGACCCGCTCCGGGGCGGCTGGCCTTGGCCGCCCCATTTTTCTGGATAGGTAATGAACACAAACGACCACTACCACGGCGTCTGGCCGGTCATGCTGACGCCTTTCGACGAACAACGCGAAATCGACTGGGATTCACTCAAGAAGTTAATCGACTGGTACATCAAGGCCGGCGTCAACGGCCTGTTCGCCAACTGCCAGTCGAGCGAGATGTTTTTTTTGTCCGAGGCTGAATCGCTTCAGCTGACGCGTTTCGTGCTCGATTACGTCGATGGCCGCGTGCCCGTCGTGGCATCGGGGCATACCGCCTGCGGCCTGTCCCAACAGATCGACCAGCTCGGAAAGATCGCGGCCACCGGCGTGGACAGCGTGATCCTGATCAGCAACCGTCTCGCCATGCCCGGCGAGTCCGATAAAATCGTTCTCGGCAATTTGCAGAGGATTACGGCGTCGCTGCCCGACACGGTCGGCGTCGGCATCTACGAATGCCCCCACCCCTATAAGCGATTGCTTTCGGACGATGTCGTCCGCTGGTGCGCTCAGAGCGGGCGCTACACGTTCATCAAGGACACCTGCTGCCGAATCGACACGATCACCCGCCGCGTTGAACTGGTCAAAGGCAGCCGCCTGCGCATTGCCAACGCCAACGGCCAGACGCTGCTGCCCTCGCTGCAAGCCGGCGCGCACGGTTACAGTGGAGTGATGACCAACTTCCATCCGGAACTCTACGTGTGGCTGTGCAACAACTGGCAACAGGAACCGGAAAAGGCCGAGATCGTTTCCGCTTACCTGTCCACCGCGTCGCTGGCCGAGTACCTGGAATATCCGATCTGCGCCAAGGACTACCAGAAGTCGATCGGCAACTTCGCCTCCGTCGCCGCCCGTGTGCGTGAATCCGGCAACTACTATTCGGCGCACTTCCAGAGCAACATGCAGCAGATGGTGCAACTGGGCGAGATAATCAAGAAGCAACTCGGAATCCTGCAGTAAGTCGTTTCAGACAGGCTGCACGGGGTCGCCAAGGCGGCCCCTTTTTCTTGCCTGCGTCACAGAGCCTCTATTACCATTGCCCGGATTCCGGTCGCCCGCCCAACGAAAATAAAGTGCAAGAACCCCTATGGATCTGGTCAATTCGATCGTCAAGGCCGCACGCATTCTCGACCTGCTCAATGGCCGGGGATCGCTCAGTTTCGTCGAAATTCTCAAGCAGCACCCGCTGCCAAAGAGTACGCTTTCCAAGATTCTGCACACACTGGAGGTCGAGGAACTGGTGCGGCGCGACCCGGTGAGTGGCCGCTATCAGCTCGGCGTCAAACTGATCGAGTGGGGCAGCGGAGCGCGCGGGCAACTCGAGATTCGCAAGATCGCCCTGCCCTTGATGCAGGAATTGCACGAGACATTGAACTGCACCATTCACTTGACTGTGGCCTCCCATGGCGACGTGCTGCCGATCGAAAGCTACGAATCGGGAACGACGATCTGGCAGCACCACATTTTCCATGGTGGTGTCGGCATCGCCGCGCCCATGCATGCAACAGCGGCGGGAAAGGCCATCCTGGCCTTCATGCCGGAGGACGACCTCGAACGCACTGTCCGCGAGAAGGGGCTGAAGAAATTCACCGATAACACCATCACCGACCTCGCGACGCTTCGTGCCGCGCTGGCGGAAATCCGCGAACGCGGCTATGCGGTCAGCAATGCGGAACACGCCGACTTGGTGCGCAGTGTTGCGGCGCCGATCCGCGATCACGACGGCAGGGTGTTCGCTTCGCTCGCGGCACTCGGGATCGCCACCCGGATCACGCCCGAATGGATTCCAGAGTTGGCCCAGCACCTCATCGGGGCCGCCGAGGAGATCTCCCGTCTTTTTGGCTACCGGCGCGGGAAGCACCTCCACACCTGACTCTGGCAGTTGTGCCCTCGATTCTCCCAAGCTCATTGACGACGCTGCGTGCGTGTCTTACTATTAACACTCAATATGTGAACTCGGTTCATATATAGGAACTTACACTATTTATCGCGAAATATCATCGCTTCGGCAGGCAGCAAATCACATCATCCGTCCAACCAGACCGACCGCATGAAAGTCATCGCCGCCGACAAACAGTTCCTTTTCCCGCCGGAACATACGCTGTTCAACAATTGCCACGCGTCTTCGCTCGCACGCTTGCCCGACGGTCAATTGCTCGCAGCGTTCTTCGCCGGCCTGCGCGAGGGTGAGGGCGACGTCGCCATCTGGCTGGCGCACACGCAAGGAGACATCTGGCAGCGCCCGGTGCGACTGATCGCGGAAGACGGGGTCGCCCACTGGAACCCGGTCCTGCATGTGGACGGCAACACGCTCTGGCTGTTCTATAAGGTTGGCCCCACCGTTCACGACTGGATTACCCGACGGGTGATCTCGCAGGATCGTGGCCGGACCTGGTCGACTCCACAACCGCTGGTGCCCGGGGACACGTTGCCGCGTGGACCGGTACGTAGCAAGCTGCTAGTCATGTCGAACGGCGAATGGATCGCGCCGGCCTCTATCGAGACCGAGGAATTTTGGGACGCATTCGCCGACATTTCCCCCGACCACGGGGCGACCTGGCACAAGCACGACGTGCCGATCGATCATCGGCAGCGACGCAACGCGAATCAGAGCGACGTGTGGCCGGGGCTGGCTGCGAACGCGCTGTGGGAAACTGACGTCGAACGGGTTTTTAAGTGGGACGGCGTGATCCAACCGACATTGTGGGAATCGGCGCATGGACAGATTCACATGCTGATGCGCAGCACACGCGGCCACATCTATCGCAGCGACTCGGCTGATTTCGGGCGCACCTGGCGCCGGGCCTATGCCACGCCACTGCCGAACAACAACAGCGGCATCGACCTCGCCCGCCTCGATGATGGGCGTCTGGTATTGGCGTACAACCCGATCGGCGGCAACTGGGGCCGGCGTCATCCGATTTCATTGGCATGGTCAGGCGACAACGGCGCGTCGTGGCAGGATCTCCTCGATATGGAAACCGACGAAGGCGAATTTTCTTATCCGGCAATCATCGCCGAGGGCAGGATATTGCACCTGACCTACACCTGGAATCGCAGGAACATCGTTTATCGGAGGATCGCGGTCAACTAGCGCATCAAGTGTTGTGCCGGCAATGGCGGAATTTTTCGTCATTGTCGTCTGGTAGGGCGAAAGTCTGTTCAACAACGGAGGAGAGCGTCATGAAGAAACTGTCATTACTGGTTGCAGTAACCCTGTCGGCGGTGGTTGGTCAGGCCATGGCTCAAAGCCTGACTTATCCGACGAAGAACATTACGGTAGTCATTCCGAAGAACCCCGGCGGCGGCACCGACACGTCGGCGCGCACGTTGATCGAGTTTACGAAAAGCGCTCTGCCCAAGGGCGTGATGTTCGTGCCGGAAAACAAGCCTGCGGGCAACGGCGTTGCCGGCCTGATTGAGGTCGCAAAATCCAAGCCAGACGGTTACAAACTGGTGATGACGACCGTTGAACTGGCGATGTTCCCGCATGAAGGCAAGTCGCCGGTCACCTATGCCGACTTCACGCCGATCGTCACTCCGATCGCCGATCCCTGCTCGCTAGTGGTCAAGGCCGACGCACCATACAAAACACTCAAGGAATTCCTCGACGCGGCCAAGGCCAACCCCGGCAAGATCAAGGTCGGCAACTCCGGCGTCGGAGCGATCTACCATCTCGCGGCGCTAAACATGGAGCGCAAATTGGGATTGAAATTCAACAATGTGCCGTACAACGAAGGCATCGGCCCGGCCATCGGCGCATTGGTCGGCGGGCATCTCGATGCGGTGATCACCACGCCCGGAACCGCAAAGTCACAGGTTGACGCTGGCGCACTGCGCATCCTCGGCGTGATGGATTCGCAGCGCTTCGAATTGTTCCCGGATGTTCCAACATTCAAGGAAGTACTGGGCCAGGATCTGGGTCTGAAAATGCGTGCCTGGGCAGTTCTCGCCGCACCCGCCAAACTGCCGCAGAAGATTGCCGACGAGTTAATCACCGCATTCGGCAAAACCGTCAATTCACCAGAATACCAGGCGGCAATGAAGAAGCAGGGCATCATGCCTATCGTCATGCTGGGCAAGAATGCGGAGATGATGATGAAGGAAGATCATGAGACCTACAAGGAACTGATCGCCGAAGCCAAGAAGAAATAGGCCGGATCAGCGCGCCGGCGGCTAATTTGCCGACGCGCCTTCTTGACCCGGCTGTGGAGGAAACATGAAGAGATGCAACGTCGCCGTGGCCATTGTCTCAATCGCACTCGGCATCCTGATTCTCTGGCTGTCCAGCGATCTATCCGGCTACGACGAACACGGCGTTCCGGGAGAACGCTACTGGCCCGCAATAATCGCCTGGCTTCTAGTCGGGCTCGGGTTGCTTCAGTTCCTTGAGCTCTGGACGACACCGGGAACGAATCGCGACAAGCCTGTCGATTTGCATTCCCCGGCAGTACGCTTGGCCTACCTTGGCGCCAGCGTATCCGTCCTGTACGGCATCCTGCTGCTGGGAGCAGGTTTCGAGCTCGCCACGCTGGTCTTCGTTCCTGTGCTGATGAGGCTGATGGGCGAACGCCGTATCATCGCCTTGACCGTCGCGCCGATCGTTGTTGTCGGCACGATCTACATCTTCTTCACGCAGGTCTTCAACACTACGCTGCCTGTCTCGGTTTTCTTTGAATAGCGCGACAGCATAGACGCCATGAATGACATCTTTGCCGCCGCTTCCGTCGTTTTCAGTTTCAACGCCCTGCTGATGATCTTCGTCGGCACGCTCGCCGGCGTGATCATCGGCGCGCTACCCGGATTGACCGTCAACATGGGCATCGCCCTCCTGATGCCGCTCACTTTCTCCTTTCAGGGACTGACTGGCATCCTCATGCTGATCGGTGTCTATTGCGGCGCCATCTACGGCGGCTCGATCACCGCCATCCTGATCAACACCCCTGGCACGCCCGCCTCGGCGGCAACCATCCTGGACGGTTATCCACTCGCACTCAGAGGCGAAGCGGGTCGGGCACTCGGGCTGTCGACCCTGTCTTCGACGGTCGGCGGAATCTTCGGCGCCATCTGCCTGGTACTGGTGTCCCCGCTGCTCGCCAAGGTGGCGGTCGGCATGTCCGCACCAGAGTACTTTTCGCTCGCCGTGTTCGGCATCAGCATCATCACCAGCGTGTCGTCGCACTCGATCATCAAGGGCCTGATGGGCGGCTGCATCGGCCTAGCCATCGCCACCGTCGGACTCGACCCGATGACCGCCGGTTTCCGCTTTACATTCGACTCGGTCTACCTGATGGGGGGGATTTCTTTCGTCCCCGTCCTGGTCGGACTGTTCGCTTTCTCGCAAGGATTGATCAGCCTCGAAGATAATCACCGTGGCAGCGAGAATCGCAAGGTTCAGGTGGCGATCAAGCGCATATTTCCCACTTGGGCCGACTTCAAGCGCGTTTTTCCGACCCAGATCCGCTCCGCCGCGATCGGAACGGTAATCGGCGCCATTCCGGGCACCGGGGGAGACATCGCCTCCTACGTGTCCTACACAGAGGCAAAGCGCTGGTCCAAGCACCCGGAGGAATTCGGCCACGGGTCGATCGAAGGCGTTTCGGCTCCGGAAGCTGGTGCGAATGCGGTAGCCGGGGGAGCGATGGTTCCTCTCCTCACACTGGGCATCCCCGGCGATGGCGCCACCGCAATCATGATGGGCGCCTTCATGGTGCAGGGGCTGTCACTCGGCCCGCTGTTGTTCAAGGAGCACCCGATCGAGGTCAACACCATCTTCATCGGACTGTTCGTCGCCAACATCCTGATGGGACTGATCGGATTCGCCGGCCTGCGCCTGTCGACCCGCATCATGGACGTGCCGCCGCGCATCCTCGTGCCTGTCGTACTAACGCTGTGCGCCGTCGGAGCCTACTCGGTCAATCACACGATGATCGACGTCTTCGTGATGATGCTCGCCGGCACCCTCGGCTACATCCTGATCAAACTCGATTTTTCGATGTCGCCGATCGTCATCGGCATCATCCTCGGGCCGATGGCTGAGACCAACCTGCGCCGTTCGCTGGTCATGTCCGAAGGAGATTATTCCGTTTTCGTCACCCGGCCGATCTGCCTCTCCTTCCTGATCATCGCCGTGGTGACGCTTTTCCTGCCGATCGTTGGTCCGAAGCTGTGGAACTGGTGGAAGAAGCGCAGCGGCGGCCCCGTGCTTCCGGAGAACGAAACGCAAGAATAAGCGCACGGACTCCCGAAACCGGTCGGGACTACTCGCTTGTCCCGTCTTTTCGGCTGCGCCAGTGCAAGTGGGCAGGAACGGTTGCCGATGTCGGCGCCTTCTTGTTGATCATTCCGATCAAGCGCTCGAGGCTGGCGCTGGCCAGGGCTCGACTGTCCTGCTGGATGGCGTCGATCCTCACCGGCAGGCAATCGAGCAAGTAGTGATCGTCGAAAGTCATGATGCGCTGCGGCGCGATGCCGAAGTGACCGTGTTCGCTGATATAGGCCAGCGCGCCTTCCAGCAGGGTGATTGATCCGGTGAAAAGCACCCGGGGATAACGGCCGAGATCGCGATGGCATTCCTGCATCAGGGAATAGCCGCTTTGGCGATGGTAGTCACGGGCGCGAACCCAGCCCGGAGCTTCTTTCAGACCGGCCTGGGCCAAGGCTGCCCGGAAGCCTCTCAGTCGATCGATGCTCGGCGACAGGTGCGGCTGTCCGCCAAAATAGTAGGCTTCGTCGGATCTCGTGGACAGGGCGTCGAGCACCATGGTGGTTACCGCACCTTCCGCATCGGTCACGACGTAGGGCAAGGAGGTGTTGTCGATGCGCCGGTCAACCAGGAAGAACGGCAGGCGCTTGCTCCACTTGAGGTAAGTCTCCGGATCAGGTGAACAGGGCACGACCATCAGCCCATCGACCTGCCGCGCGATCAGGTGTTCGATGCCCGCCGTTTCCTGCTCGGCCTCGTCGTTGCTCGAGACCACCAGCAGCTGGTAACCGGCCTGATGGCAGATCGGCTCCATCGCCTGGGCCAGACTGGCGTGGGCGAAGTTGGTCAATTCCGGGATCACCAGTCCGAGCGTATTGCTGCAGCCGGAGCGCAGTGCGCGCGCGGAATGCGAAGGCTGGAAGTTGTTGTCGCGTGCCGTGGCCAGCACCCGTTCCTGCGTCGCGGCGGAAATCCGGAACTGCTCTGCCCGGCCATTGAGCACCATGCTTGCCGTCGTGCGCGACACGCCCGCCATGCGGGCAATGTCGTCAATGGTCAATCGCTTGTAGGTACTCGTTGGCATGTCATCGAACCAATAAAAAGCGGGCCTGAGAAAAACCGCGGAACGATTTCACAAGCCCGCAGGTGCTCTACATGGTGACGTAGCCCATCGACTGCGGCAGCCAGAGCACCGTTTCCGGCACCAGGGTCATGAGCAGCAATGACAGCAGCAGTAGTGCCATGAACGGCAGGCTCTCCCTGATCATGCCCTTGAGCGACGTCCCGGTCAGCGCGTTGATGACGAAAAGCAGCATGCCGAACGGCGGCGTCACCAAGCCAATCATCATGTTGACGACGACGACGACCCCGAAGTGCACGAGGTCGACGCCCATCGCCTTGGCCGACGGAATCAGCAGCGGCACCAGCACCAGGAGCATCGTCGAGGTATCTAGGAAGCATCCAAGCACCAGGAAGATCAGGTTGACCAGCAGGAGAAACTCGATCTTGGTAAATTCGTGCTGCGTAAACCAGTGCGCCACGAGGTCCGGAATCTGCTCGGCAGCGATCGCGTAGTTCATGATGAACGCGCTGGCCACGATCAGCGTCACCGACGCGCTCTGCTTCAGGGATTCCTGCAAGACGTTCCACAAACGCTGCCATGACAGGCTCCGATAGTACAGCGTCAGCAGGATTGCATGCATGGCGGCCACCGCGGCCGCCTCGGTCGGAGTGAAGACACCGGTGTAGATACCACCCAGGAGGACGATCGGCAGCGTCAGCGGCAGGAAGCCTTCCAGAACAACTTTTGGTAAATCCTTGAGCTGCTTCTTTTCTTCGCGCGGGAAATTGTGAATCCGCCCGAGAATAAAGATGCCGAGCATCAGCGCGATAGCCATGATGAACCCCGGTATCACCCCGCCGAGGAACAGAGCACCGACCGAACTGCCCGAAACCAACGCGTAGATGACCATCGGGATCGACGGTGGAATGATCGGTCCGATCGTGGACGAACAGGCGGTAATCGCTCCGGCGAACTCCGGCGTAAAGCGGTTCTTCTCGGTCATCATGCGGATCGAAACCAGCCCAGGGCCGGCGGCATCGGCGATGGCGCTGCCACTCATGCCGGAAAAGATCACACTGACGATGACGTTGACGTAAGCCAGGCCGCCGCGGAAGTGTCCGACCAGCGCAATGGCCATCGAGAAAAGGCGTTCGCTTATCGCACCGGCATTCATGATGCTGGCCGCGAGGATGAACAGCGGCACGGCCAGCAGGACGTAGCTGTTGTACAGGCCATTGAGCACCTGCTCGGCCATCAGGCCGACGTCCTGCCCCTTGGCTACCAGGTAGGCCACGCCGCCTGCCAGCATGCCGAAGGAAATCGGCGCGCGCAGCAACATGGTGCCAGCCATCACGACGAGCATGATGATTAATGCATTACTCATTCGACCGACTCCGAGTTGTGAAGATCATGCTCTACCACACCGACTTCCGCTTTCCAGTTCGGGCCGAACAGGACGATCAGTTTCTTGATGTAATAAAAGCCGATGGACAAAAGAAACAGGATGAACACGCCGAACACTATGCCAAAGG
The DNA here is from genome assembly GCA_029975435.1 of Propionivibrio sp. Taxonomy (GTDB): domain Bacteria; phylum Pseudomonadota; class Gammaproteobacteria; order Burkholderiales; family Rhodocyclaceae; genus Propionivibrio. The sequence goes on along the minus strand of JARKPC010000174.1, from coordinate 18,974 downwards.
GCACGTCCAGCACGGGCGTGTTTTCGCGCATCATGAAACTGACATAGCTGTACGACGCCGGCACCGCCCACAGGAAAAGCCCACCGATCACCACCGAATAGGCGATCGAGAATGCCCGCTTGCCCTGCGGCGACAAGTGTTCATAAACGAGATCCAGCATGACGTGATCTTTCTCCTTGAGCAGGAAGGCCCCCGCCCAGAACATGCTGAACACATAAAGAATGACGATCAGTTCATCGCTCCAGGTGAGCGGCTTGTTGAAGATGAAGCGCAAGGCCACCTGAAAGATGAAGGTCAGAAATAGCACGCCGTAACTCAGCGTGCCAATGAAATTGGCTACGTTTCTTAGCTGCTTGAGCATGATGCCCCCACCGGTATGCCGAAGGCCCCGGCGCGCATGGCGCCGGGCCGTTCAGGCGCCCGGTCGCGAAGACGGGCGCCCGCCATTGAACGATTACTTGACGGCGTTGATCTTTTCCAGCAGTCCCTTCGGCCAGACCTTGGCCATGTCGGACTTCAGGTACTTCTCCTGGACGGTCTTGCGGAAGGCCGCGACATCGGGGGTAATGACCTTCAGGCCCTGAGACTTGAAGAAGTCGACCAATTCCGCTTCGTCCTTGATCCGGTTGGCGTTGTTGTAACGCGCAGCGGCCTCGGCGGCCAGCTTGACCTTTTGTTGCTGCTCAGGCTTCAGCGCGTTGAAGGCCTTGGTGCCATAGGACAGGAAGATCGCGTCGACCAGGTGGCTGGTCAGGACGATGGTCTTGCTGACTTCATAGAACTTGGCGGCACGGACGCTCGGCAGCGGGTTGTCCTGACCATCGATGGTGCCGGTCTTGAGCGCCAGATAGACTTCGCCAAAGGCCAGCGGCGTCGGGGTCGCCCCAAGCGCTTCGCCGAGGAACAGCCATTCCTTGCTGGCTGGCATGCGCAGCTTGACGCCCTTGAGGTCGGCCGGGGTCATCACATTCCTGTCTTCGCGCAAGGTGAGCTGACGAGTGCCAAGGTACGCGGTAGCCAGCGGGGTGACTTCCATCTTCTGGATGACCGGCTTGAAGACTTCGGCGCCAACCGGGCCATCGAAGACCTTCGCCTGGTGGGCCGGGTCGCGGATGATGTAACCGGCGGTGAAGATCGAGAATTCCGGAACGATCTTGGAAATATCCTGCGCCGAGATGGCCGACATTTCCAGGTTGCCGCGCGCCATCGCCGTGGGCTCGGTGCCCTGCTTGAACAGCGCCGCGTTGAGGTGGATCTGCACGTCGAACTCGCCAGGCGCGGATTTTTCCAGCGTTTCCTTGAACACCGTCCACATCTTGGCATGCCAGTCTTCAGGCACGGCCGGCGTCGAGATGCGGATCGTGGTCTTGGTTTGCGCCATCGCCTGGGGTGCGGCGAATCCGAAGCCCAGTGCGGCAATCACCGCCAGCGCCTTGATGCCGTTGTTGGTCCATGTCTGCTTCAACGAAATGTTACTCATGATTTCTCCTTCCTGAGTGTTGCAATAAAAAAGTCCGATCCGCGCCTCGTGTCCGGAATCCGCCGGCTTGCGCCCGCATTCGTTCGCGCGGACAGCTGCACTTGAAAAACCCGACGTGCGCCGCTCTTCACCTGCCCGACAACTTCCTTGCTGCTTCCTTTTTGCTCTTGCTGCTTACCGGTCTATGCCGACTTTACCGATCCTTTGATGTTCGTTACCTGGACCCAAGAAACGCGTCCAGTTCTTCCCGGGTAGGCATGCCACCCTGCGCCCCGGCCCGCGTCACGGAAAGCGCGCTCGCAGCACAGGCCAGCCGCGCCAACTCTGCGAGATCCCTGCCCCAGAATGCCGCCAGCGCGCCGTTGAACGTATCGCCGGCGCCTGTGGTATCGACAGGTGTGACCTTGAATGCGGATTGATGATGCAATTCCCCGTCGCTGCCGGCGAACCAGGCGCCATCGGACCCACGGGTCATCAGGATGCGCTCGGGGTGCAACGCCAGCTGCCGCTGCCACTGGCTGTCCGGAAGCGAAGACAGAATCGACAATTCGTGTTCATTGGGCGTTACCAGCGCGGTGCGCGCACGCAACCCTTCCGGCAGGGGCATGGCCGGCGCCGGGTTCAGGATGAACGGTTTGTCATGGCGTTCCGCGAGCATCGCGGCGGCTTCCACGGTTTCGAGGGGAATTTCAAGTTGGCAAAGCACAAGGTCCGCTTCGGCGAAAGCGCTCTCGGCCGCCTGTATGTCGGCGGGGGAAAGCGCATGGTTGGCGCCTGGCACGACCACGATCGAATTCTCGGCCTGGCTGACGGTAATTGCGGCCACTCCGGTGGAAATACCCTCCGCGGTGCGAACAAAGCGGGTGTCAATGCCCTCTTTTTCGAGCAGGCCGAGCAACTCCCGCCCGAACGCATCACCGCCCACGCAACCGATCATCGCCACGCGAGCGCCGAGCCGCCGTGCGGCGACCGCCTGGTTAGCCCCCTTGCCGCCGGGAAACGTACTGAAGCGCTGTCCGAGCAGGGTCTCGCCGGGCGCGGGAAACTTCCCGGCTTCGACAACCAGATCCATGTTGATGCTGCCAACCACGAGAACCTTGTTCATACCCCCGCCCTGTCTATTTTTTGCTGCGCAGTTACTAAATCGTAATCAGCACCTCGCTAATTTATATCAGCTGGCGGGCAGTTGTCTACTGATGTGTTTTGATGGGCTCGGCGCAATGGCGGAGAAAACCCATCCAGCTACGTCGAATTAGCTCGTCCGTTACAACGCGTCCAGGTTACGGCAGACAAGCTCCGTGGCCACGACGGCAGAGGAAATGTCGAGATTTTTCGCAGCCGGCTGCTCGACCAGCCGTTCGACGATCTTCTGGGCCAGAATCTTCTCGTTCTGGCGGATCGAGAGCACGGGATTGGGCAACAAGTCGAGCATGGTGTGATCGTCGAACGTTCCGATCAGAATGCGGGAATCGATACTGCCGACCTGGGATTTGATCTGCTGGAGCGCTCCCTCCAGAACCAGCAGCGACGAGCACATAAACGCTCGCGGAGCGTGCCGGGCATTTTCAATCAGCGATTGCATCATTCGCCTTCCGGCGTCGATGCTGTCTTCCGCCTCCAGCAGGACCATGGCCTCGGCGCCGGCGATGCCTGCCTCCCCATAAGCCGCCGCGAACCCCCGGATGCGATCCTGAATGCTTGGCGATTCGGCATGGCCGCACAGGAACGCGAAAGGCTCACTCGCCGTCTGACGCAACATGCGGCGCGACATCGTGAGCCCGCCCTGGAAATTGTCGCTGACGACGGTCGGAAACAGTCCCGAGTTGTAGTCACGATCAATCATCACAATCGACGAGCGGCTTCGTCCCTTGATCAGTTGCGGCAGAACGGTCGCCTGACAGGGTGCAATGACGAGTCCGTCTACACCCCGTGAGAGCAAGTTGGCAACCGCGCGGTTTTCCAATACCGGATCCTCGTGCGAAGCGACGGTCAGCAACAGGAGATTCCGTTTGCGACACAGAACCTCGAGTGCCGCCATCAGGCGCGCGAAAAACGCATTGGACAGATCGGGCACGACAAAACCGATCGTATCGCTCCGGTTCAGCTTCAGGCTCCGCGCGGCATGGTTGATCGAGTACCCGTGCAAGGCCACATAATCCTCGATGACCTTGCGGGTCGCGGCACTGATCCGGTACTTTTCCGATTGTCCGTTGATCACCAGGCGGACAGTGGTAACGGAAAAGCCGGTTTCGCGGGATATTTCTTCGACCGTTTTGGGCATGTTCTACTCGTCCGGCCCTGTGCTCCGGAATTAAGTCAGTTATCGTCAATTCATTATGGCAGCAATTCTCTGGCCGCCGCTGATCTCTCAGTTTCCCAGAGCTTCGAGCAGTTTCCTGTGAACTCCCCCGAAACCGCCATTGCTCATCACCAAGATGTGGTCTCCGGACCGTGCTTCCGAGACAATTTGCGCGACCAGCGTGTCCAGTTCGTCACCAACGGTCGCCTTGTTCCCGAGCGGCGCCAGCGCCGCCGCGGCGTCCCAGCCGAGATTGGCCCCATAACAGAAGACGCGGTCGGCCTCGGCCAGACTGCCGGGAAGTTGTGTCTTCATCACGCCCAGTTTCATGGTATTCGAGCGCGGTTCGAGGACCGCCAGGATACGAGGTCCGCCTTCTGTCCCGATCTTCCTGCGCAGGCCGGCAACCGTCGTGGCAATCGCCGTGGGATGATGCGCGAAGTCGTCGTAAACGCTGACCCCTCGCACGGTGCCGCGCAACTCCATTCGCCGCTTGACGTTCTGGAAACGCGACAGGGCTTCCACTCCCCGCTCCAGAGGAACTCCGACGTGACGGGCTGCCAGCAGCGCCGCAACCGCGTTTGAACGATTGTGTTCGCCTGACAGCGACCAAACCGTACGGGCGATCACCTCATTGCCACGCATCAGGGATAGCTCGCCTGACGCATCGTCGCCCTCGACCCGCCAACCACCCGGCTCGTTGAATCGTTCGACCGGCGTCCAGCAACCGCGGGCCAAGACCCGCTCGAGACTGGGTTCGGCCGAATTGGACACAACGAGTCCCTGACGCGGCAGTGTACGCACCAAATGATGGAATTGAGTCTCGATCGCCGCCAGATCAGCGAAGATGTCTGCGTGATCGAATTCAAGATTGTTGAGAACCGCCGTCCGCGGGCGGTAATGGACGAACTTCGACCGTTTGTCGCAGAAGGCCGTGTCGTACTCGTCGGCCTCGATCACGAAGAATGGAGAATCCTCCAGACTGCCCGCCAGTCTCGCCGAGACGCCAAAGTTCATGGGCACCCCCCCGATCAGGAAACCCGGACTCAATCCCGCATCCTCGAGTATCCAGGCCAGCATCGAGGAAGTGGTAGTTTTTCCATGCGTTCCGGCCACCGCCAACACCCAGCGTCCGCGCAGGACGTTGTCCGCCAGCCACTGAGGGCCGGAAACATAGGGCAATCCGCGGTCCAGGATTTCCTCCAGCAACGGGTTCCCGCGGGATATGGCGTTGCCGATGATGAAGCAGTCCGGATTCAACCCGAGCTGCTCGACGCCGTACCCCTCGATCAACTCGATGCCGGCGGCTTCGAGCTGCGTGCTCATGGGAGGATACACGCCGGCATCGCAGCCCGTGACACGATGTCCCGTGGCACGTGCCAACTGGGCGATCCCGCCCATGAACGTGCCGCAGATCCCGAGGATGTGAATGTGCATGAAATAAATCCAAGTTAGAATTGTCCAACCGGCGAGCGTTTCGCCAATCAGACGGATTGTACCCCGCAGTTCACGGGCAACGCGTCGGGGTTCCATCTGCCTTGACCACTGGAGTACGGATCGATGAGCAAAGACAGCCCCTTCCCGAGCAGCGATCCGCAACGTTCCCGAATAGCCAGCGTCGCCGCCCGGCTGATGGCCGAAGACGGTATCCACAACACCTTCGCAGCCAAGCGCAAGGCAGCACTCAGCCTGGGACTTCCCGAAAACGTCGGATTACCCGAAGACGCGGAAGTCGAAGCGGAACTGCGTCTCTACCAACGCCTCTTTCAGGGCGACGAACAATCCGAGAGGATTGAGTATCTTCGGCAAAAAGCCGTCGATTTCATGGCGATCTTGCAGGCATTCAACCCTTATCTGACGGGTTCCGTTCTCGACGGAACTGCCGGGCGTTATGCCGAAATCGACATTCAGCTGTTCACCGACAGCGCCAAGGATGTGGAAATATTCCTGCTCAATCAGAAGTTCGACTATCAGCACAGCACGCCAAGGTCCGAGCGCGCGGAAGCAGTTCTCACCGTGCATGATGACGACGCGGACATCAATCTCGTCGTATATCCGTCCAACGATGAGCGCGTGACCTTCAGGACCCGCGACGGAAGGCCGCGCGCGCGCGCACGCATCGCCGCGGTCCGGAAATTGCTGGACGGCGGCAGCGCATGATTCTCCGAAAATGGTTGCTCCCCGCACTATGCGTTGCGGTCGGGGCGGTGGCATTCACGGCCGGGTTTCTCGTCCGGCCTGAAAAACAGACATCCCAACGCCCGCTACAGGAATCAGCCTCAAAGGAGGCACTTTCCACCCTGCTCAATGCCCAGTTCGATGACCACGAGGGAAAACCTCATTCCTTCTCACGATGGAAGGGGAAGATCCTCGTCATCAACTTCTGGGCAACATGGTGCGCTCCCTGCCGCGAAGAAATGCCCTATTTTTCGCAAATCAGCGAAAAATACGCCTCCAAAGGCGTTCAATTCGTCGGAATTTCCAACGACACGCCCGAGACGGTGCGCCTTTTCGCTCAGCAGCACGGTGTTTCCTACCCATTGTTGATCGGCGGGGCGCAAATCGTTGCCCTGAGCATGGATCTGGGCAACCGGCAATCGGGCCTGCCGTTCACGCTGATTCTCGACCGAAACGGGGAACCTCTCCTGGCACGGACCGGTCGACTGCCCGAAGCCGAATTGGACGGCCTGCTGAAAGGCGCCGCGACCCCTTAGCTGGACAAAATGTCGCCAACTACGGCAAACTAGCTGCTATCAACGCAATCCTGGCATGCAGCACAACAGGCTTTCGCGCGAGCCAGACCCCGCCACCACACATTGATATTCTCCGTTTTCACGGATTTTCGCAGCAAGATAGCGTCAATAGGCCACACAGCTTGGCCGCGCCGAAGCCGCTCTACACAGACCCACTGGAGGCAACCGATGGATTTGAGAAAACTCAAGAAGCTGATCGACCTCGTCGAGGAATCAGGCATCGCCGAACTCGAAGTCACCGAAGGCGAAGAGAAGGTGCGCATCGTCAAGCATACCGCCATGGCAGCACCGCAAACCTACATGATTCCACAGGGAGTTCCCGCTGCAATCGCTCCTGCGCCGCGTGAAAAATCAACGACATTCGACGATGACGATCTGGAAGACGACGCCGATGAACCCGAAGGCGAGGTCGTCAAGTCGCCGATGGTCGGCACTTTCTATCGCGCCGCGAGTCCGGGGTCCGACCCGTTCGTCGAAGTCGGCAGCACGGTCAAGGCGGGCGACACCCTGTGCATCGTTGAAGCCATGAAGCTGCTCAACGAGATCGAATCCGACTTTTCCGGCACGATCAAGGCCATTCTGGTCGAGAACGGCCAGCCCGTGGAATACGGCGAACCGTTGTTCATCATCGGCTAGGAGGTTTCCGCCATGTTCGGGAAAATCCTCATCGCCAACCGCGGCGAAATCGCGCTACGCATTCAGCGGGCCTGTCGCGAACTGGGCATCAAGACGGTCGTTGTGCATTCGGAGGCAGACAGCGACGCGAAGTACGTCAAGTTGGCCGACGAATCGGTGTGCATCGGTCCCGCTCCGTCGAACCAGAGCTATCTCAACATTCCGGCAATCATCTCTGCGGCCGAGGTGACGGACGCCGAGGCAATCCACCCCGGCTACGGCTTCCTCTCGGAAAACGCCGATTTTGCCGAACGCGTCGAGTCTTCAGGCTTCGTCTTCATCGGCCCACGCCCGGAAACGATCCGCCTGATGGGCGACAAGGTCTTCGCCAAGGCCGCCATGAAGGCCTCCGGCGTGCCGTGCGTGCCGGGTTCCGAGGGCGTCTTGTCGGAAGATCCGAAAGAGGTCCTGCGCATCGCCAAGGCCATCGGCTACCCGGTGATCATCAAGGCGGCCGGCGGCGGTGGCGGCCGCGGCATGCGGGTCGTGCACACGGAAGCGGCATTGCTCAACGCGGTCAACATGACCCGCACCGAAGCGCTGAATTTCTTCGGCAACCCCAACGTGTACATGGAAAAGTATCTGGAGAATCCGCGTCACATCGAAATCCAGGTGCTCGCCGACAGCCACCGGAACGCCATCTACCTGGGCGAACGCGACTGCTCCATGCAGCGGCGACACCAGAAGATCATCGAGGAAGCGCCTGCCCCCGGCGTTCTCTCCCGGCATATCACGCGCATCGGCGAACGCTGCGCGGATGCCTGCAAGCGCATCAACTACCGCGGCGCCGGCACCTTCGAGTTCCTCTACGAAAACAGGGAGTTCTACTTCATCGAGATGAACACCCGCATCCAGGTCGAGCATCCGGTGACAGAGATGATCACCGGCATCGATATCGTGCAGGAACAGATCCGCGTCGCCGCCGGCGAGAAGCTGCGCTTTCGCCAACGCGAGGTCACCCCACGCGGGCACGCCATCGAATGCCGCATCAACGCGGAAGATCCCTACACGTTCGTGCCATTTCCCGGCAAGATTTCGCTCTATCACCCGCCCGGCGGCCCCGGCATCCGGGTCGACTCGCACATTTATCAGGGCTATACCGTGCCGCCGCACTACGATTCGATGGTGGCAAAGGTCATTGCCTACGGCGACTCTCGCGAGCAGGCCATCCAGCGCATGCGTATCGCCCTCTCGGAAATGAGCGTTGACGGCATCAAGACCAACATTGCACTGCACCATGAACTGATGCACGATGCCAATTTCGTGAAAGGCGGCACCAGCATCCACTACCTCGAAAAGAAACTCGCCGCGCGCAGCGAAGTGACAAAGAACGGATAACAACGCATGTCCTGGCTTTCCATCACCATCGAGACCGACTGTCAGCACGCCGAATCGCTGGCCGACGCTCTTCTCGATGCCGGTGCCCTGTCGGCCAGCATCGAAGATGCCGACGCCGGTACGCCCAATGAAACGCCGCAATTCGGCGAACCCGGTTCAGTCACCACACCCGGCTGGGATCGCTCGCGGGTAATCGCCCTGCTCGAATCGGGTACCGACGTCGACGAGCTGCTGGAAGCCTGCGCCCCGCTCGCCGGGCTCGAACGAACCCCCGATTACGCGCTGGAAGAAGTGGAAGAGCAGAACTGGGTCCAGCTCACGCAATCGCAGTTCGACCCGATCCGTATCTCCGGACGCCTGTGGATCGTTCCGTCCTGGCATACCGCCCCCGATCCCGAGGCCATCGTCCTCGTCCTCGACCCCGGGATGGCATTCGGCACCGGATCCCACCCGACAACGAGGCTGTGCCTTGAATGGCTGGAACGTAGCGTTACCCCGGGAGTATCCCTTCTCGACTACGGTTGCGGCTCGGGCATCCTCGCCATTGCCGCAGCCAGACTCGGCGCCCATGACGTGCTTGGCGTCGATATCGACCCGCAGGCCGTCGGTGCCGCCAAAAGCAATGCCGAGCGCAATGAGGTGAGCGCGCGCTTTGCCGACTCGGCCGGAGAAATCAAGGGACAGTTCGATATCGTCGTCGCCAACATTCTTTCCAATCCGCTCAAGGCGCTCGCGCCGGCGATCTGTTCGCACGTGCGCCCAGGCGGCAGACTCGCGCTTTCCGGCATTCTGGCGGAGCAGACCGACGAGTTGATCGCCGCCTACGCGCCATGGATCCCACTGGCCGTTGCCGACACCAGGGAAGGCTGGGTCTGCCTGGCCGGGATCAAACCCGCGTAAAATCGGCTCATGAGAACACGCTGCCCGGAATGCCAGACTGTCTTCCGCGTCACACCGGAACAACTCAAGGCGCGCGCCGGAAAAGTCCGTTGCGGGCACTGCCAGTCGGTTTTCAACGCGCTGGACACGCTCCTGGAAGACCAAAGCGCGGCAACCGCTCCCGCTCTGACGCCGGCTCAAGCGACGATTGTTGACTTTCCCCCGGAGGAATCGTCTCTGACCGCTGAACCGGCTCTAATTCCGGAAATGGAGCAGCCGGCCTCGCAAGCCGAACCCGAAACTCAACAAGCCGACGGCAATGAGGCTCTCTCCGAGGAGGAAGAAGCTCATGACACCTCCGCCACACAGGAAATCGGCAAGGCCGCCGGGCTGATCCTGCCGCGCGACACCACGGAAATCCCCGGCTACAGTAAATGGGCCGAGGGCGTCATGGCCGCCCCGGTCGCTGCCCCGGTGGAAAAATCCTCGCGCTGGCCGTTTGCCTTGGCCGCCGTGCTTCTCGCACTGGGTCTAGCCGGTCAGGCCTCATTTCACTACCGCAGCGAACTGGCGGTGGCGTTCCCCAGCCTGCAACCGCTGCTGCTGACCTTTTCGCAAGCTCTCGACAAGCCGCTGCCCTTGCCGGCCCGCGCGGAACTGGTCAGCATCGAAACCTCGGACTTGCAGACCGACACGGCACGCGGCAACCTGCTCGTCCTGAACGCCACGCTGCGCAACCGAGCGCCCTATGCTCAAGCCTACCCGTCGCTCGAACTGTCGCTGACCGACACCCAGGATGTCGCCATCGCCCGGCGTGTCTTCACACCGAAGGAATACCTCCCGGCAAAGCTGTCCTCCGACCAAGCGTTCCCCGCCAATTCCGACATCCCCGTGCGCCTGTGGATCGAAGCCAAGGACATCAGCGCGGCTGGCTACCGGCTCTACATTTTCTATCCCTGACCCGGTTCGCGGCAGCAGGAGCCTCTCCAGGCCTGATGCTATAATCGGCGCCTCAATTACAAGGTGCCGAAGCCCATGTCCACACTAGTCTGCGGTTCGATTGCTTACGACAACATCATGGTTTTCCATGATCGTTTCAAGAACCATATCCTGCCGGAGCAGATCCATATCCTGAACGTGGCGTTCCTGGTGCCCGAGATGCGCCGCGAATTCGGCGGCTGTGCCGGCAATATCGCCTACAACCTGAAGCTGCTCGGCGACGATCCGTTGATCATGGCCACGGTCGGCGAGGATGCCGCCCCCTATCTCAGCCGGCTGGACGGCCTGGGCCTGTCCCGCGCCCATGTGCGGCAGATCGACGGCGCCTATACCGCGCAGGCCTTCATCACCACCGATCTGGACGACAACCAGATCACCGCGTTTCACCCGGGTGCCATGAGCTTCTCGCACCAGAACCGCATTTCCGATACCCGACATGTGAAGCTGGCCATCGTCGCCCCGGATGGCAGGGAGGGCATGCTCAAGCATGCGTCGGACCTCTCGGCGGCCGGCATCCCCTTCGTTTTCGACCCCGGCCAGGGGTTGCCGATGTTTTCCGGGGAAGAACTGCTGCATTTCCTGCAACTGGCCGACTACGCCTGTTTCAACGATTATGAAGCCCGGCTGCTGTGCGACCGCACGGGCCAGTCGCTGGAGCAGCTTGCCGGCAGACTCCAGGCTCTCATCGTCACAAGAGGGGGAGAAGGATCGCAGATTTATGCGGCCGGCAGAGGCATCGACATCCCCTGCGTGCAGGCGAAGGAAGTCGTCGATCCCACCGGCTGCGGCGACGCCTACCGCTCCGGATTGCTGTACGGCATCGCCAAGGGCTGGGACTGGACAAAGACCGGCCGGCTTGCGGCGGTCATGGGCGCTATCAAGGTTGCTTCCCGTGGCGGGCAGAACCACCGCCCAACCCGCAACGACATCGCCGGATGCTTTGCCAGGGCCTTCGGCGAATCCCCCTGGTAAGAACCTGAAAGCGCGGCGCGGCAACCCGCGCCGCTACCAGGCGCGAATTTCCTCCTGCGCACAAGGCACCTGGAACACCGCCCTGTCTTCCAGCCTGACGGCAGTGAGAGGACCGCCCCACAAGCACCCGGAATCGAGCGCCAGCAGGTTGGGCAGTATCTTCAGCCCCAAGGCCGACCAGTGACCGGTGACCAGAACCGTATCCGCGCTGCGCCTGCCCGGCGCCTCGAACCACGGCACGCATCCCTCCGGAGCATTGTCGATTTCGCCTTTGGCGTGGAAGTCCATGACTCCGTCGGGCGTGCAGAAACGCATGCGTGTCATGGCGTTGACGACCGCCCGCAGGCGTGGCCAGCCTTGCAGGTCATCCCGCCAGGCGGCGGGTTCGCTGCCCCACATATGCGCCATGAACTCGCGCCAGTCGGGCGCCCTCAATGCCGCCTCGACCTCGGCCGCGAGGGCCCGCGCCTTGACCACCGTCCATTGCGGCAGCAAACCGGCATGCACCATGCAATAAGCGCCCTCGACATGGCACAACGGCTGGCGGCGCAGCCAGAACAACAGATCCTCGCGGTCCGGCGCGTTCAGGACATCGTCGAAGGTATCGCCCTTGCCTCGTTTCCCGAAACCTTCCGCCGCCATCAGCAGCGACAAGTCATGGTTGCCCAGCACGGTAACCGCCGAGTCTCCCAGATCACGAACGAAACGCAGGGTTTCCAGTGAACGCGGCCCACGGTTGACCAGGTCGCCGACCAGCCAAAGGCGATCGACCGCCCCGTCGAAGCGACAATGATCGAGCAGGCGCGAAAACGAGCCGAAACAGCCCTGGATATCGCCGATCGCATAGGTGGCCATGGTTATTGGACTCAGTTGAGATCAGTTGAGTTGCGGCGAATATTCCGGGACGAAACGGTGCAGGCGCAGTTTCAGGTCGCTGCTGGTCTCGGGCGCCGGTTCTCTCAGCCAACTCTCGAGATCGCGCCGCCACTCGGCGTCCGGCGCCGCCTCCGACATCGCCACGCGCAACTTGGCGTGCGGCGTCGGCACGGTCTGTTCGCTGTCGGTCAACAGTTCCTCGTAGAGCTTTTCGCCAGGCCGCAAACCGGTGAATTCGATCTTGATCTCATCTTCCGAGAAACCGGACAGGCGGATCATGTCGCGCGCCAGATCGGCGATTCGTACCGGCTCCCCCATCTCGAGAACGAAAATCTCACCGCCCTTGCCCATCAACCCGGCCTGCAACACCAATTGCGCCGCCTCCGGTATGAGCATGAAGTAACGGATGATCTCCGGATGCGTCACCGTGACGGGTCCGCCGCGCGCAATCTGTTCGCGAAAGGTCGGAATCACCGATCCGTTGCTGCCCAGCACGTTGCCGAAACGCACGGTGATGAAGCGGGTGCCGCCTTCGTCTTCATGCCGTTCCTGCTGCATTGCAGACAGCACGCGTTCGGCCAGGCGCTTGGTCGCGCCCATCACATTGGTTGGATTGACCGCCTTGTCGGTGGAGATCAGGACTACCTTGTCGGTTCCGTAATGCCGCGCCGCTTCGGCCAGCCGTTTCGAGCCGACCACGTTGTTCCTGACCGCCTGCCAGGCATTGTCGCCCTCCATCAAGGGAACATGCTTGTAAGCCGCCGCATGGAACACCACCGACGGACGGTGGTGCGAAAAAATCCAATCCAGCCACGCCACGTCCTTCACATCGCCAACGATGAAGGCGCACTGGACCTGCGGATACTGCCGCTGGAATTCCTGCTCCACCTGGTACAGGGCGAACTCGGAGATATCCAGCAGAATCAGCAAACCGGGGTTGAACAGGGCCACCTGGCGGGCGAGTTCGGAACCGATCGACCCGCCGGCACCGGTAACCAGGACCGTTTTCCCGTCGATCCAGGAATGCAGGCCGGCGCTGTCGAGCTCGACCGCCTCCCGCCCCAACAAATCCTCGAGTTGCACCTGGCGAATCTTGGAAACCGCCACCTTGCCGCCCAGCATGTCCTCCAGGCTCGGCACGGTCATCACCGACAACCCGGCCTGAACGGCCAGCTCCATGGTATGGCGGCGCTTCCGCGGCGACGCTTCGGGCATGGCCACGATCGCCTTGCTGACGGACAGTTTTTCGGCCCAAGCGGACAGGTCTTCCTGCGGGCCGAGAACCTTGACGCCGTGCAATTCCTGCCCGACACGACGAGCATCCTCGCTCAACAGGCCGACCACGGACCAGTCGGGCGAATGTGCCAGTTCGCGCAGCAGGCGTTCGGCAGCGTCGCCACAACCCAGCACCAGCACCGGCTCCCCGGCAAACATCACCCGGCCATAGAGCGCACGGTCGCGCCATGCCCGGTAAGCAAACCGACTGCCCCCCATCGCCAGGATCAACAGGACAGGGTGGAGGATCAGCACCGAACGCGGTACGCCAGGCAGGTGCAGCATGTAGATCGCTGCCGCGGCAACGACCGAGGCCGACCCTACCGCCACGATGATACGACGCAGGTCCATCACGCTGGCATAGCGCCAGACCCCGCGATACAGCCCGAAAAACCAGCAGGCCGGAGCGTAGACGGCGAAGACCGGCAGCAAGGCATGCCGGGCGCTTTCCATAAATTCCGCGGAAATGTCCAGATTGAAGCGCAGCCAATACGCCATGAACCAGCAGGCCGCCACGGCGACGAGGTCGTGCAGGATGGCCAGGAAACGTTTTACCAGCGAATGAGGAATCATCGAAAAATTACACCGGGGCAGCATCGTGTCATGTCCGACATTTTACGTTAATCGGTGGGCATTTCAGTGAGATACGTATTCGCACGGAACCGGCTCAGCTTCGAATTCCGACGTAATTCGGCCAATTCCCTGTAAAGCTCACTCCCGACGAAACCGCAACCCGGAGCGTATAATGCGCCCTTCCGCTAGCGCGCCTAATCTTCCTGCCGATGCGCATCCTGCTGGTCAAAACATCATCGCTGGGCGATGTCATCCACAACCTGCCCGTCGCCAGCGACCTGCGACGCCAGTTCCCCGAGGCCGTCATCGACTGGTGCGTCGAGGAACCCTTTGCCGACATTCCGCGCCTGCATCCCGGAGTCGGAACAGTCGTCCCGGTGGCCATCCGCCGCTGGCGCAAGACGCTTTTCCACACCTCCACCTGGCGTGAAATCGGAGAATTCAGGAAACGCCTCGGCCAGACCGTCTATGATGCCGTACTCGATACGCAGGGGCTGATCAAGAGCGGACTCATCACCTTTCTTGCACGCGGCAGGTGCTACGGCTATGCCGCCGAGGTCGCCCGCGAACCGCTGGCTTCCTATTTTTACGACAAGACCTTCGTCATTCCGCCGAATGCCCATGCCGTCGAACGCAACCGCTGGTTGAGCGCCGCCGCCTTCGACTACCCGGTGGATCTACCCCTGGACTACGGCATCACCGCACCCGACCTGGCGTTTCCATGGCTCAATTCCGAACGCCATGCCGTGCTGTTGACGGCGACCAGCCGCGACGACAAATTGTGGAGCGAAGCGCACTGGATTGGCGTGGCCCGGCACTTGCTCGACCGCGGAATCACACCAGTCCTGCCTTCCGGCAACCCGGTCGAGCGGCAACGCGCCGAGCGCATTGCCGCCGGCGCCCCCGCTTCGATCGCCGCACCATCCTTGACGATACGCGAACTGGCGGCACTGATCGGACACGCCGATCTGGCTGTCGGCGTCGATACCGGTCTGGTGCACCTGGCTACGGCGCTGGGTGTCCCGACCATTGCGCTCTACATCGCCACCGATCCGGCGCTGACCGGAGTCCATGGCACGCGAAATTTCCGCAATCTCGGCGGCCCGGGCCGCGCGCCAGACGTACCCGAAGTCCTGACCGCCATCGCTCAGGAGTTGCACCGATGATCCGCCTGATCTATTCCATGCTGTTCTACCTGGCCCAGCCCCTTGTCTGGATCCGGCTGGCCTGGCGGGCACGCAAGCAGCCCGAGTATCTGCAGCACCTCGGGGAGCGTTACGGGTTCCTCGATCAGGCACGCCCCGACCGTCTGCTGTGGCTGCACGCCGTCTCTGTCGGCGAGACGCGCGCCGCTGAACCGTTGATCAAGGCGCTGCTCACCGAGTATCCCGATCATTCGCTGCTGATGACGCACATGACGCCGACCGGACGCGCAGTCGGCGGAGAACTTATCGGCAAGTACGGACCGCGCCTGATCCAAACCTATCTGCCTTACGACCTGCCCGATGCCTGCGGTCGCTTTCTCGACTACTTCAAGCCGCGCCTCGGCCTGCTCATGGAAACCGAGATCTGGCCCAACCTGATCGCCGCCGCCCGCCAACGCGAGATTCCTATGCTTCTGGTCAACGCCCGCCTGTCGGCCAAATCACAGCAGGGTTACCAGCGCCTCCTGCCGCTTATCCGGCCGGCTCTGGGAAAACTTGCGGGCATCGCCGCGCAGACGTCCGCCGACGCGAAACGCCTGAAGTCGATAGGCGCCGGAGAGATCTGCATGACCGGCAACCTGAAGTTCGACGTCACCCCGGCCCCTGAAAAGCTGCAACTCGGCGCCGAATGGCGCCGGTCGTTCGGCAGGCGCCCGGTGTGGCTCGCTGCCAGTACCCGTGAAGGAGAGGAGCCGCTCATCCTCGACGCATTTTCCCGGCTCGATCTGCCCGAACTGTTACTGTTGCTGGTACCGCGACACCCGCAACGCTTCAATGAGGTGGCGGCGATGGTCCAGGAGCGTGGATTGCCATTCTGCAGACGCAGCGAAGGCGGCTTTCCAGGGCCCGAAACGCGCGTCTGGCTGGGTGACAGCATGGGCGAGATGCCCGCCTACTTTGCAGCCGCCGACATCTCGCTGATCGGCGGTACGTTGCTGCCCTTCGGCGGGCAGAACCTGATCGAGGCAGCGGCCTGCGGATGCCCGGTGCTGGTAGGACCGCACACGTTCAACTTCGCTCAGGCGACCGAAGACGCGCTGGCCTGCGGCGCGGCGCAACGCATCTCCGACGCGACCGATGCGGCAGCGGCGATCAAAAGCCTGTTGGCAGATACAAGACTGCTACAGGCGATGCGCGAGTCGGCAGTCAGCTTCAGCCAGGAGCATCGCGGAGCGACCGCCCGGACGATCGCCCTGGTCAGGAAATTTACTGCGCCTCGAACAACGGGTTGATTTGTTCCAGATCGCTCTCGCCCAGAGTACCAACTGCCGCCTTCAACTTGAGCTGCGAGAGCAGCGTATCGAAGCGGGCCTTGGCCAGGTCGCGCTTGGTGACATAGACCTGCTGCTCGGCATTGAGCACATCGATATTGATGCGCACGCCGACTTCATAGCCCAGCTTGTTGGACTCCAATGCGCTGGTGCTCGATACCAGCGCCGCATTGAGCGCCCGCACCTGCGCCAGCCCGTTCACCACTCCCAGGAACGATTGCCGCGCTCCGAGCGTTGCCGTGCGCCGCGCGCTTTCAAGCGCGGACTGCGCCGCCGAGCGATTGGCAATCGCTTCGCGAGTCCTTGAATTGACGGCCCCGCCCTGGAAAATCGGAATGGTGAGTTGCAGACCGACATTGCGCACATCGGTTTCCAGATTGGAGTTTCCGGCGAACGATAGCGCCGCGTTGTTCTGGCCATAGTTGGCCACCGCATCAAGCGTCGGATAATGCCCGGCACGGATGCGCTCGACTTCCTTGGTGGCGACCTCGACGGCCGCCTGTTGCGACTGGACCGAAAAACTCCCGCTTTCGGCAGCCTCCACCCATCTCTCCATGGTGGCCGGCTGCGGCGGGGACAGCGTCGCATCGGCGCGCAGCCTGTTCAGTTCGCCAACATCCTTGCCGACCACGACCCGCAGGGCATAACGCTTGACCTCCAGATCGCTTTCTCCTGCGATCTCCTGGGCGCTGGCCAGGTCGTATCGCGACTGGGCTTCATGTGTGTCGGTGATCGTGGCTGTACCGACCTCGAAATTCTTCTTCGCCTGTTCCAGTTGCTGCGCGATAGCCTGTTTGTTGGCGCGCACGGCCCTCAGGTTTTCCTGCGCATAGAGGACGTCGAAGTAGGCCTGCGCCACACGCAGGATGAGGTCTTGGGACGCCTGGGCGAAATTCGCTTCGGCCTGGACAACCTGCCACTGGGCCTGACCGTACTGAACTATATTCTGCCAGCGGAACAAGGGCTGGGTCAGGCTGACGTTGTACGCGTTGGTGTTGTATTCCTTGTGTGTCTGCGCCCCGCCATCGACGCGGTATTTGTTTTCATTCCACACCGTGTTGGCCGTACCTCCGATCACCGGCAGCAAACCGGCCAGCCCCTGTGGCAGCTTTTCCCGCCCGGCTTCGGCCGTTGCGCGCGCCGCCGCGTATTGCGCGTCATTGGCCAGAGCTTCGCGGTAGACCTGCAGCAGATCGGCAGACAATGCCTGTCCGGAAAGACAAAACATTCCCAGTAGTATCGACAGACGGCTTGCCAAGTGCTTCCGGCGCATGAATAGGCCTCGCAGTAGTATGACCCGGTTGATTAGAACAAGAACTTGCTGGGCTGCTGTGCATTGACCAACGGCGCGACGACAGTCTCGAACAGGTTTACGGTGCTGAAGGCGTTCTCGTCGGTACGCTTGACCAGTTGCGCTTCCATGACCGGTTCTTCGCCAACGATGGCGACCAGGCGACCGCCGATCTTCAGCTGGCGCAACAGGGTCTCGGGCAGCACCGGCAATGAGGCGGACACGATAATCGCGTCGTAGGGTGCATAGAGATCCCAGCCCAAGGAGCCATCGCCCTGATCAACGCTGACGTTGGCAACTCCGGCCCTCTGCAGGTTCCTGCGTGCCAGCTCGACGAGTTCCGGATCGATCTCGACAGAATTGACGAATTCGGCCTTGGCCGCCAGCAACGCCGCCATGTAACCGCTGCCGGTACCGATCTCCAGCACCTTGTCGGTATTCTTGATCGCCAGTTCCTGCAAGAAGCGCGCTTCGACCCGCGGCGCGAGCATCGTCTGCCCCGGTTGCGCATTGGCCTTGAGCGGGATCTCGACGTCGGCGAATGCCAGTTCCTTGTGCGCTGCGGGCACGAATTGCTCGCGTTTCACGACGGACAGCAAGGCCAGCACACCCGGGTCGAGCACTTCCCAGGGGCGAATCTGCTGCTGGATCATGTTGAAACGCGCTTTTTCGGTATTCATCGCCACGGCTGCCATTTCATTCCCCGTCGGAGGGATTCGTCAGGACGAATCGCTGGTCGCTTAGAACAAGGAAAGATTATACCGTGACGTAACTGGCCTCGGCATGGCATGCGGCGCGCAACGCAATCGAGAAGATATCTTTCCCCCACAAGAAGAAACGCTGCCTCTGGGCAGCGTTTCTTCAAAACAAGACTTCGATTCAGTTATCGCTTTGCCGCTGCGATTCTGCGCCGTTGCAGAACGACAATCAGGCCAAGCACTCCGAACGTCGGGATGAACATCCAGGCGGGATCGGGCCGGTGATTCTCGATCTCGATGCCGGTGATGATCTGCCCTTGTTTGTACCCGGCCTTCTCGGCCTTGCTGCGGAACTTGACGGCGGTGATGTTGAATTCACCGCCGCTGGGC
>JARKPC010000143.1 GCA_029975435.1 Propionivibrio sp. | reverse complement strand
GGAGAACCTGTGCAAGGACGCCGGCGTTCCGTGTAACAAGCTGTCGCTGACCAGCGATATTCCCTACGAAGCCATCATCGATGCAGCCAATCGAAGCGGCTGCGACCTGATTTTCATGGCATCGCATGGACGCAGGGGATTGACCAGCCTGTTGCTGGGCAGCGAGACCCACAAGGTGCTGACGCATTCGACGATTCCCGTGCTCGTATATCGCACCCCCGGCTGAAGCCCGGGTGCAAAGGGAGGACGGCCGGGTTTGACAGGCCGTCATTTGAGTAACCAGGCAAGTCTCAAACAAGAAAGGGTTCATCATGTTCAAGAACATTCTGGTTCCGACGGATGGTTCACCGCTTTCACAGGAAGCAGTGCGCAAGGCCGTCACGTTTGCCAAGGAAGCCGGTGCCCGTATCGTGGCCTTTTATGCCAAGCCCGAAGCCCCGATGCCGCAGTACATCGAGGGAATCCAGGTAGACAAGCTCATTCAGGATCAATACGAGAAGTCGGCCGAGGAACAGGCAAAGAAGATTCTCGGCTTCGCAGAAGGGCTTTGCCGCGATGCCGGAGTCGCCTGCACCACGTCGAAAGCATCCAGCGATAGTCCGTACGAGGCAATCATCGATGCGGCCAACGCCAACGGTTGCGACCTGATCTTCATGGCCTCACACGGACGTCGCGGAATCAGCGGTTTGCTCCTTGGCAGCGAAACGTCGAAGGTACTGACACATTCGAAGATCCCGGTACTCGTATTCCG
The DNA here is from genome assembly GCA_029975435.1 of Propionivibrio sp. Classification (GTDB taxonomy): domain Bacteria; phylum Pseudomonadota; class Gammaproteobacteria; order Burkholderiales; family Rhodocyclaceae; genus Propionivibrio. The sequence goes on along the minus strand of JARKPC010000143.1, from coordinate 16,376 downwards.
GTAGAAGTCGCCTGTTTTCTCTCTCCTGGGCCGCAGTCAGGCCGATCCTCGCTTGAAGAAACGGGGATCCTCGAAAAGCGAGTTGATTTCGACGCGGGATATTTGCGGATTGTCAGGCACCACGTAAAGAATCGGTGTCATCAATTCCTCGAAGATTCCGCGGAGACTGCGGGCGCCTGTCTTGTATTCGATGGCGATCTCCGAAATCTGCTCGAAGACGCGGGGCGCAATCGACAACTCGACCCCTTCCGCCTGGAATATCTGGTGGAACTGCCGAAAAATCGAGTTCTTCGGCACGCTCATGATGCGCACCAGCATGTCCTTGGTCAGATCCCGGAAGCTGGCCACGATCGGCAAACGACCAGTGAATTCCGGGATCAGGCCGAATTCGAAAAGATCGGTTGGCTTCACCCGGTTGTTGAGGCGCTCGAGGATGTTCTGGTTGTCTGCCTCGGTAGTGGCGATGAAGCCGAAACCATGGGTCCGGGACATGATCTTTTCCAGCCCGACGAAGGCGCCGCCGCAGATGAAGAGGATGTTCGTGGTATCGATGTACCTGTCGCCGGAGAGCTTTACGGGAGCCCCTTCCATAATCTTCAAGAGGGCATGCTGAACACTCTCGCCTGAGGTGACGCGCGCTTCGCCTCCGGTTGCTTTCAGCTTGTCGATCTCGTCGATAAACACGATGCCCCGCCCCGCTTTCTGAACGTCCCCATCGGCCTTGTCGATAAGGCGCTGCAGCATGGCCTCGATTTCCTCGTTGACGTACTTGGTCTGTGCCAGGGACGTGGCGTCGGCCGTGACGAAAGGCACCGACAGCATGCGGGCCAGGGTTTCGCAGGTGAGAGTCTTGCCGGTTCCCGACGACCCGATCAACAGAACATTGCTCTTGGCGATCGCCCCGGCATCCTGCTGTAAGGCGGAAATCTTCCGGTAATGCGAATACACGGCGACGGCAAGGGTTTTCTTCGCCTCGTCCTGACCGACGACATAGTGATCGAGATACCTGACAATCGCACTCGGCGTAATTTCCTTGGGCAGCAAGATCATTCTCCATGAAGACGGTCAAATTGCTATGTTATTCCGAAGACCGCAAAAAAGCGTTGGGCATTACGCATCGACTCGACCTGTTACTATAGAATTTTGCATCTGATGACTGTGACGTGATCGATGGGAGAAGTGACCGATGTTTGAGTGGTGGCACTGGATCGTGCTCGGGCTGTGCCTCTCGATCGCCGAACTGGCGGTTCCCGCGTTCTTCATCATCTGGTTCGGCATCGGCGCGATCGGCGTCGGGCTCCTTCTGCTGATTTCGCCTGACCTTTCCGTCGCTACCCAATTGATCGTCTGGGCAGTCGTCTCAAGCATCCTGGTCGGGATCTGGTTCCGCTACCTCCGCCCCAGAACCATGACTGCGGTGGGTACATCGGCGGCCAACGTCACCGGTGAGATAGGCATTCTGGTCAGCGATCTCTGCCAGAACTCACGCGGACAGGTGCGCTTCCAGAAACCGGTTCTCGGTTCGGACCTCTGGGAATGCTACGCCGACGCGAATATCAAGGCAGGCGAACGGGTACGCATCGTCGCCGTCGAAGGGAGCTTCATCAAAGTGGAGGCAAGCAAATGATCGGCACGACCGTTACGTCCGTCGTATTCCTGGCTTTCGTCATCATCACTATTGCCCGGGGAGTCCGCATCGTTCCCCAAGGCGAAGAATGGATCGTTCAGCGCCTCGGGAAATACCGCGTCACCCTGCTGCCCGGCCTGCGTTTCATCATCCCCTACTTCGATACCGTATCGTACAAGGTCACCACCAAGGACATCATCCTCGACGTCCAGGAGCAAGAGGTCATCACCCGCGACAATGCGGTCATCGTGGTCAACGCCATCGCCTTCATCAAGGTTACCGACCCGGTCAAGGCCGTCTATGGCGTGGAGGATTACTCCGAGGCCATTCGCAACATGATCATGACTACCTTGCGCTCGATCGTCGGCGAAATGGAATTGGATCATGCCCTTTCCCAACGCGACATGATCAAGGCTCGGCTGAAGGCCGGAGTGGCCGACGAAGCGCTGGACTGGGGACTCACGGTCAAATCCGTCGAGATCCAGGACATCAAGCCTTCGGAGTCGATGCAGCGCGCCATGGAACTGCAGGCCGCTGCCGAGCGGGAGCGGAAAGCCATGGTCACCAAGGCCGAGGGCGAGAAGCAGTCGATGATCCTTTCAGCCGAAGCCCGTCTCGAATCGGCCAAACGCGACGCCGAAGCGCAAATCATGCTGGCCGACGCATCGTCCCAAGCGATCACCAAGGTCACGTCGGCATTTGGAGAAAACGAGTTGCCGATGCTCTACCTTCTCGGTGAAAAGTACATTGCCAGCATGGGCAAGATGGCCGAATCGTCGAACGCGAAGGTGGTCTTGCTGCCCGCCGACCTGCAAAACACGCTGCGCGGCCTCTTCCAGAAACTGCAGAAACCCTGACGACCCCGTACAAGAAGCATTGGAAATTGCGTTTGACTGAAAAAAAACAACTCGTCTGGGGATACCTTGCCGCATTTGCCACCCTGCTGATGTGGGCCGGCTTTTCCCTGATCTCCAGACTCGGCGGGAAAAGCGTTCTCACTCCCTATGACATCTTCGCGCTGCGGCTGATCACCGCGTCGATCGTCCTTCTCCCGTTCTTGCGCAGCATGCCGGCCCGGGCCTGGGCCGACAGGCGCCTGTGGCTGCTGACCTTTCTGTGCAGCCTGATCTACTGTCCGTTGGCCTACACAGGTTTCAAGTTCGCCCCGGCCGCGCACGGCGCGATCCTGTTGTCTGGAATGCAGCCGTTCCTGATCAGTGCAGTGGCCTGGCTGCTGGTTGGCACCCGCCCCAATCGCATCCGCTCCATCGGCCTCGGACTGATTGGAACCGGGATCATTTGCGCGGCCATGCCTTATCTGACGGAATGGTCCCCGGATTACGCGTTCGGCGACCTGCTGATCCTGCTCAGTTCGATCTGCTGGGCCTTCTACGGAGTTCTGGCCGCGCGCTGGAAGTACTCTCCCTGGACGTTGACCCGCGCCATCGCCTTCGGCTCCACAATCGTCTACCTGCCCATCTACTGGCTGTGGCTGCCCAAGGAGATGTCCACAGCTCCGCTTTCCATGATCATCATCCAGGGGGCATTCCAGGGGATTTCCGCCACCATCCTGGCCATGTTGACCTATCTGAAATCGCTGGAACTATTGGGCCCGGAACGGACCGCTTCGTTTCTGGCGCTGGTCCCCGTGGTCATCGGGGTACTCGCCGTTCCGCTGCTGGATGAACCGCTGACGCCATGGCTCGGCAGTGGCATTGTCTTCGTATCGCTGGGTTCTTACGTCGCGTCGAAAACAGGAAGAGCCTGATCATCTTCCGCCGGGGTCATATACTCACGTACACCATGCGCGCATCAGCGCGAAACCGCCGACGCCGACAACCGTCGTACCCAGTACGTGCAATATCGGCCGCCAGACACTTCCATCGTACGGTTGCCGCCCCGGAGCCCTGGACATACGCTTTTCTTCGACCCAGTTGATGACTTCGCCGAGCGTGAAAAGGCACGACAGGGCGAAGACAAAGCCGCCAATGATGATCGTCGCGAGCTTCCCTTCCCCAGTGCGGCAGGACAAGCGCATCTGCAGGTTTCCCCGAGTTTGCGGGTCGAAGCCGATAGCCATCCAGACGCCGGCCACGGCAATGGCCACGAACACGAGTATGACCGCGAAATAGATCCAGAACTCGCGGGTCCGGATGATCTGGTTCAGGATCACGATCTGCTGCTTCAGTTCCCTGAAAAACCCTGCAGCCATAGTTGATACTCTACATCAAGTTTATCTGCTATGTGCTTATTCAAGCATAAATAATTGATCTCCACCAATCAGTTTTCGACAACATTGCTACAATGCCCCGCGTTTCCCCAATCTTTTCCCGGACTTCGCATGCCAGAACATTTCATTCCCGGCAAGGACGCGTCGCTCGAAGCGTCCATCAGTCGAATGCAGAAAAAACTCGCCGAAATCGGTTTTGAGGTCGAAGAGCGTTCCTGGTTGAATCCGGTCGATGGCATCTGGTCGGTGCATGTCGCGGATCGCGACTGCCCCCTCCTTTTCACCAACGGCAAAGGCGCCACGCGATTGGCCGCGCAAGCCAGCGCACTCGGTGAATTCTTCGAACGGTTATCGACAAACTATTTCTGGAGCCACTACTTTCTGGGAGAAGAGTTCGCCAGCCATCGCTTCACACATCATCCGGGAGAACGTTGGTTCAATTTCGACCCGGATCATGGCGGCTGGCCCGAGGAGTTGCTGACCCCTGATCTGCACGAACTTTACAACCCGGACAACGCGATCCGGCCGCAAACTCTGGTCGACTGCAATTCCGGACAGGTCGAACGCGGCATCTGCGCTCTTCCCTTTCGTCGCCTCAGTGACGACGAGACCGTCTGGATGCCGGTCAACATCATCGGCAATCTCTACGTCAGCAACGGAATGTCGGCCGGCAACAGCCTGGAGGAGGCGCGGGCTCAGGCGCTGTCGGAAATCATCGAGCGCCATATCAAGTTCCGCGTAATTCGGGAAGGACTCTGCCTCCCCGACGTTCCCGAAGCCGTCATCGCCCGTTTCCCGAGGCTGGCAGCCGACCTGCGGGATCTGCGCGCCGCCGGTTTCGGCATCCTGGTCAAGGACGCTTCGCTGGGCGGACGGTATCCTGTTCTCTGCGTCACCCTGCTCAACCCCGAAGACCAAGGGTGCTATGCCAGCTTCGGTGCACACCCCCGCTTCGAGATTGCCCTCGAACGCGCATTGACTGAACTCCTGCAGGGGCGCGCGCTTGACGCTCTGCGCGGATTTCCGGAACCTGGCTTCGATCTCGACGAGGTTGCCAGCGCACCCAATCTGGAGATCCACTTCGTCGATTCCAGCGGCGTCATTCATTGGAGCTTCCTTGGCAGTTCGCCGGATTTCGAGTTTGTGGACTGGAATTTCAGCGCATCGACGCACGAGGACTATGCGTGCCTGGTCGACATGATCCAGGAAGAAGGGTTCGACATTTACGTTGCCGACTACACCCATCTGGGCATGTATGCCTGCCGGATCATCGTCCCCGGCATGTCGGAAATCTACCCGTTCGACGATCTCGAATACGAGAACAACAGTTTCGGCAATGAAGTCCGCGAACCGATCCTCTTCCTTTCCGACCTGGACGACGAAGAATGCGAATGTCTGCTTGATACCCTGAACGATTCGGGCATCGACGATCAGCGGCCGGTTGCCGCCCTGATCGGCCTGGCGCCCGATGCAGGTTCGTTCTGGGAGGACTTGCGGGTGGGCGAACTCAAGCTGCTGCTGGCACTGGCCATTGCCGACGAAGAAGCCACCCGCGAAGGGTGCGAGTGGATTCGCCATTTCGCGCAGGTCGACCCGCAACGCCTGCGTGTCTACCGCTGTATCGAAAGCCTGCTCGGCCTGAGCGATTCCGGCGATTTCGAGACCTACCGGGAAGCGCTGGAGCACCTTTACGGACTGGCGACGCTCGACCGTGCGAGGGCCTTGCTTACGCGCGAGGAGCGTTTCTTCGGAATCCCTGCTCCAGGGCTCGAACTCACCGGATGCCTGCTCCACCACCGACTGCTCGATGCCTACGCCAAGGTGCACCGCCAGCATACGACGGGAGAAGGTTCATGACCTATGAAGAACACCTGGACGAGGTCGCCACGCTGCTCACGGAAATCTACACGCTGGCCGACGACGTGGCGATCGATATCGTCATGCGCGCACAGGCCGACGACTACTTCAGCGGCCACGACGACGATCCGTCGATCTGTACCCAGGAGCGGGCGGAGCAGGACGCGCGCGCGGTATTCAAGAAATACAAGCCGCCCAGGAAACGGTCTGGACGTCCGGAAAGACAATAGCGCAAAGTCCTGCGCCAGATTCTTTGACGAAAAGAACCGCCGGAAAAGCATCCGCAGCGATGCTTTTCCGGCGGCGCCATGTCACCACCCCTTTATCAGGCCGTCTCGGCGACCACATCCTTGCGCGCGGCTTCCAATCCTTTTTTCGGATACCACCACCCCACCATTCTGGCCAGCGCAAGCGGTACGAACGCCAGGACGGAACATACGATCGCGAAGTGGATGGCGTAGCCCGTTCCGATCAGGACCGGCCCCAAGGCGATCAGGGCGATGAACATCGGACGGTCGAGAAGCCCCACAATGGCATAGGTCTCCATGCTCTTCGACTTCATCTTCGGATCGATCATGCGCAGCAGGATGATGCTGGTCACCAGTGCCCCGGTCGAAAATCCGTAGATGAACATGGAGCGTTCAAACCAGTATTCCTTGAACGCTTTCGGACCAATCACCAGCACGTTGAAAATGCAGAGGCCGAATCCGAAAAGCATCAACAAGGCAAACGGAACCGCGTACTTGACCACCAGGGCGATCTTGATTGCACTCATGCCGGCGACAATCAGGTAATCCGCTGCCAGGCCGCTGAGGGAATTGACGGTTCGACGATCGACGTAGGTATCGCTCTTGGTCGCCTCCATGATCCCTTGCAGGATATAACCGGCAAACAAGGCCAGGCAGAACGTGGGAACATCGACGGTCGGCCATAACTCCTTCAGATACTTGTTGGCATACCATCCCGCTACCGCCGCCGTCATGATGACGCCGAAATGAAACGACAGGGACTCGAGCGAAACCCCGGAAATCGTTTCCATCCCGATAGGCTGGCGCTTGTTCTCCGGCACCAAGCCCGTCAGCAATTCCGTATCGCCGCCCTTGACCCCCTTCACTTCATCCGGGGAAGACACTTCGCGGGTCCACCCCTTGCGCGCGGCGAGGTTGTTCAGGAAAACACCGGGAATAATGGCGCAGATGATGCCCACCGTCGCGCAGGTCATACCCAGGGTGAACGCCTCATCACCCCACTGATAGGCCTTGAACGACGCGCCGACAGCCGCCGCCGTGCCATGTCCTCCGAAGAAGCCGGTCGCCAGCAGATAACCGAACCCGTCGTGCAACTGCCAGAACGCGCCCAGAACAAAAATGGACAGCAGCATTCCCCACCCGTACTGGGATAGCGCGGCAAAACTCACGACGTTCCACATTTCGCCGACGTCGCGCCCCATCTTCTTCACCCCGGCCAGTTTCGATCCCAGCGGCAACGCGGCGAAAACCAGCACGATCAGTATGCTTGAGTAGGTTTCCAGCTGCTTCGAGAACTGGATATAGCCCAAGCCGTTGGGGCCCAGCAACAGACCCAGGGCTCCGGCCATCAGGCTGGCGGGGATCATGAGTTTCTGTATCACTCCGATCTTGGCCCGCAGCAATTGACTGAATACCAACAAAACACTTATGACCGCGAAGTCATAAAAGACACTCCATGCGTTGAAAGTCATTTCGCCCTCCGAACTGCAATTTTCGAATTCCCCACCTGTCGCCGGATGGGAACCCGCCCCCCTGCCAAATCGCGTTTCATTCCTTGTTGCTCATCAGGCAACCGTCGAGACGATCACATCATGAAACAAGTTACAAGACGCGCCCACGTCATTTCTCGATAACGGAATCGTCAGCAAACGCAATCAACCGCATTCCCTTTGCCGACTCTCCGGTTACGCCGCCTCCAGAGCGGATGGAAGCACTGACCGCGCGCCTCCATTGATTACGGTCAGTATCTCTTCCTTGCTCAACCCATCAAGTCCGAGATTCTTTTCATTTCGCCCGTTTTCGCGAAAATCGACCCCCAGCAATCTGGACGCGCCAACGATGACCGCATCCATGATCGGAGTGGGAACACCCGCAATTCGTCCCAGGCAAGCAAGAGGCACGAGTCCGGTGGGTACGTCTTCCGTCAGGTAGCGAACGTTGATTTCCGATGGCGCCTTGATTCCGGCGTAGGCCTCATTCTTCTGGATGGCTTCGTAGAGCGAGATCTCGCTCACTCCGTAAGCCTCCTCCAGCCATTCACGCGCGGACAGCACCGTCACACGATAAGCTCGGGCCACGGCCAGCCGCTCGGCATCAAGCTTCTCCAGCAAGTCCGCCAGGCCTCTGGATATTCCCTGATGGTAATACTCGAAATCGCCGTGCGTGGTCTCGATCCATCCCGTATTCAACAACGTCGGGGTTGGATGGAAGATCGCGCCAATGTTGGAAAAACCCGTTTCGAGAATGTTTTTTGCGCAAGCAAAGACAGGAAAATACCGCTTTAACCTTTGCACGACTTCGGAGGTACGGCTGGCCGGGAGCGCAGCCACCGGCACGACCCGCTTCTCGCCCTTGATGAGCACGCTTGTCGGTGAGATCTTCCGGCAGGCGTACAGCAAGGTTTGCGCCTCGGCGACGACGATCCGTTTCTCTGGACAAAGCCGGCCGAAGACATTTGCCACTTCCAGAGCGCCACCGGTACGGCCTGGATTGAGGACGACCGTGGCTCCGGGGGCGAGGTGCGGCGCCATGTCCCGCGCCACTGCCGCGTGCGCACTTGCCGGAGTGACGACCATGACCAGGTCGACGCCCTCAATAATCTCCGAAATATCAGAGGATGTCTTGGCGAATGATGCGAACGTCTCGACATGCGCGCTTTTGATGAACACCCCTCCGGCAGCCCTGATCGGGTCTGTCACGGCCGGAAAGCTGTCGTAGAGCTGAACCTCCGCACCATCGTTCGCCATGATGCCCGCAATGGCCAGCCCTCCGTTTCCCGCGCCGACCACCGCGACTCGTTCACTGTAAACGCCCATATCTTTTCTCCTTTCGGAAATCCCCGATCCGACACTTCCCAACTTCCCGACTGCAGCAACGCGGCGCACATAATGACGCGCACACGTCTTGGAATTAACTGTAATGACGTATCTGCGTCGTGTCAAGCAAAAAATGACGTCACTGCGTCCAACCGTCGACATCCCGCCGTCGCACGGGTTAGAGCCAACGCCGTCGCACTTGCCGCCCGGAATGCGGGGATGCGCTAAACTCTGGAAATCTCAATCGGAATAACCGATCCCTCTCATGCAAAGCTCCGGCTCACCAACTGTTCCCGAATACGCCTCGTGGTTACTCGCCGTTCTCGGCGTCTTCTTCATGCTCCAATTCCACCTACTCCCCGCGCTGATCGCCGGATTGCTGGTTTTTGAACTGGTGCATGTCCTTTTCCCCGTCTTCTCGCGTCGCAGACCGACCCATACCGCCAAGGTCATGGCCGTGTCATTTGTCGTACTGATCGTCGTCGGCATTGTCGCCGCAGCCACTTTCGGTTTCATCGCCTTCATGAAAAGCGGGAATGGCAGTGTTCCTGCGTTGCTCGCAAAGATGGCCGAGATTCTGGAGAGCTCGCGCACGCAGCTGCCGCAATGGCTTGCCGACTTCCTGCCCGTCCGCGCGGACGATATCAGCCTGCATGCCAGCCGCTGGTTGCGCGAACACGCGGCCGATTTGCAGCAGATCGGAAAGGAAACCGGCCGCACGCTGGCGCACGTGCTAATCGGCATGGTCATCGGTGCAATGGTCTCGTTGCGCGAGGTTCTGGACAAAGACACGCGAGGCCCCCTGTCCGTGGCGCTCGTCGAACGTGCTTACCGGCTCGGCGAGGCGTTCCGGCGTATCGTTTTCGCGCAAGTGCGCATCTCGGCAATCAATACCACGCTGACCGCGGCCTATCTCGCCGTCGTGCTCCCGTTATTCGGTGTGCATCTGCCGCTCACCAAGACGATGATCGCAGTGACTTTCATCACCGGCCTGTTGCCTGTCATCGGCAACCTGGTCTCGAACACCGTGGTCTTCATCGTCAGTCTGGTGCATTCACCGGTGGTGGCCGCTGCATCACTCGCCTATCTGGTACTCATCCACAAGCTGGAATACTTCCTCAACGCCCGCATCGTCGGTGGACAGATCAAGGCCAAGGCATGGGAACTGCTATCGGCCATGCTGCTGATGGAAAGCGCCTTCGGCCTCGCCGGCCTGGTGGCGGCGCCAATTTGCTACGCCTGGCTTAAGGACGAACTCAACAGCCGCGGTCTGATCTGAACATGCCGGCAGCGAGCACCGGCCTTCGCCGCCCGCGGGCAATCATGCGTTTTCGAAGATGTGCAAGCGCGAAAAACCCTCTTCGAGATTTTCGAGTTCCTTGAGGTACTTGTCCTTGTCGGAAAGCAGCAATGCGCTCAGCAGGATGTCGAAGACCGCCATAACCGCAACATACGAATTGGTCAGGTGCATCGATGTCGTTTGCGCAATGATGTCAATGGAACAGTAGCCGGCAATCGGTGCGGCCAAGCTGTCGGTTATCCCGATGATGCGAACATCGCGTTCGTGGGCGATCCGCGTCGCTTCCACCGTCAGGCGGGCATACCGGGAAAAGCTGATGGATATCAGCAGGTCGTCCGGAGTCAGCGATCGGATTTTTTCGTACAGTCCATGGTCGCTATCCATGACAAAGACGTTGCCAAGGAGAAGATTCAGGTTGAAGCCGAGGAATTGGGCCAATGCGGCGGAGGATCGCATCCCCAGTACATAGATGTTCCGGGCGCCCTTGATGGCAACCAGCAGTTCCTTCACCTTGGCGGCGTCGAGCGCTTGAAGAGTGCCTCGAATGTTGTCTGCGCTCTGCTTCAACACCGTGCTGATGACGCCTTCGATGCCGTCGCTGCTCTGCAGCCGTGTTGCGCGCTCCATCCGGTTGACGGTCGAGATATGCGTTTGCATGAAATCGCGCAACTGGGATTGCAGGTCGGGAACCCCGTCGAACCCAAGTGCATTGCTGGTCCGGATGACGCTCGACTGGCTCATGCCCAGCTTCCTGGCGATGACGATTGCCGACTCGAACGACGCTTTCTCCCAGTTCTCAAGGATGTATTTGGCAACCCTCTGCTGCTTGGGAGTCAGCAGATTCATCTTCTCGCTAATCTGTTTCAGCACGTCCATCGTCATGTTCTCTCTGAATTACGCCCGACCTGCATCATTCGTGTCAATTAAACATCAGGAAAACTCGTCAAGCCAACAAATTCGGGATTGCTTGGGCGATCACTCTTCCAGTTCGATTTCCTGGTTGCCCTCCAACCAAGCGCCGATCCAGGTGTGCAACTCGGCTACAGGAAGCGGTCGCGCAAAATAGTAGCCCTGCAGTTCATCGCACCCGGCCGAGGCCAGGGCAAAACGCTGCTCCATGGTTTCCACGCCCTCGCCCACGACCTTCAGTCCCAATGTGTGACCGAGCCCAATAATGGCCTGGGTGATGGCATGGTCCTTCGGGTCCATCAACATGTCGTTGACGAACGACTGGTCGATCTTCAGCTTGTCGATCGGGAAGCGATGCAGGTAATTGAGGCTCGAATACCCCGTCCCGAAGTCGTCGACGGAAAGCCGGACCCCAAGCGCCTTGATCCCGTGCAACTGTTCTATGGTGCGTCCCCGGTCGATCATGAGCAGCGATTCGGTCAGCTCGAATTCGATGGTTCCTGAGTTGTTGCGGTGCTTCAGCAGAATCGAGCGCACGCCGTCGACCAGTGCCTCGTCCTGGAATTGCGCGGCCGAAAGATTGATCGACACCGCGATGTCGCCAATCCCCGTGTCCCGCCATTCGGCCTGTTGCCTGCATGCTTCGTCGATGATCCAGTAACCGAGCGGTACGATCAGTCCGCATTCCTCGGCAATCGTGATGAAATGAGCCGGCGGCACCAGCCCGCGGGCAGGATGCTGCCAGCGCACCAACGCTTCTACGGCAAGCAATTCGCCGCTGAGTGCGTCGACACGCGGCTGGTAGAACAGACGAAGCTCGTTGCGCTCGATGGCGCCATGCAGATCCTGCTCGATCTCCAGCCGCTCGCGCTGGGCCCGGTCCATCTCCCGGGTGAAGAATTGGGCATTGTTGCGTCCGTCTTCCTTGGCGTGGTACATCGCGGCATCCGCGTTGCGCATCAGCGTTTCAACGTTGTCACCGTCTTCCGGATAGACGGCGATGCCCACGCTGCAGGACACGTTGAGTTCGACGCCGTTGACCAGATGCGGTGAGCGGATCAGCGGGATCAGGCGATTGTCTACGATGCTCCCGACTTCCTCGGCGCTGACCACATCGCTGAAGACGATCACGAATTCGTCGCCGCCCAAGCGACTGACCGTATCCCCCGAGCGCACCACTTCCAGCAGGCGTCGCGCGACCGATTGCAGCAACCCATCGCCGACATGATGTCCCAATGTATCGTTGATGCTCTTGAAACGGTCGAGGTCCATGAACAACACGCCGACACGGCGCTGGTTCCGCTTCGCCTGCTGGATCGCCATCTTCAGCCGGTCGAGACACAACGCGCGATTAGGCAAGTCGGTCAGGATATCGTGATGGGCCAGATGACTGATGCGCCGTTCATTATCCTTGCGTTCGCTGATATCGAGGAAGGTGGCAACAAAATGAATGACGTTGCCGTCCGAATCGCGCACGGCGTTGATCACCACCCAGATCGGGAACGTGTCGCCATTCTTGCGTCGTATCCATTGCTCGCCCTGCCACGTTCCGCGCGTTCTCGCTGTTTGCCACAGCTGTTCGAAGAACGCGTCCGGGTGGCTTCCGGAACGCAGAAATTCGGGGCTTCGCCCGACGACTTCGGAATATTCGTATGAGGTTGCGCGCAGAAATGCCCGGTTGACGGTAACGATCTCTCGTTCGGCGTTGGTCACCATGATGCTTTCCGACGAAGCCTCGAACACCCGGGCCCAAAGTTCGAGCCGCGACTCCATTTGCTTGATGCGTCCGATGGGAGCAAACGTCGTCAGCACCGCGTCCTGACCCTGGTAGTTCAGACGGCGTGCCGAAAGGAGCGCCCAACGGTCATCCGCGCTGCCCTTCCAGTTCACCTCGAATTCATCGACCCCCCCGCGATCGGCCAATTGCTGGAAAAATTCGGCGCGCAACGGACGGTCCATGCCGCGTTTCCAGGGATCCGCCGCCTGGTCATGCAACCAGGCAAACGCCGGGGTGTTGGCGTGCAGGATTTCGTGCCTGGGGATCGCCGTCACCATCAACGGCATCGGGATAGCCTCCAGCAACTCGCGCTGGGCCTGCGCGGCACGGGCACTGGCGGCCAGTTCCTGTTGCGTGATCCGGAACCGGTCGAGTTGCCCAAGCATGCCGTTGAAGGCTTCGAACAGCCGCCCGAGCTCATCGCCGGAGTTCCACGAGGCGCGCAGCGAGTAGTCGGCCGTCCGACTGACCTCGCCCGCCACACCAGCGAGACGCCGGATAGGCAGCGCAATCATCCGCGCCACGAAGAAGACCACGGAGAGAATGACCAGCAACAGCAGGACAGCGGCTCCGAGATGCCACCACATGCGCGTAAATAGCCGGTCGATGCGCGCATCGAGCAACCCGTCCAGTGCCGTTCCGGCATCCTTCCATGCCATGCGGAGGCTCTCCTCCACCTGCAATTCCCCTTGCCGGATCTCCATCGCGGAATCCGCCGCCGGCGAATCGAGGGCAGTACGCCGGGCCGCACCGCGCAACGCCTCGATCGCTGCAACCAAACGAGCCCGCGAAGGATCGAGCGCGTTTCGCAGTGACGCATCGCCGGCCGCCACAGCTTCAGAATAGTCGGAAGCCATGCCGTGCGTCAGGGCGTCCAGCCGCCCCTCGACGATCAAGTACTCCGTTTGCCGCAGCTGTCGCGTTTCTGCCGATGTCGCCAGACCCACCGCCAGCGCTTTCTCGCCGAGACGGAAGGCCACGTCGTACAGCTCCGGGAAGCGCAGGACCACCAGTGACATCGTGTAGTAACTGTCCAGATCGGGATCGAGGATCAGGTTGGAGTGGTTGCCGATGCGCGTGACGAGTGCCTGCACCGCCTGCGACAGTGCCCGGACCCGGCTCGGCGCCGTAACGGACTGGCTATCTTGCAGGCGCAGCTTGTCGGCCAACTGCAATGCCTGCTCGCGGCTCCCCAGCCCATCCCCATACCGGGTTTCCGCTTCGATCAGGCGTTCAGCCCGTCCCTTGGGAGCGGTTGGCCGTTCGGGCAGGATCGTGTCGCGAATCGCACTGATGTAGGCGTTGCCAGCGATCTCCTTGCGCGCGAAATCGATGGCGATGAATTTCTCGTTGATCAGTATCGACGAAACGAAAATGACTGCCGACAAGTCGAGTACGTAGATCAGCACCAGCTTGCGGCTGACGCTCAGATTTCCGATCAACCGCTGAATGAAACCAAACATGCCGAGTTCCTGATGTGCAATTGCTGCCAAGCCATGATACTGGCCGTCTTCTTATTTCTACTGGGCGAAAAATGCAGGATCAACGCACCGGGCCGCAGCCTCCAAGGCCATTGCTCTTGTTCAGTTGATTCAGCCAGGTGCCCAGTTCCTGCCCCATTCCCATACCGGCCTGGACAAGAGCCCTGACCCCCCCTTGCGCGTTGGGCGCAGCCGCCGCCACTTCGATGCTGACCGGACGAACTGCGACGGGCCGGCGTTTTCCGTCTATCAGACTGAACTGCCCCTGCAGCACACCACGGCTCTCTTGTGATGTAAGAAACACGTGTGAAAACTCGTGTAGTTCCACGCGCAGCAGGCAATCGACCGCTACACCACTGCTGACGCTGACGAAACCCAGTTGCCGGCGCAATTGCTGGGCAATCATCGTTTTCGGCGAGGCCGCCCATCGGCTGTCGGCGTACTGCCGCCGTTTGAGAGGATCGTCGTAGTCCAGCCGGTAGTCGATGTGCGTGGTATCGAGCCAGGGCGCCGACCCGACCTCGAGTGCAATCCGCGCGCCGATTTTCGCCGCTTCCGCTTCTGCTTCCGTGAGGGACCGCGCGGGCTGGCCGAAATCATAGACGTTCGGCGGTACTGCGTTGCGGGAACCCGTCGCACAGCCGGCAAGGACGACGATCAGCAGGAAAATGGCGTTTTTCTTCATGGTCTTTCCCGTACGATGGGCGGTGCCGCGAAACCGGGCTCACCCGGACCCGGCTGGGCATTCTGGCGGCCGAAGATCAGGCTTTGCGGCGATTCTTCCAACATCAACAGCACACGATTGAGTTGATGCGACGTCGATGCAAGTTCCGCAGAAAGCTCATTCAGACGGGGAGCAAGCGCGCCGACTCCACTCGTCGACGTATCGCCCAACGCCGTTTCGAATTTTTCGCTGGCCGACTGCAGGCGCGCGACCAACCCCCTGGCCTCGGAAAAAAACGGCGCGGCCTGCGCAGCCGTCTGCTCGGCTTTGGCCAGGACGGAATTCACGCGGCGCACGTTGTCCGCGCTCAGCAACTGCTGCAAACGCGCCGTGGTTTCGCTGGCCTGGGCAGTGGCCGACTCCAGATTGGCCAGTGTTTTCGAGATTACCTTCCGGTTTTCGGGACGCAGAAGCTCGTTGACGCCGACTAGCAGTTCGCGCATCTGACGAAGCGTATCGGCGCCAACATCGGACAGTTCCTGGATCATCGAGTCCTGCATGGCTATGCGCGCCGCCGATGCCAAACCCCGCGGGTCCCTGCCATCATCCTCGAGTTGGACATGGGCAATGCCGGTCACTCCCTGATAGCCTAGGCGTGCAACGGTGCCCTGCGTGATTGGAATGTCATTGCGCACGCTGATGCCAATCAGCGTCGTCCGTGCATCGGAAGGATCGAGGCGTATCGACAGCACCTTGCCCACCCGGATGCCGCGATAACGAACCTGCGCCTGCACATTGAGCCCTGTTACGCTGCGCCGGGTCTCGACGACATAACTGTTGGTATCGTCTTGTCGTCCGCTGAACCACCACAGCGCTGCTATCCCGGACAAACCGATAATCAGAAGAAATAGTCCGGCAATCAGTGCATGCGAGCGATTTTCCATCATCACCCCCTAGTTCGATTTCTTTCGCATGGCAGCCCGAGCATGTTCGGAGCTAAAAAAACTCTGAATGAAGGGATGATCGACCTCAAGAATTTCCGGCGGAGGGCCATTGGCGATGATACGCTGCCCGGCCAGGACCGCAACACGCGTCGCCAGCCCCGCGAGCGTGTCCAGGTCATGCGTCACCATTACCACCGTGAAACCCAACTGCTTCTGCAGCGTGCCGATCAACTGCACAAAGTTGTCGGCCAGGTCCGGATCAAGCCCAGACGTCGGCTCGTCAAGGACAAGTAGTTCCGGCTCAAGCGCCAAGGCTCGCGCCAGAGCGACCCGCTTGATCATTCCGCCGGAGAGTTCGGCAGGCATCAGCATCCCGTGCCGCGGCTCGAGTTCAACCATGGCCAGTTTCATGAAGACGAGATCGTGAATCAGTTTTTCGTCGAGGATCCGCAATTCACGCAGCGGAAAGGCGATGTTGTCGAACACTGTCAAGGCCGAAAACAACGCCCCGTGCTGGAAGAGC
>JARKPC010000132.1 GCA_029975435.1 Propionivibrio sp. | reverse complement strand
AGGATGCGGAATCGGGAGGCCATGATGTGCGAACAATGGAAGGGCTACGGGAATTCGATCACCCGGTCCACCTCGAGTGCCCAGCCAACGCTACACCGTCCGTCCGCATGGCCCTGCGGACAAAACGGGTCGTCAATGCCGGGTCGATCGGCGCTGCTGTCGGACCCGGACACCTTTTCATAGGGCCTCCATTCTTGGCAAAAAATACCCCGGCGATGTTTCCAGGGCCGGGGGAAGATCAAGCCGGAGGAGATTCAGGAAAGAGCAGCCAGCGATTTCAGGCTAGTCCGCGATTCATGCACTTGCAAGGCGTTTCGCATGAACGAATCTTCTGTTCTGAGAAAAGAGTCTGCGGGATTTGCCGGTTTTCATCCTCCTGAGCCAAACTTGATGCATTAAGGCGGGAAAGTGGCAGATCGGCGAATTTTCCTTGTGGCGCATGCTCCCGGCACATGGATGGCCCATGGTGTTAATGGAGTTACTGACTTACGCTATCCTGATCATTGAATACCAGACGTTCCTGGTGTACAAAAGCTCGCTGATCGATCACAGAAGGCATAGATGATGTTCTCCGCAATGCAACAGAAGAGCGCTACCGAATCGTCGCTGGCATTGCGAGCCAAGCTTTCATTCATTGTCGTTTCGGTCATGCTCGTGGTGATGCTGCCGTTCGGATGGTTCTTGGTAACCGACCTTGAACGCGCAGCCAAGGAAGATGCCGTCAGCCAGGTCCGCGCCAGCAACGTGATGTTACGCAACATGATTGCTGCCAATCAGGACGGTCTTAAGATGGCTTTGCTGAATCTGAGCAAGGTCTTTTTCCAGTATTTTCCGGGAACATTCTCCCTCGACGAAACGCGGCTGATGCGAATCGGCGATATTAAGACGCCAGTTCTTAAACTTGGAGGACAGCCGCTTGGTGTCGATCATCGGCTCGTCAATCAATTCAGTCGCGACACGGGGGGGAGTGTGGCAACCGTGTTTGTCAGAGTCGGCGACGATTTTCTGCGCATTACCACGTCGGTTACAAAAGAAGATGGAACCCCGGCGATAGGTACATTCCTCGGCAAAGACCATCCCGGGTACGCAAGAGTCCTCGCTGGCCAATCGTTTCTCGGTCAAGTGACGCTCTTCGGTCGCCAGTACATGACCGAATACATACCGCTGCGCGACGCGTCGCAGCGAGTCATCGGCCTGCTCTTCGTCGGGATGGATTTGACGGACAGCCTGAATTCTCTCCTGGACAAGGTTCGCCAGTTATCCATCGGCAAGACCGGATACGCCTACGTTCTGAATGCGAACAAAGGCGAGGATTACGGACGATTCCTTGTCCATCCGACCAAGCAGGGCAAGAATGCACTCTCCGAGGAGTTGGTGAACGACAGTGGTTCGACGCTCAGGGAGATGCTCGAGCAACGTGAAGGCGTGGTGTTCTACCGTTGGCGGAACGAAGAGATTGGTGACACGACGTCGCGCGAGAAGTTGGCGGCCTTTACCGAGTATCGGGAACTCGGCTGGGTGGTCGCATCGAGCGGTTACCTCGAAGATTTTTCCCGGGCCTCGCTCGATGTCAGGAATCGATTGGTAATGGCTATCGTCGTCGTCGCCGTAATTGCCATCATGGTTTTGAACGTAGCGCTCGGACGATGGGTGATTTCCCCCTTGCTGCGTTTGCAGGACCAACTGGTGGGAGCCGGAGATACTAACCGTGCGCTGATCAATGCATTGCCGGATATTGTTTGCTTCAAGGATGGTGAAGGATGCTGGTTGGAAGCTAACAAGGCAGCACGAGAGTTTTTCAAGTTGTACGGAATCGACCTTCGCGGTAAGCGAATTTCCGATCTGGCCAGTCAGACGGCAAGGGATTTAGTCGGGCTGCTATCCGCTGAATCGAGCGACGAGCCCGTGTGGAGGAATGGTGGCCTCAGCCGAAGCGAGGAAGATATTCGGGCTGCGGATGGTTCGTCGAGGCGGTTCGAAGTGACGCGGGTTCCCGTTTTTCATGAAGACGGCAGACGACGCGGGATGTTGGTGATCGGCCATGACCTGAGTGAACGCAAGAGAACCGAGGAGCAGCAGCGCCTGGCGGCGCGGGTCTTCGAAACGACCGGCGAAGCCATTATGATTACCGATACGACATCCAAAATAGTCCTGGTCAATCCCGCCTTCTGCCGGATCACCGGATATTCCGCGGCGGATGTGCTGGGCAAGACGCCGCAACTCCTGAACTCCGGTTATCACGATCAATCGTTCCATCGCGCTATGTGGGAAGCCTTGCAATTGCAAGGGAGTTGGGCAGGAGAGGTCTGGAACCGGCGAAAGAGCGGGGAAGTATTTCCCGAATTACAGACGATCAGCAGCGTTCGGGATGAGTCCGGCAAGGTTACGCACTACGTTTCGGTTTTTGCCGACCTGACTGAAATTCGCGACGCGCAGGCGGAAGCGGAGCATCTTTCTTGGCGTGATCGTCTTACGGGGCTGGCGAATCGCGAACTGTTCATCAAGCAACTCGACCAGGTGGTGGCAAATATTCATCGCGATGGCGGTTTCGGAGTTGTGCTTCTAATCGATCTGGACCGCTTCAAGACCATCAATGAGGCTCGGGGTCTGGCGATTGGCGATGCGCTTCTAAAGGCGGCGGCGAAGCGGTTCAGCCAGATATTGCACGTAGACGATACGCTTGCCCGACTCGATTCAGATGAGTTCGCGGTGCTGTTGCCTCGACTGCAACAGTCGCGTGACTCGGCCGGTAGAGCCGGGCTGGCAGTGGCGGAGAAGCTGAATGCCGCGCTGCGCGAGTCAATCGATTTGGAAGGCGAAGCTATCCACCTCGAAGCCAGTATTGGAATTGCGATATTTCCGGCTATGGCGCAGGAGACAGCCTCGGATGTCCTGCGCCAGGCGGATATGGCGATGCGCGAAGCCAAGGCGGCGGGCGGAGGGCAAGCGGTGTTTTTTGAATCCGAAATGGGCGAGGCCGTCAAGGCGCGCTATGAACTCGAGAGGGAACTCCGTCTCGCGATCGACAAGCGGCAAATGCGTCTTTTTGTCCAGCCGCAAGTCGACGCCTTCGGTCGTCAGGTGGGTGCGGAGGCACTGGTGCGCTGGGAGCATCCGACGCGTGGATTGCTCTCGCCGGGGGTTTTCATTCCGCTGGCTGAAGCCTCGGATCTTGTTGTGGCCATCGATCGTTGGATGCTTTGCGAAGTGTGCAAGTTGCTGGTACGGCTTGACAGGGAGAGCATCTCGCTTCGCGTCGCGGTCAATGTCAGTCCCCGCCATTTCAATCGCCCCGACTTCGTCGACGAGGTCAGGCGCCAGATCGGCGCGAGTGGTGCGGACCCTTCGCGTCTCGTGCTTGAGGTGACCGAGGGATTGGTCATCGGAAACTTTGCCGATGCGGTTGCGAAAATGACTACCCTGACAGCTCTCGGTCTGCATTTTTCGATGGACGATTTTGGAACAGGCTATTCGAGCCTCGCCTACCTGAAGCGTCTGCCTATCCATGAACTCAAAATCGACAAGAGTTTCATCGACGATGTTCCTGGTGATGTGAACGACGTGGCGCTGGTGGAAACGATCATTGCCGTCGCACGGCACCTGAACCTTCAGATCGTCGCGGAAGGAGTGGAGACCGAGGCCCAGGCGGCGTTTCTCAAGACGCGTGGTGCCGCGATTTATCAAGGGTATCTCTACGGCCGCCCGGAACCTGTCGATACATGGTTGTCGCGGCTGATTGTCGGTCAGCGCTCCGAATAGACGTCTTTCCGCGATGTGAGCGCGGGAAGTTCCGCGCAGGGTTGGCTCTGGCTCCCTTCTGTCGCAAAACTCCTCCGCTAACCATCACCGGTTCGACCTCTGTGTCGTCGATGATCGAGGATGTCATTCCTCGCGCTCCGGCGGGTGCAGGCCGTTGTTGCCCGTCTCTCCGCCGTCGACACTCAAACCGCATGTGGCGGCGAGTTGCGCCAGTTCCAGCATGTTGGCCGTTCCTGTCTTTTGCAAAATGTGTGAGCGATGGATCTCCACGGTGCGATAGCTGATGCCCAGCTGTTTGGCGATGGCCTTGTTTGCGCGTCCGGCGAGCGCCAGCATCATGACCTCGTGTTCTCGCTGGGTCAGCTCCTCGAGGCGCTTGCGTTCACGCGCCAGCATCTCCAGCCCGTTCTGGCGTTCCCGTTCGCTGCGTAGCACGGCGTGCACCCGATCCAGCAGTTCCGTGCCGTTGATCGGCTTGGTCAGGAAGTCGCGGGCGCCTGCCTTCATGGCGCGGACGGTCATGGGAATATCGCCGTGCGCGGTCAGGAATATGATTGGCAGACGGCTGCCGGCGCGAACCAATTCGGCTTGAAGTTCCGGGCCGCTCATCGGATGCATGCGTACGTCCAGGATCAGGCAGCCCGGACGATCATCGCGATAGGCTGCAAGAAAGGACTCGGCACTTTCATGGCATTCAACGGTGAGCCCTTCCGTTTCGAGCAGCAGGCTGAGGCTGTCACGGACGGCGGGGTCGTCATCGACGACGAATACGGTGGGTTCGGTAGTCGAGTTCATTCGGCAAAAGGTAGCGTGAAGTGGAAACTGGCTCCGGCTCCCGGTTGGGAGTCGACCCAGAGCTGCCCGCCATGCGATTCGATGATCGCGCGGCTGATGGCCAGCCCCATGCCAAGCCCCTTGGGCTTGGTGCTGAAAAAAGGATCGAAGATGCGGTGCAGCGTCTCTTTGTCGATGCCCGGCCCGCTGTCGGTGACCGTGACCTGGGCCATGGCCTCGTCCGCGGCGGTACGTACCGTGATGGCTATTGCCCGCTTGCCGATGCCGGCCTGGTGCATGGCTTCGATGCTGTTTTCGATCAGGTTGATCAACACCTTCTCCACCTGCAGGCGGTTCCCACGTACCGGAGCCAGGCTCGGATCAAGATCGACGTGGAAACTGGAGGTATTGAAACCATCCGCCTCGACCCGCGCGAGAACCTTGCGCACGATCTCGTTGAGATTCATCGGTTCGGTCGGGATTTCCTGCTGGTTCATGAAACTCAGGAACTCGCGCACCACGCGCCCGGCGCGCTGCGCTTGCTGCGCGCTGCTCTCGATGGCGTGACTCAGTCGGTCGGGGCGGGGATTGCCTGCGCGCAGGAGGCGCAGGGCGGCTTCCGAATATGAGGCCACGGCGTTGAGCGGCTGGTTGAGTTCGTGCGCAAACGCCGCGGCGGTCTGGTTCGCGATCTGGAAATGGTTCAGCTGCTCCATTTCGGCGTATAGGGCATGCAGGGCCGCCTCGGTGCATTTGCGCTCGCTGATGTCCTCGGTGACCGATATGAAGTAGTCCGGTGCACCGTCCGCAGTCCGGGTCAGGGTGACCGTCAGGTTGACCCAGATCGTGCTGCCATCCTTGCGGATATAGCGTTTTTCCACGGCCAATGTGGACATTTCACCGGCGAGCATCCGTTTCATCAGCGATACGTGCACGTCCACTTCGTCTGGGTGGCTGATGTCCTGGAACCGTTTTGTCAGCAACTCCTCATGGGTGTAACCGACAATGTCGCAGAGTTTGCGGTTGAAGCGCAGCCAGTGGCCGTCGGGCGCGACGTGCGCGATGCCCACAGCCGCCTGCTCGAAGGTGGCGCGAAAGCGCGCCTCGCTTTCCTGCAACGCTAGGGCAGCCTGCCGGCGTTCGCTGATATCGCGCAGGAAAGCGAACAGACGCCCGGCGCGCGGCCAGTAGGAGGTATTCACCTCCACGGGCCAGCGTTCGCCGGTCTTGGTTCGATGCCAGGTCTCGAACAGGTCACTGCCGTATTGCCGGACTCGGGAAACATGACGAGCGACCTGATCGGGCGATTCCTCCGCCTCAAGCCTGGAGATACTCATGCCGAGAAGCTCCTCCTGCGTGTAGCCAGACTTGCGCGCATAGGCTTCATTGGTCGCCAGGATCCGGCCCTTTTCATCGAGCATCCAGAACCCGTCTGCCGCCGTTTCGATCACCGCGCGGTACTGGGCCTCGCGTTCCGCGAGCGCCATCTCGACGTGCTTGCGCTCGGTGATGTCATTGACCAGCGCCAGCAAGCGGGCGGGCTTGCCCGTTTCGTCGGGGAGCGCCGACACGAACTTCTGTGCCCAGACAACGCGTCCATCCTTGCGGACATAGCGGTTCTCGATGATGAAGTCGGGCACCTTGCCCGATTTGAGATCCTCGATGTCCTGCAGGTTGGCGTCGAGATCGTCAGGATGGATCAGCACGGCAAAATCAGTCGACTTCAGTTCCTCCTCCGTGTAGCCGACCAGACGGCAATAGGCCGGATTGCATTGCTCGAACTTGCCTGACCAGTCGGTGATGGCAATTCCGGTCGTGGCGTAGCGGAGTATCTTGCGGAACAGCAGTTCGCTGCGCAGTTGGGCATCGCGGGTTCGCTTGCGCTCGGAGATGTCGCGGATAATTCGGATATAGAACCGATTGCCGCCTGTTTCGTGGCAAGTGAAATGGATTTCCACGGGAAACGTGCTGCCATCGGCTCGACGGTACTGCCCAAGGCGCACTGCCGGGATATCGGGCTTGAGCCGGCTCCATTCGGCCTGGGCAGTGGCGAGGTCCGGTTCCTGCTCGAGATCGGCGATCCGCAGTGCCAGCAGCGTTGCGCGGGAATAGCCGAAGGCGATGCACGCGCGGTTGTTGACTTCGATAAGCCTGCCGAAATGATCGTGCACGATCAGTGCGTCGGGCAGGGCATGATCGACCAGCGGCAGGTAGAGTTTCTCGCTCAACCGCTGTCTTTTGATAGACGGGGTGTGCAGGATCGGCCCTTCAGATTGCGATGGCTTATGTACCTGCCGATCAGTCAACTCGTTCTCCTTGTCTGCTGCACGTCTTGTTTTTCGCTCCCTGCAATCGGGAAGCTAGAGCATCGCCATTGACTGGTCAATGTTCACCTGGGGTGTTGCCGCATAGGTGCCGACACGTATAAGCGCCGTCACGTATTGCCGCCGTGGTCGTGTCTGATAAGGTTGTCTGGTCGGAAGCCCAGTAGGGGCGGCCTTTTTAGCCCATGGTGCATCCGACTTGCCTATTGACTGACCACCGGAATGGAGAGAGGAATGAAGCCGACAACCCGCAGCAAGACTACCAAGGCGAAAAACGCCGCAATCGTCGTAGCCGAGGCTGCGCTCGATGAATGCCAGCGCCTGCAACATATCGCCATGGCGGCGTATTTCAAGGCGGAACGGCGAGGCTTTGCACCGGGAGGCGAACTGGACGACTGGCTGGTGGCCGAGCAGGAATTTGAGGCAGGCGGTGATCTGGCCCGTATGGCCATTTGAGATTTGGGGCGGGAAGAAATGGATGAGAATGCCGTTGGAAAGGTTCGCGGCTGATCATGACGTTGCGGTTGTCGGATCATCGCCACGGCGCCCCGGGAGTGACGCAGATGAATGCTAGCCTGAATTGGTCGCGGCTCAGGCCCTCGCCTGAAATCGAATCCTTGGGGAATCTGGCATCCGTGGAAGAGGTCAGGGGCGAACTCGGCAGGGTGGCCAGCCATTACGGCAAGATAAGCACGATTCTGCCCCTGCCGAAGAAAAGCGACGAGAGTGCCGATCACTGCGGCTTCCTGGTGTGTTTTGAAAAGACCATGGACGCCCTGGCCGCTTCACGGCATTGGCACTGCATCCTGTTCGGGTTCACCACCGTCGTCGTGTTCGTCAAGATGGGCGGCAGTTCGCGGGAAGTTCACTGAATCAATAGCGTGATGGTGAAGACAGAAATGAGCTTTGATCAGCGGGATTACATCGCCCCAAACGACATTCTTGCCGACAGTGCCCGGTTGTGCGCGCGGTATGGCGTGGTCGACAATATCCGCCTCTTCTGCCGGAATGAATATCCGCGCCGCGCGTTCTGCATGATCAACATGACCGAAGGCGCAGAACAGGCGGCGAAGGCCATCGATGGTAATGTCATCGGAACCATCGTCTGCCAGCTGGTTCCGCTTTCCCCCGAGTTTCGCTGCACGCACCGGAAATCCGGCAAGATGCTGTCTTCCGTCTGCGATGACTGTTACATGGTCGGCGAGAGGGTGCGCGTCGAACGCGAGGCCTCAGCTTCATAGACTTCGGGCTTGTGTCGGATCCGTTTTTCTGGGCAATACCAGCGTGGCCAACAGCCCGCCTTCAGGCCGGTTGGCCAGGCGCAGTTCGCCGCCATGCAGCAGCGCGACGTCGTTGACGATGGAGAGTCCGAGTCCGACTCCGCCGGTATCCGACGCGCGTGCGGCATCGGGACGGAAGTAGGGTTCGGTAACCCGGGTCAGGGCTTCGGGCGGGATGCCCGGGCCATCGTCTTCGACAATCAGCCGTAGCGCGTGGGGGTCATCCTCGATGCGAACGCGCGGTGAACGACCGTATTTGAAAGCGTTGTCGATCAGGTTCTGGATGGCCCGGCGCAGAGCAGAGAGGCGGCCGGGGTAGGACGCCAGAGCTTTCCCTTCGACGCTGATTCCGCGACCCAGCGCGGCAGAGTCCTCGGCCAGGCTGTTCATCAGAGCGTCGATGTCGATCGGACGGACCGTCTCGTTTTCCCGCAGGCCGCGCAGGTAGTCGAGCGTGGCGTCGATCATCTGGGCCATGGCATCGATATCGGTGGCCATCTGATGGCGCAGGTGCTCGTCGTCGATCAGTTCGCTGCGCAGGCGCAGGCGGGTGAGCGGCGTACGCAGATCGTGCGAAACGGCGGCCAGAGCGCGGGAGCGCTCGCTGATCAGGCTTCGGATCTTGTCACGCATGCGGTTGAAGGCTTGCGCGGCGGTGCGCATCTCGGTCGATCCCGTCTCGTCAAGCGGCGGTGCGTCGAGATTCTGCCCCAGGTTGTCCGCGGCTTGCGCGAGTTGCTGCAGGGGCTTGGTGGCCTGGCGGACCACCAGCATGACGACCAGCACGACGATGGCCAGAGACGCCAGAAGATGCACGTAGAAATCGCTCGGCAAGGCCGGGGTGCCGGCCTTGAGGGTAGCCACGATGCGAACCCACTGGCCGTCGTTCAGGCGCAGGTCGAAACTGCGCACGCCCGAGTCCTGCTGCATGCGGCCCATCCCGGCCCCCATGCCCATGCCCATCCCGCCGCCCATGCCGCCCGGCGAACGGATGTCGCGTTCGCCGCCGAGGCGCGCGGCGATGCTCGAATGGATCTGTCCGCGCGGGCTGTTGGGCGAAACCTGGCTTTCCTCGATCAGCGTCACGTGCAGGTCGTCCGACCGGAGTTGCGCGACGGCACGCTGATGCCGCGGGCTCGAGTCGGCCTCCAGCAGGCGTACCGCGTCGGCAATGCGGTCGGCCATGCGCAGGCCGCGTGCTTCTGTGACGACGGTAGCCCGTTCTCCCCAGTGCAGCCACAGGCTCAACGATTGTGCAGCGAGCAGCCCGGCCAGCAGGATCAGCGCCATGCGGGCGAAGAGGCTGGCAGGAAGCCATGAGCCGAGGCGGCCTGTCGTCATTTTTCCCGCCTTTCTACCGCCGCGGCCAGGACATAACCCTCTCCGCGCACGGTCTTGAGTAACGCCGGCTCGCGGCTGTCATCGCGCAGGCGCTGGCGCAACCGGCTGACCTGGACGTCGATGGCGCGGTCGAACGGGTCGGCTTCGCGGCCATGGATCATTTCGGTCAGCTGGTCGCGCGTGAGGACGCGGTTGGGGTGGTCGAGCAGGATGCGCAGCAGGCGGTATTCGCCGCCGGATAGCGGCGTGGCCACCCCGTCGGGCGCGGTCAGCAGGCGCTCGGCGGTGTCCAGCGTCCAGCCGGCAAAGGCCAGGAAGCGCGCAGCCTCGGGTGCGAGGTTGGGGGGCAGGGCGCGGGTGCGGCGCAGGATGCTCTTGATGCGGGCGAGCAACTCGCGCGGGTTGAACGGCTTGACGAGGTAGTCGTCGGCGCCCATTTCGATGCCGATGATGCGGTCGGTCTCTTCGCCACGTGCCGTGAGCATGAGCACGGGCAGGTTCGGCTTGCCGGAAGCGGTCGGCTTGGCGCGCAAGTCGCGGCATAGCGTCAGGCCGTCGGTGTCGGGCAGCATAAGGTCGAGCACGATCAGGTCGATGGCGTGGCGCTCCAGTGCCTGCCACATTTCTCGGCCATCACGCGCGGCGATGGCCTCGAAACCGTTGCGGGCCAGATAGTCGACGAGCAGGCGGCGGATTTCCAGATCGTCGTCTACGATAAGGATGCGGTCGGGCGTGCAGTCGGTCTTTTCCATGAGTTTTCTTCGCGATGATGCGCTGGTTGCGTGAACCGATTTATAGCGTGTTTATCCGGGGCGTGGCGGCCGAGATGTAACCCAGTGTAACGCCGTCCGCCTGTGCAACGCAGCGATGCAATCCGGCAATTCCCGGCAACACGCTGGTTACAAGTTCGGTCTTTAATTGTAGCCATGGACGAGCGGGTTGCCGAACGTCCTGGACCGCAACGAAAACCGAGGAGAAATATCATGAAAACAACCGTCAATCTGAAAAATGCCGCCTTGATTGCTCTGCTTGGAGCCGCGCTGGCAACGCCCGTGTGGGCGCAGCCCGGACCGGGGCCCGGCGGCGGACCGGGTGTGCAGAGTTCCGCACCGGGACCCGGCCCCGGCAAGGGACGTGGCATGCGCTTCAGCCAGTACAATACGCCGGGATGGAAGCTGATGACTCCCGAGGAGCAGGCAGCGCACCGCGAGAAGATGCTGTCGGCCAAGAGTTATGATGAATGCAAGACGCTTCAGGCCGAGCATCGGACCGCGATGGAGGCGCGCGCCAAGGAACAGGGAACGACCCTGCCCGTTCCGCGCCAGAATGGCTGTGATCGTATGAAGGCCCGCGGGCTGATCAAGTAGTCACGCATTGTCCGTGCGCCGTTTTTTGGTGAGAGCCTTGGCTTTGTACATGCGCTCGTCGGCCACCGCCATGGCTTCATCCAGAGTGTCCTGATCACCGCGGCGAATGGTGTAGCCCATGGCGGCGCAGGGCGAAATCCTGGCGTTCCCGCCGGGAATCTCGTGAGAGGCATCGGAACAGCGCTTCTCGAGCTGGCCGATGGCCTCCTCGATTTTTTCTTCCGTCGTGTCGTCAACGACGGCCAGGAATTCGTCGCCTCCCAGGCGGAATAATTTCGCCCCTGGAAGCTGCTCGCGCATGCATGCGGCAAATAGCTTGATCATGGCATCGCCTGCTGCGTGCCCGTTGGTGTCGTTGACGCGTTTGAGGTTGTTGAGGTCGGCGACCAGCAGGGCCTGCGGATAGTGTCCGCGCGCCAGAATATCGGCGTGATGGCTGTAGTAGTTGCGATTGAAAAATCCGGTGAGCGGGTCGGTGTACAGCAGGATTTCGCGTTCCTTGAGAATCTGGGCTCTGGCCTTGTGCTGCGTCAGCGAGTAGACGATCCAGACGGTCACGGACAGAATGGCCACAAGCGCAACCATCAGGCCGCTGACAATCAGTCCGAGCTTGCGGCTTTCCTCGTTGCGCAGCGTCGGCACGCTCTGGATTCCGGCGTATTTCACTTCCTCGAAATCAACCAGTGTGAGCGCCTTGTCGATGATCGCCGCCAGTTCGGGCTGGCGGCGATTAACGCCGAAATAGACGAAGGAATCCTTGGAGGTGTTGCCGCGCTTGACCAGGTCGGTGTAGCCGAGTCCGTTGATGTAGAACTCGACCACCGTCGGGTTTTCGATCATGTAGTCGACCTTGCCCTGGCGCACCAGGCGCAGGGATTCCATGATGTCCGCGGTTTTCACGATGCGCGGAGTCTTGAGGTTCTTGCGCAGATATTCCTCGTGCCAGAAACCTTCGATTACCGCCACGCGGTAACCGTCCAGCCCATAGACGTCCAGCATCGGCGCGCTGCTCTTGAGGCCGATGATGATGTCCCGTTCGGTGCTGATGGGGCGCGGGTACAGGAAATGACTCAACCGGTCTTCGGTCTTGGCGATGTTCAATATGTCGATCACGCCGCCGACTGCCTTGTCGTAGATCTCGGCAAATGGGCCGCTGACGACCTTGACGCGCATGCCGACGAGGTTGGCAACCCGTTTCAGCGCCTCGCCGGCAATGCCCTTGTACTCTCCGTCCTGATAGTAATCGAAGGGCAGGTAGTCCTCGGCGACACCGACTACCGCTTCGCCCTTCTTGTCCAGCCAGTCGAGTTCGCGGTCGGTGAGCCGCAGTATCTTGCGGTTGTAGATCTGCTCGGTCCGGCGGGCGGTTTCGCCGATCCATTCCTGTCGCTGCTCGATGTACTTGTCGAGGATGCGGCCGAGCATCTCGTCCTTGCGCAGCACCGCCAGCGTCATCTCCGACGTGATGCGCCGCACTTGAGCAATCGCCGCGAGGCCGGGAAAGTCGAAAAGGTACTCTCGCTCGATGCCTCCGCCCGAGGTAATGAAGCCGTCGAGGGCGCCCGATACCAGGTCCTTGAGCGCCTGCCTCTGATCCGGATATTCGGCCTTCTCGAAGCGGATGTTCGGGTACTCGGCCGGCAGTTGCCCGCTGACGAAATCGTTGGCGATGAAACCGATGCGGCGGCCGTCGAGGTCGCCGAGCGTCTGGATCGTCGAGTCCTTGCGGGCGAGGACCACGTATGGAAGACGCAGCACCGGGCGGGAAAAGGCCATGATCCGTTCTCGCTCGGGGGTCGGATTGGCGCCGTAAAGGATATCGATTTCACCGTTGACGAAGCGGCTATAGGCGTCGTCCCAGCTGTTTGTTTCGGCCAGCGTGAGGCGAAGCCCCAGGCGTTCCCGCATATCGTCCACCAGGGCGTGCAGAAATCCGGTCTTCTTTCCGCGGAATTCGAAGCTGTCCATCCCGGCAAAGGGATCGAATCCGACCTTGAACGACGTTTCCCGATGGGTTGCGACCCAGGCAAGTTCTTCCGCCGTCAGGTGTGTGGACGATGGCTGGGCGTGCGTGCCGAACGCCACCCCGATCGCTGCCAGAAAGAGAACGCAGCGCATGAGGAAACGATGAAGCGAAGGCACGGTCATCGTCACGGCATCTTCCTCGCCAACGGCGTGTGGGTTCGACTGAATTATAGCCACGGACCTCCCCGAATTTCCCTGTGTCGGAAGACAGTCAGGGGCGGCGATTCGATCGCAGCAATATCCACAGGGCGCCTTCGCCGCCGTCGCTGGGCGGCGGGTGGCAGAACGCCAGGACATCCTTGCTGCGGGACAGCCAACTCTTGACGAATTGGCGCAGAACGCCTTCGCGTCCCGGCGAGCCGAGTCCGCGGCCATGCACGATGCGAACGCACCGTTTGTCGGTCTGCATCGACTCGGCCAGGAACCGCGAGACTTCCTCGTGCGCCTCGTGCCGGTTGAGTCCGTGCAGGTCGGTGTGATTCTGGATTGTCCACCGGCCACGGCGCAGATCACGCAGAACGTTGCGTGGCAGCCCCGGGCGCAGGAAGGAACTGGCATCGCCGATGGCCAGCAGGTCATCGATCTCGAAAGGACCGTGCAGCGACTCGACGACGGCCGCCGCTTCATCGATTTCGCGCTGCACCGGCCGCGGCGGCGGTTTCGGGCGCTCATGGGCGACCCGTGCCGGCTTTTTCAGGGGTGTGGCGCCTTCGACCGCCGCATGAAAGGCGGCGATCTCCTCCGGCGTGGGGTGGTGGCGCTTGCTCATCGGAATATGCAAAGATCAATCGAACCACGGTGACACGGCGGATGCGGCGAAACCTGAGGGCCCGGGTTGCCGCGGTTGCCCTTGCTTTCTCGCAGAGCCCGCCGTGTTCGTCATGGTCGATTGTTTCTATTTTTCCAGACTGTCCAGGTATTTCTCCGCATCCAGCGCGGCCATGCAGCCTGTTCCGGCCGAGGTGCAGGCCTGGCGGTAGATGTGGTCCTGCACGTCGCCGGCGGCAAATACGCCCGGGATCGACGTCGCGGTAGCATTTCCGGTGCGGCCGCCCTGGGTGATGAGGTAGCCGTTCTCCATCTCCAGCTGGCCGATGAACAGGTCGGTATTCGGCTTGTGTCCGATGGCGATGAATACGCCGAGCAGGGCGATGTCTTCCTTGGCGCCGGTCTTGACGTTCTTCACGCGGATGCCGGTAACGCCGGTCTGGTCGCCGAGCACCTCGTCCAGCGCGGAGTCCCACTTGATGGTGACCTTGCCGGCCTTTTCCTTCTCGAACAGGTGGTCCTGCAGGATTTTCTCGCTGCGCAGCTTGTCGCGCCGATGCACCAGGGTGACGTGGCTGGCGATGTTGGCCAGATAGAGCGCTTCCTCGACGGCCGTGTTGCCGCCGCCGATCACGGCCACCGGCTTGTTCTTGTAGAAGAAGCCGTCGCAGGTGGCGCAGGCCGACACACCACGTCCCGAAAACTCCTCTTCGGAAGGCAGGCCGAGGTATTGCGCCGACGCGCCGGTGGCGATGATCAGCGCGTCGCATGTGTAGGTGCCCGTGTCGCCGGTCAGCGTGAAGGGTTTTTCGGTCAGCTTCGCCGTGTGAATGTGGTCGAAGATGATTTCGGTCTCGAAGCGGCGGGCATGTTCTTCGAACTTCTGCATCAGTTCCGGGCCCTGGATCCCTTCGGCAGCGGCGGGCCAGTTGTCGACTTCGGTGGTCGTCATCAACTGCCCCCCCTGTGCCATGCCGGTGATCAGGACGGGCTTGAGGTTGGCGCGCGCGGCATAGACGGCGGCGGTATAGCCAGCCGGACCCGACCCCAGAATAAGGAGCTTGCAGTGACGTGTTTGCGACATGTTGATTCCTTTGCTTGAAGTTGACGTGTGATTATAACGAGAAATAAATTAGTGTTTTCTAATGTAGCCGCGCGGCGGCGGTGCTCATAATCGGATTGTAAGCAACGGCAAATAAGATGCGCTACGATTCCGAACTTGGGAGGAAAATTCATGCATAGTGTTCATGATTCGATTGCCGGGAAGTCGGTTCGTTTGCTGCTGCAGAATATCCCGTTGTTTGCCGGACTGCCGGAAACGCAATTGGACCACATCGCCCGGATGGCGGTTCTGCGACAGGTGCCGCGCCACAAGACCATCGTTTTCGTGGGGGCCAAGACGGATGCGCTCTTCGTCATCGTCAGCGGCAGCGCCAAGGTGCTCAATCGCGACGCCGAGGGACGCGAAGTGATTCTGTCGATGCTCGAGGCAGGTGAGTGTTTTGGCGAAATGGGGTTGATCGACGATTCGCCGCGCTCGGCCGACGTGGTGACCAACGAACCGTGTGACCTGCTGGTGATCTCCAAGGCGGACTTCACGCGGGCGCTGTCCGAAAACACCGATCTCTGTTTGAACATCATGAAGAGCCTGGTGTTGCGCTTGCGCGAAGCCAACCACAAGATCGAGAGCCTGGCGCTGATGGATGTTTACGGACGCGTCGCCAAGTTGTTGCTGGACAGTTCGGAAAAGGAAAACGGCGTTCGCGTCGTCAAGCGCAAGATTACCAAGCTGGACATGGCCAAGATGGTCGGTGCATCGCGCGAGATGGTCAGCCGCGTGATGAAGGATCTGGAAAATCGCGGTTTCATCCGTGTCGAGTCCGGGCGCATCATCCTCAACGAAGACTGAGCGCATCTCCGGGACAACTCTCTCCCCGGCTATAATCGCCTTTTGACCCGTTGCAACGGACATTGATGGCTGCGCAGTACAAATCCACCAACAAGCTCAACCGTGCTTCAGAGCCTCCGAGCCCGCTCCCGGAAAAAATCGGCATCATTCTCCAGGAATCGCGCTGGCTGGCTTTGATTGCCCTGGCTTCGTTCATCGGCTTGGCGCTGTGGGGCTTCAATCGCGCGGATCCCGGCTGGTCGCATGCCGTTTCCGCCACCACGCTGCGCAATCCGGCCGGCCGTGGCGGGGCGTGGCTGGCCGATCTGCTGCTCTATGTCTTCGGGCTGTCGGCGTGGTGGTGGGTCGTTCTGCTGCTGGCGATGGTCTGGTGGGGTTATCGCCGCCTGGACGGTCTGCGTCCGGTCGACCGCCGGCCGCTCTATATCGCCCTGGCCGGATTCCTGATGCTGATCGTGGCCAGCAGCGGGCTGGAAGCCTTGCGCTTTTATTCGCACACGGCGCAACTGCCGCTGGGGCCGGGCGGGATACTGGGAATCGGGCTGGGCAAGCTGTTGGTGCGCTACTTTGGCTACACCGGCGCGACGCTGGCCCTGATCGCCGCCTGGGCGCTGGGCTGGAGCGTCTTTTCGGGGATGTCCTGGCTGTCGGCCGCCGAGCGTCTTGGCGCCTTGCTGGAGAAACTGGTGTTCGGTACGCGCAACCTGATCGACAGCTGGCAGGACCGGCGCATCGGGAGGGAAGCCGCACGGGAACGCGAAGCCGTCGTCGAGGACGGAAAGCGGCGCGAGGAAACGCGTGAACCGATCATCATCCAGACACCGCCGCCCGAACTGCCCGTTCCGCCCAAGGTCGAGAAGCGGATCGAGCGTGAGCGCCAGACGCCGCTCTTCCCCGAGGCGGTCGTGGGCGGTCTGCTGCCGCCGTTGCATCTGCTGGAACCTGCGGCGGCGACGACCGAAGTGGTCAGCACCGAGACCCTGGAATTCACCTCGCGCCTGATCGAACGCAAGCTGGCCGACTTCGGCGTGCAGGTCAAGGTGCTCGCCGCCTATCCCGGGCCGGTGATCACGCGCTACGAGATCGAGCCGGCGGTGGGCGTGAAAGGGTCGCAGATCGTCAATCTGGCCAAGGATATTGCCCGTTCGCTGTCGATGGTATCGATCCGTGTCGTCGAAACGGTCCCCGGGAAATCCTGCATGGCCCTCGAATTGCCCAATCCGAAGCGGCAGATCGTGCGCCTGTCCGAGATCATCTCCAGCCACGAGTACCATGCCATGTCGTCGCCGCTGGCGATGACCCTCGGCAAGGACATCGGTGGACATCCCGTGGTCGTCGACCTGGCCAAGATGCCGCACCTGCTGGTGGCCGGTACGACCGGCTCCGGCAAGTCGGTGGGCATCAACGCGATGATCCTGTCGCTGCTGTACAAGTCCGAACCCGACAAGGTGCGCCTGATCCTGGTCGATCCGAAGATGCTGGAGCTGTCGATCTACGAAGGCATTCCGCACCTGCTCGCACCGGTGGTGGTGGACATGAAGCAGGCGGCCAACGCGCTCAACTGGTGCGTCGGCGAAATGGAAAAGCGCTACAAGCTGATGTCGGCGATGGGAGTGCGCAACATCGCCGGGTTGAACCACCGCATCAAGGATGCCGAGAAGCTTGGCAACAAGCTGCCCAATCCGTTGTCGTTGACGCCCGAATCGCCCGAACCGCTGACACCCATGCCGCATATCGTTGTGGTCATCGATGAGCTGGCCGACCTGATGATGGTGGCAGGCAAGAAGGTCGAGCAGTTGATCGCGCGACTGGCGCAGAAAGCGCGCGCGGCCGGCATTCACCTGATCCTGGCTACGCAGCGGCCGTCGGTGGATGTGATCACCGGCCTGATCAAGGCCAATATTCCGACGCGCATGTCCTTTCAGGTGTCATCGAAGATC
Organism: Propionivibrio sp.; assembly: GCA_029975435.1. Classification (GTDB taxonomy): domain Bacteria; phylum Pseudomonadota; class Gammaproteobacteria; order Burkholderiales; family Rhodocyclaceae; genus Propionivibrio. Next base: position 20,470 of record JARKPC010000132.1, on the reverse strand, counting down.
GATTCGCGCACCATCCTCGACCAGATGGGCGCCGAGGCGCTTCTCGGGCAGGGAGACATGCTCTATCTGGCTCCGGGAACGGGTTACCCGACGCGCGTGCACGGAGCTTTCGTCGCCGATGAGGAAGTGCATCACGTCGTCGATTACCTGAAGAAGGCGGGGGCGCCGGATTATGTCGAAGGCGTGCTGAGCGGTGGCGGCTTCGATGACGATGGAGAAGGCGGCAATGGGAATGGCGACGGCGAAGGTGGCGATGATGCGGAGTCCGACGCGCTCTACGACCAGGCCGTCGAGATCGTGCTGAAGAATCGCCGGGCATCGATTTCGCTGGTACAGCGGCACCTGCGCATCGGCTACAACCGTTCGGCGCGGTTGATCGAAGCCATGGAAAAGGCCGGGCTGGTGTCGGCCATGGATGCGCGTGGCGGACGGGAAGTCCTGGCGCGTCGGGAAGAGAATTGATGAAACGTGTTCTATTTTCGCTGGCGGCGATGTTCCTCACCGCTTCGGCCCACGCCGGGGCGATCGACAAGCTGCACCGCTTTCTGGAGACGACGAAAACCCTGCGCGCCGATTTCGCGCAGATCGTCGTTGCCAGGAACGGCAAACGCCCGCAGCAGTCCGTCGGCGTGATGATGATCTCCCGCCCCGGTAAATTCCGCTGGCAGATCGACAAGCCCTACAGCCAGTTGCTCGTCGGCGACGGAGAGAAAATCTGGATCTACGATCCGGATCTGCGCCAGGTGACGGTGAAAAAGATGGATGCCGCGCTTGGCAGCACGCCGGCGGCTTTATTGGTCGGCGGGAACAGTCTGGAAAAGAACTTCAATCTGCGCGAGTTGGGCGAGCGGGAAGGGATGGAATGGCTGGAGGCGACGCCCAAATCGCCCGACAGCGGCTTCGAGAAACTGCATCTTGGGTTCTCGGGTGACGATCTGAAATCCATGGAACTGTTCGACAATTTCGGACAGACCACCTCGCTGGCCTTCGCCAACGTGCAGCGCAATCCTTCGTTGCCTGCCGCGAACTTCCGTTTCGTGCCGCCCGCCGGCGCCGATGTCATCGGTGAGTGACCTTTTTGCCCAGTCGCATCCCGTGCCGCTGGCCGAGGCACTGCGGCCGAAGACGCTCGACGAGGTCATCGGCCAGCAGCACTTGCTCGGGCCGGGAAAACCGCTGCGCCTGGCGTTCGAGGCGCGCAAGCCGCATTCGCTGATCTTCTGGGGGCCGCCGGGAGTCGGCAAGACGACCCTGGCGCGGCTGATGGCCGACGCCTTCGACGCCGAGTTCCTGGCGCTCTCCGCCGTGTTCTCCGGGGTGAAGGACATCCGCGAGGCCGTGGCGCGCGCCGAGGCTATGCGCGCACAGACCGGGCGGCCGACGATCCTGTTCGTCGACGAAGTGCATCGCTTCAACAAGGCGCAGCAGGATGCCTTCCTGCCCTACGTTGAAGAAGGCCTGCTGACGCTGGTCGGCGCGACGACCGAGAACCCGTCGTTCGAGGTCAATTCGGCACTGCTCTCGCGTGCTTCCGTTTACGTATTGAATCCGCTGTCTGCCGAGGAAATGGGCGAACTCTTTGCGCGCGCCTGCGCCAAGGCCCTGCAGGGATTCTCCTTCGATGACGACGCGCGCGATCGCCTGATCGGCCAGGCCGACGGCGATGCCCGACGCCTGATCAACCTGCTGGAACAAACCCGCACGGCCGCGACCACGGCCAAGCGGACAAGGATAGACGGCGCCTTCATCGACAACACGCTGGCGCAGAGCCTGCGCCGGTTCGACAAGGGCGGCGAGGCGTTCTACGACCAGATCTCGGCCCTGCACAAGTCGGTGCGCGGCTCGAACCCGGATGCCGCGCTGTACTGGTTCTGCCGCATGCTCGACGGCGGCACGGATCCGCGCTACCTGGCCCGGCGCATCGTGCGCATGGCCTGGGAAGATATCGGTCTGGCCGATCCGCGTGCCGCGCAGGTGGCCGCCGCCGCGGCCGAAACCTATGAACGCCTCGGCTCGCCGGAGGGGGAGTTGGCGCTGGCCGAGGCGGTGATTTACATGGCCATAGCCGCCAAATCGAACGCTGCCTACGTCGCGTATAATGCCGCACGGGCGTTCGTCGCCAAGGACGGGTCCCGGCCGGTGCCGCTGCAACTGCGCAACGCGCCGACGAAGCTGATGAAGGATCTCGATTACGGCAAGAACTACCGCTATGCGCACGATGAGGCGGAGGCCTACGCGGCGGGCGAGGATTACTTTCCCGAAGGCATGCCCCCGGTCGAGTGGTACCGTCCGGTTGGACGTGGTCTGGAGATCAAGATCGGCGAGAAGCTCGCGCATCTGCGCGAACTGGACCGCGAGGCGCTGAAGAACACGAAGAAATCGAACGAATAGAACGAATCGAACGAATAGAACGAATCGAAAAACCCTGAGGACTGAACATGCTTGACATACAACTGCTGCGGACCAATATCGATGCGGTCTGCCAACGCCTGGGCACGCGCGGCTACACGCTCGACGTGGCCACATTCCAGAAGCTCGAGGCCGAGCGCAAGACGCTGCAGACCCGCACGCAGGATCTGCAGGCCAGCCGCAACAGCCTGTCCAAGCAGATCGGCCAGCTCAAGAGCAAGGGCGAGGACGCCTCGGCGGCGATGGCCGAAGTGGCCGCGCTGAAGAGCGAGCTCGATGCCAACGAAGTGCGCCTCGGCGAATTGCTCAAGGAGATGGAAGCCTTTATCGCCACCATTCCCAATACGCCGCAGGAAAGCGTGCCGGTTGGCAAGTCCGAAGCCGACAACGCCGAAGTCAAGAAATGGGGCGCTCCGCGCACCTTCGATTTTCCGGTCAAGGACCATGTCGACCTGGGTGAAGGGCTCGGGCAACTCGATTTTTCCGCCGCCGCCAAGATTGCCGGCGCGCGTTTTTCGCTGCTCAAGGGGCCGCTTGCCCGCCTGCACCGCGCGCTGTCGCAGTTCATGCTCGATGTGCATACCGGTGATCACGGGTATACCGAGGTCTATGCGCCGTACCTGGTCAATGCAGAAAGCATGTACGGTACCGGACAGCTGCCCAAGTTCGAGGCCGACCTGTTCAAGGTACCGCGCGAGGACGCCGATCCGCTGTACCTGATTCCGACCGCCGAAGTGCCGGTGACCAACATCGTGCGCGACGAAATCCTGGCGCAGGACGAACTGCCGCTCAAGCTCGTTTGTCATACGCCGTGCTTCCGCTCCGAGGCCGGATCCTACGGCAAGGACACGCGCGGCATGATCCGCCAGCACCAGTTCGACAAGGTCGAGCTCGTGCAGGTCGTGGCGGCCGAGAAATCGAACGAGGCGCACGAGGAACTGACGCGCCATGCCGAGACGATCCTCGAAAAGCTCGACCTGCCGTATCGCCGCGTCGTGCTGTGCACCGGTGACATGGGCTTCTCTTCAGCCAAGACCTATGACCTTGAAGTCTGGCTGCCGGGCCAGAACGCCTACCGCGAAATTTCCTCGTGTTCCAACTTCGAGTCATTCCAGGCGCGGCGCATGCAGGCGCGTTGCCGCAACGAGAAGAACAAGACCGAACTGGTGCATACGCTCAATGGTTCCGGCCTTGCGGTAGGCCGTACGCTGGTGGCCATCCTGGAAAATTACCAGAATGCCGACGGCAGCATCACGATTCCGGTGGCTCTCCGCCCCTACATGGGCGGCACCGAGAAGATCAGCGCCGCGTGACCGACAGGCGCGGCTGCCCGTCCGGCAGCCGCGGCGCGATGTCGAGCGGCCGGAACGGCCGTTCGCGACGGTTGAGAATGTCGGCATAGACACGGATGTTCTCGACCATGATCACGGCCTCTCCGCCGCGTCCCTTTCCCGATTTCAGCCGCTGGTAGTACCTAGGCTGGGCCAGTAGCGGCAATATCTTCTTCATCACATACCACGAATCCGGGTCGGCATTCAGTGTGCCGGCGATATGACGCGCCGCCTTCAGGTGGCCAAGCCCGAGGTTGTACGCGGCCAGCGCCAGCCAGAGGCGATCCGGTTCGGCGATTTCCGGCGGAAGCGCGCTGCGCAGGTCGGAGAGGTATTGCGCGCCGGCCAGAATACTCTGGGCCGGGTCCAACCGGTTGTCGACGCCCAGTTCATCGGCCGTATCCTCGGTCAGCATCATCATGCCGCGCACCCCGGTGGGGCTCGTCGCGAGCGGATTCCATTGCGATTCCTGATAGGCCAGGGCGGCCAGCAGCCGCCAGTCGATGCCCGTGGCAGTCTGGGCATTCTGGAACATCGGGCGATACTTCGGCAGCAGTTCATGCATGCGTTCGATGAATCGCGTCGTGTCCAGTTGGCTCAGCCGGTTGATGTGGCCGAAATAGCGATCTTTGAGACGGGCGAGTTCGCCGCTGGCTTCCAGTCGATACAGCAGTGCGTTGGCCCGCGCGATCAGACCCGGATCGGCATTCGGGGAAAAAAGCCAGACGATTGGCTTGCTCGGGCCAATTTCGAGCGCGTTCTGCAGTTCCGGATAAAGGTTGACGCCGATGTCGAATTCGGCATCGCTGACCATTGCAACTTCGTAACGTCGTGTCGCCACCCTTTCAAGGAGGTCGATCTCTGCCCGATTCTTGTGGGCGACGATCTTCAGCCTGGGATTCTTTTCAGCCATCTGCCGCAACACGGCTTCCTGGCGTGACCCAGCGATTACATGCACCGGCCTCTGGGCCAGTTGTGCCAACTGGTTCAGCGGCAACGTGGCTTCGTGCGTGACGAGCACATCCCGGCTTTCAAAATAGGGCGAACTGGCCTTGATCTCCGGATCCGTGACCGGCGACAGCCATGCGGCAGCCACGGCCGCTTCTCCACTGCGCAGCCGCTGCAGTAATTCGGTCTCGTTGGCAACGGTCAGGAAGCGGCTCTCGACGCCCAGTTCACGTGCCAGCATCTGCACCAGGTCGCGGTCGAATCCTGCCGTGCCGCTGGTCTCGTCCTCAGCCACGGTGTGCGACGCAGCCTTGGTCACAATCACAAGTTCGCGCTTCTTTTCGAACGAAGTGAGCTTCCCCTGGTCGCAGGCGCCAAGAAAAAACGCAAGAATCAAAAGAAGTAGACGCATCCGTTTGTCGAGTTGTGCTAGAATCCGCCCCCTGTCGGAGAGGTGGCAGAGTGGTCGAATGTACCTGACTCGAAATCAGGCGATGTCTTACGGCATCCGAGGGTTCGAATCCCTCCCTCTCCGCCATAAATCAAACACTTAGGCCAATTCTTCGGGATTGGCCTTTTTGTTATCTGGCTTCTATGTAGCCACAGTGTAGCCAAAAACGGCCCGTCAATGTTTGCCCCATGTCTTGCGCGCCAGATCATACCCGGTGTTTGTCCAGCCGGGAAATCGCGGAACCGACCGTATGCAACACCAAGATTCGCCAAGACGCCGAAGGACGGTATTGCCTCCACGATCTACGCAGGGCGGCAGGCCTGAAAAAAGAAAACCAATAAAAATATATTGAAATGCTATTGACCGACGCATCAAGCATGGTGTAATGGGCGGCAACAATTGCTGTCATCGGGAAACGCGATTCGGGCAAAAATGACCCGCATCGATTCCAGAACGGAAAGGCCTACGCCTTCACGCGCGAATTGGCAGGGTGCGCGCGCACAAGGTTGATTCAGGTCTCGCAGTCAGTCTGCTACCGATAGACGAATCGCGAGAGCGCACCGATTGTGTCTTCGGTGGTTGATCAAAAGACACCTGCCGCAACCTGCCCCGGCTCCTTTCAGGAGTCGCGAAATGACGACAAACGAATTTGCCGCGAAGATCGGCCTTCGTCCAGTCTCAAGTCATCATCGTTTTTGTACCACAGGAAGCTATTTCGGCATTCGCCCCACGAAGATGCCGAACGGCCGCCTATTCTGGCCGGATGACGCGTTCGAGCGGCTAGCTTCCAGGCAAGAACGGGGGCAATCATGAGCGCCCCCAAAAACGACAACGACCGCGGGCCAGCGGTCGAAGTCAGCGAAGCAAAAAGCAATCAGCAGTTGCCACTATGCCTTGGCTTGGAACGAACTGGCAAGCCGCCCTTGGTAACGGGCCAGACCGCCCAAGTGCTGAATCTCATTCGCCGTCATCAGCCGATCCTGTCTCTGACGATGACTGCCGATCATGCCATTCCCGAAGCTGCTGCTCGGGTGCATGACCTTCGGGCGATGGGATTCAACATCCTGACGACCATTCATTCATCGGTTGTTTTCCGGGGCGTCGAGCGGCACGGTGTCGCGTCGTACTCGCTCGGCGTGCCTGAGTGGTTACCGCCGATGGGAGGGTGTTGATATGGCCGTCTATCGGAAAATCGACACGCGCATCTGGAATGACGCGAAATTCAATGCCCTGTCGCCAAACGGAAAGCTTGCCTTTCTGTTCATTTTGACCAACCCGAACATGACGGCACTCGGGGCGATGCGGGCAACGATTGAGGGCTTGTCTGCTGAGCTTCGGATTCCAGCGGAAGCCTTTCGGGAAGTCTTCGGGGAAGCCTTTCGGGAAGCCTTACCGGAAGGGTGCGGCAAGGGGTACGAGAAGGTTGCGGGCAGCCTTGCCATTTTCGACGCGGAGGCCTGTTGTCTGTACGTCCCGAACTTCGTCAAATACCAGGCCGCCGAGTCTCCAAACGTCATCAAGGCATGGGCAAAGACGCTTGAATACATCCCGGAGTGCAGCCTCAAAACCCTTGCCGTTGTTAGCGTGAAAGCCTATGTCGAAGGCTTTGGCGAAGGCTTCCGCAAAGCCTTCCGGGAAGCCTTCGAGGAAGCCATGCGGGAAGGCATGGGCGAATCAGTAAGCAGTAAACAGAGAGCAGTGAGTAAACCTCCTAGCCAAGACGGAGAATCCACCTTAACTACGGAGATAGGGGGTAATCGACGCGCTGCTCAAAAAATAGGCAACGGGGGTGGCGTATGACTTTCACCCTCAGACCCTATCAAGAAGACACCGAACAACAAACCCGCATTGCCCTGGCTGGGGGAAAACGGCGCGTTGCGCTGTATCTGCCGACTGGCGGCGGCAAGACGCTGACCGCGACGAGCATCATCACGAAGGCGGTAGCCAAAGGCCGCAAGGTCGTTTTCCTGGCGAACCGCAAGCAGTTGGTTGCGCAGACATCGGCCGTGCTGACGCGCTACGGCATCGCACACGGCGTCCTGCAGGCCGAGAACACCTGCCGAATGTATGAGCGGGTTCTGGTGGCATCGATCGATACGGTGCACGTACGTGGGTTGCCCGATGACGTGGGGCTGCTGATCATCGACGAATGCCATGCTGTTGCGGGTAGTCAGAAATACCGCACGCTGCTCGCACGGTACAACAACGTGCCAGTAGTCGGACTAACGGCAACGCCGTTCGCGGTGGGCATGGCGAAACACTCGGCCGAAATCGGTGGGGCGCTGTTCGAGCACCTTGTTGTCGGTGCGACGATTACCGAATTGATCGAGCAAGGTTTCCTGGTCGACGTCGATATTTTCGCGCCGAGCGAACCGGACTTGAAGCGCGTCAAAAGCTCCAAGGGCATCGATGGTGTTCTGGACTACAACCAGAGCGACCTCGAGGAAGCAACCGACAAGCCAGAACTGATCGGCGACATCCTGACGCACTGGCGCAAGCTGGCGAACGGGAAACAGACTGTCGTTTTCGCAACCAGTATTGCGCACAGCAAGCACATCGCCGAGACATTCAACGCGGCCGGCGTGGTTGCCGAGCATATCGATTACCACGACGACGACGAGACGCGCGCCGGGATTCTCGGGCGGTTCGCTCATGGTGAAACGACCGTTCTATGCAATGTCTCGCTGTTGAGCGAAGGCTGGGACTGCCCTTCGACGGAAGTGATGATTCTTGCCCGCCCGACGCGCAGCCTGATCCGGTATATCCAAATGGTCGGGCGTGTGCTCCGTCCGGCCCCGGGCAAGGAGCGTGCGCTGTTGCTCGACCACTCCGGCAGCACCGTACGGCTCGGTCATCCCTGTGACGATCTGCCGTTGGATCTGGATGACGGGAAGCCCAAGGCGCCAGGGAAACAGCAGGAACGCACGGATCCGCTACCCAAACCCTGTCCGAAGTGCCACTTCGTCAAGCCGCCGAAGGTACATGCCTGCCCGTCTTGTGGCTTCGCGCCCGAGCGCCAGAGCAACGTCGAGACGATCGCCGGGGATCTGGTGAAACAGGATCGCCGCAAGCCAATCAAGAAGGAAGTCGGCCAGCACGTCTATTCGCAACTCCTTGGCTACGCCCACAATCGTGGGTATCAGCCCGGATGGGCGTATCACAAATACCGCGAATTCACCGGCAAATCGGCGAACGGATTGCGCCAAGTGCCAGCGACACCGACACCTGAACTTCTTGGGTGGATCAAGTCTAGGCAGATTGCAGCGGCCAAGGCTCGCGAAAAGGTGGCGTCATGAGCAGCGCGTCCGAATTGGCTCTGAATCGCTGGCCTGGATTGCTGGTGCATTTCGGAGTGGGCCGGGAATTCCTTTCCGGGAAGCACACGGCCTGCCCGGTGTGTGGCGGTCGTGATCGTTTCCGCTTCGATGACAAGGAAGGGCGCGGCACGTTCTACTGCTCGCATTGCGGATTCGGCGACGGTTTCAGGCTTTTGGAATTGGTCAAAGGATGGCCATTCCGCGAAGCGGCCAAGGAAATCGAAGCTGTTGTCGGCATCATCCCGGCAACGGCGCCGGCTGTCCAACCGAGCGATGCCGACAAGCTGGCGATCTGTCGCCGGATGTGGAGTGAATCTCGGGGCGTCGTTCCTGGCGATCCGGTTGCGCTGTACCTGGCGCGCCGGTGCGGAGTCGAGGCCGTTCCGCCCGCCATCCGGTGTAACTCGCGGCTTGCCTACCGACACGACGACGGAAGCACGACCTATCACCCGGCGATGGTCAGCCGCGTGCAGGACGTGACCGGTGCCGGGTGTGGAATCCACCGGACCTATCTGTCCGACGACGGGCAGAAAGCCGCCGTGCCGACCGCAAAGAAAGTTACCGGGAACCTGCCGGCAGCAAGCGCCGTTCGACTTTTTCCGCCTGCCGAATGTATCGGTATTGCCGAGGGCATCGAAACCGCCCTAAGCGCGTTTGCGCTGTTCGGTGTTCCGACATGGGCGGCGGTTACCGCGGGCGGGCTGGAACGCTGGACGCCACCGGAAGGAACCAGGCGCGTGATTGTCTTCGGCGACAACGACACTTCCGGGACTGGACAGGCGGCGGCCTGGGTGTTGGCAAAACGGCTGATTGCCGGCGGCATTGAAGTCGAAGTTCGTATCCCATCGCAGGCCGGCACTGATTGGAATGATATTCATCGGGAGACAGCATGAATTTTTTGGAAGAGCTTGAAAGAGTCGCCCGCGCGGTTGAGTCCGCAGGCGCAGAACCGAGAAAACAGCACTTCAACCCGCGGCCGGCCGGCGTCATCCGGCCAGGGCGTTCCAGTGAGGCAGTTCTGGCGGTTCTTCGTCAGCACGGCGGGGCGATGACCGAGGGGCAGTTGCGTTTCAGGACAGGATTGAATCACGCGAAATGCTCGTGGGCGCTGATCTATCTGCTGCGTCAAGGGCTCGTCGAGGATATGCGAGGAACGTTTCGCAATTCGCGATACAAACGCTACCGCGCCAAGATCGGAGGAATATCGGATGAATGACCGTACAACAGCACCATCGGCCGCCGAGTCGGCGCAAACGGCGCTGCAAATGCTGGCCGTGCTTGAAATCGACGTGAGCGCCCTGGTTACGCTGGCGCGCGAAACCGTGGACGAATCCGTCATGCCAGACGGTGCCTACGCGAAAGCATCGGAGCTATATCGGAGCAGTCTCGGATTGCTTTGGAAGATTCACAACATGGTCGAGGCGATGCGGCCTGAAATCGAATCGGTTGCCGGCATCGTCGCGCAGGTTGAGCGCGATTTGAACGGCACCACTACGCACTGAGGGGGTGAATATGGGACGAAACGATTTTTACCAGATGGTTGATCAGTACATGAGAAACAATCCGGAAGCGACGGCGCCAGAAGTCTGGGCGCATTTCATGGACCTGGCCCGATCCGGCTTTGTGGCGTGCATCGTCGCGGCGGATCCGGCGTCAGGCTGGATCGAAATCATTCCCGATTTGCAGCGCGTGCGGACGAAGCGGATTAGCAAGCCGGCGTTCCGTCGTCGGTGCAGTTTTTTAAAACGGGAAAAGCTGCAAGAAATATCTTGACAACGTGACAAGCATGGCAACCTGCCCGCAGTTCTTCTGTTGCGGGGGGTGTCATGAGAGGTTTTGCGGGCGGTTTGTTGGGCGGCATTGCAACCGGTCTCAGGCTTGGCCAGGTGATTCGGGAGAACCGGGAGCAGGGCGAATTAGCAGACGCCATGAACAGCGCGACGACCGAAGAACAATCGACCGTTTCCGAAGTCAATGCGCCGGATGCGCAGAACTACACCAAGGACGCTGAAACCGGGAATTACGCGCCGTCGCTGGCAGCTGTGCAAAGCGGCGTGGCCGACACGCTGAATCCGATTGTCGAGCCGCAGTACGAGAGCAAGACGCAGCGCGTCGACAAACAGTTTGCGTCTCCCGCCGACAAGCGGGCGGCAATGCTGCAGGCCGGTATCGATCATTTGATCGCCAAGGGACAGCCGGAAAAAGCCTTTGCGGTTGCATCCAACCTGGCAAAGATGACCGACCAGGAGCAGCGCCAGGCCGACGACAAGGAACTGCGCAGCCTGTTTTCCGATGGCCGTCTGTCCGTCCGGAACGCGCTACCCACTCGGAACGAAGCGGTTCGGTCTTCAACTGCCACTGGTGCCGACATCACCGGGACGAATGCAACCCTCGAACACCAGAGCATTCCGGCCGAAGGTACCCGCCAAGCGCAACCGGAGACGAAAGCCGCTGACCAGCAATATTCAGTCGATGCCTACCTGAAACAGACGGCGCCGCGCGTTGTTCAGACGCTGCTCAAGCAAGGAAAACTCGCCGAAGCAAAACAGTTCTCGGAATACGTTGAAACCGAGCAGGGCCGAGCCTACGCCGGGCAATGGCTTGAAGGGGTGCGCAAGCATGCGATCGGCGACAGTGCCGGCGCGCTGGCGTCGTTCGAGAAGATGTACAACGGGCAACTCTACAACGATGGTCACACCGTCCGCATGACGCCACTTGAGGACGGCAAGCAGTATCGGATTGATCAAATCAACACCGATGGCGAGGTGATCGGATCCAGGACAGGGCTTACGGCTGACCTCGCGAACCAGGCGGCCAAGGCGTTGAGCCCGATGAGCGCCGTGAAGTTTCACGCCGAGCAGCAGGCGCAGCGCGAGAAAGAAGGCGCGCTGCTCGATCGCCAGATTCAGATCAAACAGTTGGATGCTCAGCGCGATGAAATGCGCGAGGATCGCCGAGACGAACGCCTGGCCGCTCGCCTCAATGCCGATGCCGCCAAGCGCGAAGCAACCGGCGGATTGACGCTCACGCAGCAGGCGCGCAACGCCGAGATTGATGCGGCTCGAGAAACCGTTGCCGGGATGGATCCGGCAGAGATCCGGAGACTTACCGCCAAGACCACAGACACAGGGCGCGAGAATCCCGACTACCGGCCTGATCTAGCCAAGGCAGCCAGCCTGGCCGGGCGCCGCAAGATCGGCGCGGATGATGTTTTCGACCAGCAGACGGCCGGGAGAAAAGAAGCACAGCAGCCGCAGCCGTCGCAACCGCGCAGCCGCGAAGCGATCGCCAAGGAGTTTCGCAGCGATCGGAAAATGGATAACTACCGCCTGGGCCGCGACACTTCGCAGGGTGTTGAAGTCCTGGACAAGCAAGGCCGCGTCGTTGGCTTTTACAACTGAGGCCGCGCCATGCCGTTCATTCCACTCGATCAGCCACGCAAAGCAACAGACCCGAGGTTTCCGCGCGTCTCCGATGACGAACAGGCCGCGCGTGATGCCGATGCCGAGCGTCTTGTCTCTGCCGAGTTTGACCAGGACATGCCGGACGACAGCCGGGCCGCGCTCGAGCGTGAGTATCAGCAGCGCTTCGGCAAGGAAGCGCCTGCGGTAGCTGCTGCACCGGAGCCGCGCCGAGGTTTCACACCGATCAATGCCGAAGACGCCCGGCCGGTACGCCGCGGATTCACCCCCTTGGTTCCGGAAGAATCACAGGGTTCTCTTGCCGAAACGCTGGCGCCGGCCGTCAAGACCATGAAAGCCATGGGCCAGGTGTATCCGGTGGCCGAGACGGCGGCGAACCTGATCACGCAGGGCGTGGCGCTTCCCGTTGCTGGTATTGCCGGCCTTGGTGCCGCAGCAACGAAGGCGCTGGGGCTGACAGATGCTGAACCGGCCGACGTGGTCCACGCAGTCGGTGGCGCTCTGACGTACCAGCCGGTGAGCGAGGGCGGCAAGCATCTGACCGAAACGGTCATGCTGCCCTTTGAGAAGCTGGCAGAGGGCGGGCAGTACGTCGGCGGCAAGGTACTGGACGCGACCGGGAGCCCGGTGCTGGCCACGGCTGCCGATACCGCCGTCAATGCCTTGCCGATGGTTGTTGCGCCGGCCGTGAAAGGCGCAAAGCGCGCGATGGCCAAGCCCGCCGAAGCCGTTCCGCGCATTGAACCGACACTGCAGGAGCGGCCGCAAGGATTCACCCCACAGGAAGTTGAAAGGAGCATCAATGCCGAAGCAATCAGGCCAGAAGCAATCAGCGAAACCCAAAAAGCCCAAGTCGATACCCGTCAATCCAGCGTTAAGCCGGGCGGTGAAATCATTCACGAAGGCTATCAACCCGAAGCAAAAGGCTTCACTCCGATAAATGCCGCGGAAAATGGACAGGGAGCGCAGCGCCTGGCGGGTAATGAACCGGCGATGTTACGAACCGACGTTCAAGAGCTTCAACCGGTACGGCGGGGCGGGGATTCAGGTTTGCCCGGAATGGCGGACGAGCTTTCGCAAGTTCCTGGAAGACATGGGGCCGGCGCCGAGCCCAACGCATTGGCTGGGGCGGCTGGACGTGACGGGCAACTACTCGCCAGAGAATTGCGTGTGGACGATGCAGCCGGATCAAGAACGCCGGAGAACGTTTTGCCGGAAGGTACTCTGCGACGGGCAGTTGATGACGGCCGCCGAGGCGGGGAGGGTGCCGGGACAGCCGACACGGGAAACGGTGCTTCGTCGCTGGAATCAAGGGCTGCCGATCGATCAACCGCCAGCGGCGAAGCTGTATCGAAACTCGACGTGGCTGACCTTCAAGGGCGAGACGCTACCGCTTCCCGAATGGTCACGCCGGACAGGTATACCGAACTGGATGCTGCATCAGCGCGTGAAATCCGGATGGCCGACAGAATTGATTCTGGATCCGACACGGCGGCAGGGGCAGTTCCAAAAACGGCGCGCTACGCCCTGATCGAAGCCGACGACCTGAAAGCCTCACACGATACGAACCTGCGACCGATCGAGGAAAATCCCTTCGGGCGCAAGGAAGCGCCGCGGCACGAGAGCGAAGCCGCGCTGCAGCGCATTGTTTCCGACTTTGACCCGAAGCGCCTGGCCGAAGCCTTGGACGATGCAGACGGCGCCCCGATTGTGGCGCGCGACGGTGTTGTTGAGAATGGACAGCGCCGGGCGATTGCCTTGCAGCGTGTCTATCAGGCCAACGGACTGAAAGCGGACACTTACCGGGAATTTTTGCGCGAGACTGCGCCGCGTCTCGGGCTGGATCCGGCCTCTATCGACCAGATGAAAAAGCCGGTGCTGGTGCGTGTTCCGGATGAGGCTGCGCCCCGGCATGTGGAAAGTGCCATGCCCACCGATGGCACGGTCAATTCCTTTGCCCCGGGTGCGCGCTATACCGGATTCATTGACGACACCCCGTTCCCCGGAACAGGCAACGCCGGCGCAACACCGGGTAGCCTGCCCGGCAAAGCCACGGCACGCGCCGAACCGATCCGCCGGGAAGACATCCTGATTCCGTTCCTCAAGGCGCTGGATACCAGCCTGTACGAAGGCCGCGTGCAGGGCAAGAAACGGCTTGGCTTCTTCCGTCCTTCGAATGAAGAAGTCCGGATCAAGCGCCATGCGGATCTGGAAACCGCAGCGCATGAAATGGCGCACCTGATGGACAAGCGCGTTCCCGAGATCCGCAAGGCCTGGGAGAACGACACGACGATGGCCAAGGAACTGAAGGCGATCAGCTACGACGCCGGAAAAGTCTATGAGGGCTTCGCGGAAGGCGTTCGCCTGTGGATGACGCAGCCCGACGTACTGGAGGCGAAGGCGCCAAGGTTTGCCAAGTGGTTCGATGACTTCGCCCAACGGCACGACTACGGCCCGGCGATCCTCAAGGCCCGAGAGGGTATGACCGAATGGTTCGGTCAGGAAGCCATTGACCGCGCCCGTTCCAAGATCGGCGACCATCGCCCGCTGTCCGATGCGCTCAACGTCTCGCGTGATCAGTGGCGGCAATCGGTGATTGATGACCTGCACGGCATCTACCGCGCGGAACGCGAGTTGCAGGGCGGCAAGATTGCACCGGCCGGCGCCTACGAAACCGCGCGCCTGGTGCGTTCATCGTCCTCGATTGCTGATGGCGCCCTTCGCTTTGGCTACCCGGTGAAGAAGGCGGATGGCTCGTTCATGTGGAAGGGCAAGGGGCTCGAAGAGATCCTGAAACCGGTGGCGGGCAATCTCGATGATGCGTTGCTGTACTTCGTAGGCAAATCGGCGCGCGAACTGATGACCCAAGGCCGGGAGCATCTGTTCACGCCGGGCGAAATCGACGGCATGCTCAAGCTGCGCACGCCCGAGCGTGAAGCCGCGTTCAAGGCTTATCAGGAATGGAACCAGGGCATTCTCGACTTTGCCGAGGCGCAAGGCGTGATCAATCCGGAAGCGCGCCGGCTGTGGCAGCGCACGCAATACCTGCCGTTCCAGCGTGTCGGGCAGCCGGGCGGATTCAAGGGCAAGCCGGGCGACTGGTCCGGCGTGAAGGCATTGACCGGCGGTACCGAGAATATCCGCGACATTCTGGCCAACATGACAGGCAACGCCGCGCAGTTGATCGACAAAGCGGTGAAGAACGAAGCCCGCTTGAAGATTGCCGAACTGGCCGAGAGCGCCGAGGGCGGCGGCAAGTTCATGACCAAGATTCCCGCCGAGTCGCGCCCGGTGCGCATTGATACCAAGCAGGTTGTCGACGCGCTGATGAAGGGCATGGGCGTGGATGCATCGGCCAAGATGTCCCCGGCGACGGCCAAGGCCATCAAGGCGTTGCGCTCGGAACTGGAAGCCGCACCGGCCCTGCTCGAAGTCATGCAGACTGGCATGCCGCCTGCGGGGGGTAACGTCGTCGCCGTCCTCAAGGGCGGGAAACCCACGTGGTACGAAGTCGGGGATCCGATCCTGTACCGCGCGCTGTCCTCGATCGATCGCCCGTTGCAATCGGCCGTCGTGCGGTGGTTGGGCCTGCCGAAACGTATCGGGCAGATGACCATCACCCTGACGCCGGATTTCATGCTGGCCAACATTGCCCGCGACACCATCATGGGCTCGGTGATGAGCCGTGCCGGTTTCCGCCCGGTGATCGATTCGCTGAACGGCATGCGCCTTCGACTGACGAACGATCCGATCTATCAGGAATTCATTGCCAACGGCGGCGGCATGTCCTCGATGTTCCTGGACGAAACCCGCTTCCGGGCCAAGCTCGAGAAGTTCTACCAGCGCCAGGGCATCGATTACCGCACGGTGCTGGATGCGCCGGCCAAACTCGGAAACTTCCTCGAGACGCTGGCCGATTCGTTCGAAATGAGCACCCGCCTGGGCGAATACAACCGCGCCATTCAACGGGGCGAGCATCCACGGCATGCGGCTTACCTTGGCCGGGAAGTCTCGACTGACTTCGCTATGCGTGGCGACAGCCAGGCGGCCGGCTTCATGTACGACACGGTGATGTTCATGCGCCCGGCGCTGCTCTCCTGGGATCGCCTGGCGCGCGGCATTGCCCACGACCCCAACAAGATGGCCATTGCTGCCAAGACCGGCGTACTGGCCATGATGTCCATGGGACTCTACCTGCTCAACAAGGACGATGAGCGTTATCAGGACTTGCCGGATTGGGATCGCGATTCGAACTGGCATTTCTTCGTCGGTGATCAGCATTTCCGGTACCCGAAGATATGGGAAATCGGCGCCGTAGCCTCAACAGCCGAACGCACCCTGGAAAAACTGATGGCCGAGGATCCGCAGGGCTTGGGCAAGGATTTCGCGCGGATTCTCTCGAATACCTTCAATCTCAACTGGAAGCCGCAGATTGTGGCGCCGCTCTACGAACAGGCGACGAACCGGAACGACTTCACCAAATCGCCGATCGAGACGCCGGGCATGGAGAGCATGCAGCCATTCCTGCGCGCCAAGCCCACCACGAGCGAAACGCTCAAGGCGGCGGGCATGGCGACCCGGAATCTGCCGGAAGGCCTGCAAGTGAATCCGGCGCGTGCCGAGGCGCTATTGCGCGGCTACTTCAACACCTGGGCGATGTACGGCCTGATGCTGACCGACAAGGCCTTCTTCGGCGACAAGCTGCCCGAGATGCGCGCCGATCAGATGCCGGTGATTCGCCGCTTCGTCAGCCAGGAGCCCCCGCAGCGTACCAAGTTCGAAACCGAGTTTTACGACCTGTTGGGCGAGGCCAAGCGCCTGCACGGCACGATGCGCGAACTGGATCGCCTGGGCCGCCCGGATCTGGCCGACGAGAAGGAGCGGGAACCGATGGCCACGGAAGCCAAGCCGCTGGAACGCGCCGCCAAGAATCTCTCGGGCATCAACAAGGACATGTTGGCCGTCCGCCGATCGGATGCCACGCCGGCAGAGAAGCGGCAGCAACTGGATGCGCTGACTGTTGAGCGCAATGCCTTGCTGAAAGGCGCAGTACTGGATTCGAAGAACGCACGAAAGGAAAAACAGTGAACATCGATTTGGACAAGACGCTTGGCTATGACATGGCAAGGCGGGCCGGAATTGACGCGCTGCACAAGACACTTGCCGCGGCAACCGGCGCGAACGTCGGCGAGAAGATTGCGAACGATCTGACCGCGATGACCCCGCAGGCCGTCAATACGCTGCTCAAGGATCCCACGAAGCCCGGCGCAACGCTGCCCATGGCGCAACTGGTGGGCTACCTGGGCGAGTTGTCGGCACTGGTCGGGAAACTGGCAGAGGGCCGCCGCTTTGAAGTGACAAAGGATCATCTTGGCGATACCGCCGTGACTGTAAAGAACCTAACCCCACGTGAAGGACATATGCGATGAATTCTGACGTCCAAAAACTGACCTGTGAAAAAGGGTGCGATGCTGTTGGCACAGACGAGGTCTTGCCCGCAACTGCAGAAAAAGCGGAAGCGATCGCAGCCTCTATCGGAATAATCCCGGCAGGTAAATCAACCGGAGATGACGCGGGAATTCAGCATGATGCAGCCGTGTTCTTTATCTAGCACCGTTCAATTCAGGAGAAATCAAAGTGACGACAAAAACTCGGCAGTATGCAATTCAATCCCTGGCCGCCTGTGGCTTTGCCGTGATGCGCTCGACCGTTGCATGGCAGCTTCGCCCGGACTTGTGGAGCTCTGCCCAAGAATGCGGAATCGACTTTTCCGGGAAGGTTGCTCTTGACGGTGTCACCCGCGTGAATGTCACGCTGGACGGCGTTGGCGTTGTCCCGGTGCTGACGCGCTCAATGGGGCATTTGGCCGAGCGTATCCAGTGGGTCACCGGTCACATGGTTCTCAAGATCGAGGAAGAGCAACCAGCGGCACCAGTTCAGGAAAAGCCGCCTCTGACTGAGGGGCAGAAGAAAGCCGCGGAACGTTTGCAGGAGTTGAAGAAGCTGGCTGCGATGGAGCTTCCCGCCCATGATTGCGCGCTGCGGAAGGATATTCTTGCGGCCCGGCGGGAACTTGGGTGGAAGGTGGCCTGATGCAGAAACCGGGGCTCACTCCCAAGCAGGCCGCTTTCGTCGCTGAATTCCTGATCGACCGGAATGCCACGCAGGCGGCCATTCGGGCGGGGTATTCGCGGAAAACGGCCAATGAGCAAGGGGCGCGCCTGTTAGCGAATGTTAGTGTCCGGGCCGCGATCGACAGCGTACAGAATGACCTTGCGCACCGAGCCGGAATTACAGCCGAGCAGGTGATGAGAGAGCGTCGACGCATTGCGCTCTTCGATCCGCGGCGACTGTTCAATGCCGAGGGTTCGCCGATTCCCATTCAAGATCTGGACGATGATGTGGTTGCCGCAATCGCCGGCATTGAGATCGTCCAGATGGGTACGGACAAGGAAACGGGTGTCGCGTGCATGGTCAAGAAGTATCGGCTTGCGGCAAAGGATTCGAGCCTTACTGCCCTCGAGCGGTTCTTCGGGACCAACGAAAAGCCGGTTCGTTTCGCGTTGCCGGAGATTACTGACGCGGCGTCATGCGCGAAAGCGCAGTCGGCTGTACTCCGTGCGGTTGCGTCCGGGGAGATCCCGCCGAGCGAAGGGCAAACGATGTCGACGCTGATTGAGAACCAGCGGCGGGCCTTTGAAACAACGGAGGTGGCCGAGCGCCTTGAAAAGATCGAAGAGCTATTGGGCAAGAAAGGATCTGTGCAATGAGAACGCTGCGTCGTCGTGTAAAGGCGATCGAACAGGCAGTATTTCCGCCACCGGAAAAGGTTGTCCGCATCTTGATTGAGCCGGGTGCTGGCGCCGACCCGGGAAACCTGGCAGCGTTCAAGCGCGACTTGGCCAGAGCAAAGAAAACCGCTGATCTGGTTCTGATGGTTCCTGCCACGAATCGCCCGCTTGCCGCATACGAGGAAGACGGCTGTATGGTTTGCGCGTCCGAGGCCGAGGCGCAGATTATTGCGCTGGCCTGTCAGCCATCAGACGAAGGGCGAGAAAACCGCCTGGCAGATGTGTTGGCCGGGTTGTCGGGGAATGTGGTTGGTGTCGTTGCTCTCAGAGCTTGATCCCGGTGTATTCCTCAACCTGTTTCTTGAGGAAACCTTTGGCAAGGTCTTTCAGTAGATCGACAGTGAATCCGCCAGCGGCTTCCGCGCCCCGTTTGGTTTTTGCCCAAACCTCTGGATCGCGAATGGAATCCAAGAAGTCATGACCGGCCCAAGACAAGCGCTTGAACATGTAGCCGTTCATGACGGCAGCGCTTCTTCCGCTCTCGATCAGTTCGGCTTCGCTGATCAACGACAGGTGATAATCGATTTGATCGGCGCTGTAACCCTCGATTTCAGTTTCATCAGATCCCGGTTTCAATAGATAGATGCTCGACGGGTTTGTCGGCAGGCTTTCGAGCCGCAACAGTAATTCACGTATCAAATCCATATTTCTGACCATGGCAATTTCTCCCGTTTGGCTTGGTCTGCTATTTGAGAAGGGATTACTTTACCTGCCGGTCATTAAAAGAAAAACCCCGGCGAACCGGGGTTGTCGGACAATCGGCTGCACGCTGTCATTCCTGAAAATTGAACCGTGGGCGCCCGCGCTTCTTTTGAGGTTGCCCACCTTGAAATCTCACATTAGGCAGAGACTTGTTTCGGCGTTCATTTGCCGCCTCGATGGCTAATTCGTTCAGGCGTTGATAGAAGGAAACCGCCGGGATAACCCAGCTTCTTCCGAATTTCAGCCCAGGAAGTTCTCCGCTATTCAGACAGGCGGCCGCCGTATCCTTGTCGCACAGAAGAACATCAGCGACTTGATCGATCGTCAAGATTTCTTGCATTCGGTTATCTCCATTTCCAGCAGAAATTTGTTGCACGCCCATGATCCTATAACTACTGAAACCTGAAAGAGCGTTCGAGGATGCAGCCGTCTTTCGTGAGGATTGCAGCGTTCATCTTCGCGAGTTTCCCGGCCTGCTGCAGCAACACCAAATCTTCGAGTGTAAGTTCGTACCCTTCTTCGTTTTGAATTGCCAGTTCGGCCTTTTGAAGAGCGGTGATGGTTTGCGTCTTGCCCATGTTGTGCTGCTCCTGTGTGGTGGTTGATTGGTTTGTACATAGTAAGAACTGCTATTAATGTTTGTCAAGCAGTTTTTGCTATGTGCTATCATGTAAGCAGGTTCAAGAGCTATCGGAGGTTTATCCGTGATCAGCAAAACGCAATCTGCTCTCGCCATGGTGCGAGACGGGAAGTCGGTAAAGGAAGCAGCGGCGGTTGCCGGTGTTGCTGAGGCGACTGTCTATATCGCTCTCAATAGGCTCAAAGGAAAGACGCTATGCCCCTGCTGTGGCCAGGTGGTCCGGGAAGGGTTCGAGATCGATCAGAGTGTGCTGAAAACTTGATAATGCCGCTCTCGGCTCGTAGTGTTAAAGAGAAAGGACAACGCAAAGTTAGCGCTAATTCTGTCATGCTGTGGATAAGTAGCTGTGGATAAGTAGCTTTTGCTTAAAGAACCATTGACATATACTCCTGTCAAATA
>JARKPC010000129.1 GCA_029975435.1 Propionivibrio sp. | reverse complement strand
CCGCACGCTCGATGAACTGCTGAGGGAAATCTACCAGTGGGCCGCCGCCCAACACACGTTCTACGAGCAAACTCACAGCTTTCGTACCATGTACAAACTCGCCAGCTAGCGCTACGCTGACGTGTTGGAGCTATTTAGAAGCCCAAATTCATGTTTGCGGCGAGCAAACCCAAAATGCCAGCCACGATTACGTAGTAGGTCATTGGGATGAGCGCCAGCTTGATGAGCTTGCCTTCGACGCCGACCAGCGCTACCGTAGCGCAGGCGGCAACGACGTTATGTACACAGATCATGTTGCCCGCGGCTCCGCCGACGGCCTGAAGAGCAACAATAATTCGCGGCGGGGCGCCGATTTGTTCGGCCACACCGAACTGGAATAGCGAGAACATCATGTTGCTGACCGTGTTGCTGCCCGCGATGAAGGCGCCAATCGCACCGATCACGGAAGCAAAGGCCGGCCATGTGTTGCCTGCAATCGACGCCACACCGCTGGCCAAGGTCAGGGGCATGCTCGTGAGTTCTGCTGCGTTGACGCCGGAGTTGATAAAGATGCGAACCATGGGCACGGCGAATCCCAGAGCCACGCTGGCGCCGAGCATGGTCTTGGCCGATTTGCCGATGGCCTTGCCCATATCTTCCGCTTTCATCTTCTGAATAAAGAAGGCGCAGAGAACGGCAACAATGAAGATGGTTCCGGGCAGATACAAGAGTTGGGCGTTCGCTTCGAGTTCCGTGCCTAGGATCTTGTTGTAGTTGATGGTCACAGCGGGGCTGGTTAGGAAAGACTTCAGCAGCGTCCATGTGCGGCTCAACACAAGCAATGCCGCCACGATAATATAGGGGGCCCAGGCGGCGAGCAAAGAAAGGTCGGCCGCCGCGTTCTTCGAACCCGAGTCGGCCTTCAGGTCGCCCATCCAGTCATCGCTCCACTGGCTCTCGGGCGGGAAGTCCCACACTCTTTTGGGCATCAGAAACCCTTTGCGGGCTGCGGTGATGACCAGGGGCAGGGCGATCAAAGGGCTGATCAGCGACGGGAAGTCGGGACCGAGGAACACGCCGACGATCATATAAGGAATGGTGAAACACAAGCCGGCGAAAATAGCGAACGGAGCGGCTTCGAGCCCTTCCTTCCAAGACTTGTTCTGTCCGAAGAAGCGGGTCAGCATCAGGCACAAGCAGAGCGGGATCGGGGTGCCGATGATGCCGTGGAAGATAGCAACGTTGGCGCCGATCTTGATCAGATACTCCATGAAGGCCGGATCGGAGAAACGAGTCGAACCAAGCATCTCGTGAATCTTCGGAGCATCCAGGCCCGTGCGCACTCCGAGCAAGATGGGCGTGCCGACTGCGCCGAAAGAAACGGGGGTGCTTTGGATGATTAACGCCATCAGGACCGCCGCTATAGCCGGAAAGCCGAGCACCACCAGCAGCGGAGCCGCAACGGCGGCAGGAGTCCCGAAACCGGCTGCGCCCTCGATGAAGGCGCCGAATAGAAAGGCGACAATGATGGCTTGCACTCGGCGATCGGGGGTGATGTCCATGAAGCCGCGCCGGATGGTCGCCACGGCACCACTGTACGTCATGGTGTTGAGCAGAAGAATGGCGCCGAAGACAATGTAGAGAATCGTTGCGGCGATGAAGATGCCCTGAAGAGTCGAGGCCAGAACCCTGGTGAAGTCCATCTGCCACACGAAGATGCCGATAATCGCGGTATAAAGCCAAGCAACGGGCATGGCGTGTTTGGCCGGCCGTCGCAGGACGACCAACAAGATAAAAACGACCAGAATTGGCGTAAGAGCCAAAAGTGCATGCATCGGCGGCCTCCAATCAGAAGAGCAGTCTAGGCCAGACAACATCGCCTCGGATAGTTTGGCGCGAAGAACCATCCGCGCGACATTTTAACGGAGAAGCCTTGCGAACCGCTCTTTGAAAACGGAACGCCTGCGCTGGCAGGCCATCTTACCTTGTAAGCTCACCATCGGACAGCGCACCGGCGATCTGAGAAAACCGAGCGAAAAGAAATCGTGAAGTGGCGACGGGGACGCAGCCGGTTGTTCGACTGCGGCACGCATCGCTGACGATTTCTCGCAGCGGACGGCGCATCGCGAGTCGCTGGCATGGAAGTGTCAATGATGAAAAATGTCGAACGGCAGAACGGCGTAGGCGGAGCCCCCGCTGGGGCGGTATTGCTGAACGCGCACCGGGGTGAATCTGTGTCCGGTGGATCCATGGCCGAGGCAGTCGAATCCGTTTCCGCCCCAGGACCAAACCGAACCGTCTCGGCGCATGAGGATGCCGTGCCGCGAGCCGACAGCGATTGCTGTCACGTCGTTGAAGCCGCTGCCATCGCTAACTTGGTGAATTGTCCCCCAATCGATGGGCGGTTCGCCCAACGGCCCACATCCGAGCTGGCCGCACCAGTTCACCTCTCCCCACGACCAAACCGTGCCGTCGTTGCGGAGAGCCACTTGGAAACCGCCGCCTGCGCCAATAGCGGTGATGTTGTGGAGGCCGGCCACACGAGACGGAACGCTTGTGGCACCGTGCGCCACAGTTCCACTTCGCGCTCCCCATTCCCAGACTGTGCCGTCGCGTTTCAAGGCGATTGATCGGTCGATATGGACGGCAACGGCGGCAGCTTTGTCGATGCCCACGACCTTGGCGGGAACAAGACGAGACGGGGCGTGCGTTTGAACGGCTTCGCCATCCCCCAGTTGGCCGAATCCATTGCGTCCCCAAGCCCACACGTTGCCGTCCGTATCGACAGCCAAGCTGTGGTTGACGCCGGCAGCCATATCGGCAACGGCGGGCAGCCCGGCAACCTTGACCGGCGCGTTGCGATGGGTCGTTGTGCCGTCGCCGAGCTTGCCCTCGAAGTTCGATCCCCACGCCCACAGTTCGCCGTTCGATTTCAACGCGAACGTGTAGTCTTGCCCGGCCGAGATGGCGACGACATCGGTCAATCCCGGCACTTGTAGAGGCGTCTCTTGCCAATCTGGCGCATTTCCTACGATGGCTAACGAACCATAAGCATTTTCGCCCCAGTTCCAAACGGTTCCATCAATGCGGAGAGCGACCGTGTGGCGATAGCCGCAACTGATGGCGACAAAACCCGCTGTGTTGCGGACCGGCCCGGCGCTTCGCACCGCAAAATCCTTCTGCTCGCCGAGAAGCCCAACATAGCGATACGAAGGCATGCCCGCGCCCCATGTCCAAATGGTCCCATCGTCGCGAACTGCCGCCGAGCGGTCTTCGCCCGCGGAAATCAGCCGAACCTTCGGCGACGTGCCGCCTGCGTTCTCCCAACGCTCGTCGCCGGCGCCGATTGAGTCGAACTCCATGTTGTCGTGAACCAAGACGATGATGCGCGTCCAGGTGTTTCGGGCGGGCAATCGGATCAGGGCGGTCAATTCCTCGTCGTTCCAGAAACCGGTCAACTGCCGATCTGTTGGGAACAACAGCCTCAAGGGCTCATTCTCAGCGCCGAAAGCGACGTTGTACGAAAGAAACGGCCGATCTTCGGCGTCGGACTCTCTCACTTTCAACTCGGCGAAGCCGGTGTCGGCCGAGTC
>JARKPC010000117.1 GCA_029975435.1 Propionivibrio sp. | reverse complement strand
AGCTCTGCCAGCTTCTGCAGAGATCTCTTCACGCCAGTTGGCCAACGCTCGATCCTTGAGTGACGAGCTGCTGTGAAGACAGCTGCAGCACTGAGGACCGTCCCGGCCGAGAGATAGTCGTTGAACAGCGCCGCATTAGGTGATGCCGCGAGCATGAGCCAGCCCCCGGCTAATACAAAGCTCGCGAAACCCAAGAACCCCAGGATATATATTGCCCCGCGCATATGACGTGAAAGATCAACATTGTTCAGCCAGTACCCAAGCACGGCGTACACGAAGAAGCCTCCGCCGAAAGGAATCTGGAAAGCTCCCATGAAGCCAGGCATGAACCTTCGAACCGCCGGAAGTAAGACAGCAGCGCTAAGGCTGACCAGGACCATCAGCAACAGCACGTTGTTCACGCTGATCCCCCTTCGCCTGGCACCGCTAATAGCAAGTGAGGCCAGCGGAATTATCAGATATATTCCGAGGAGGGCCTCCATATACCACAATGTCGCGGCCGAAGATGAGCCGTTGACCATCGTTCCAGTGATCTGTTGGATGCTAAGGCTCGGCACCGCCCCGACAGCCCAATGAAAGATCAGGTATAGCTGAGCCCAAGCGAAGTAGGGTATTAACACCTTGGTGAGCCGTCTGCGGAAGAAGGTGGGTATTGACTCTCGTTCTATGAATCCGATCAAGTTTCGGCCGCTGTTCATGAAGAACAATGGTACGGCCATAACACCCAGCCCCGAAACGACATTTTCGAACCACCAGGAAGGCGTGTTGCTTGGGTTCCAATAGGCAATACGAAGGTGCAGGAAGATCACGAACCCGATTGCTACAACGTTGATTAAGTCAACATAGGCCGCCCACGTTCTGGTAGGCCGGGTGTCCCCGCCGGTAGCCGTCACTTCGTCCCCTCCCGTTGAGCGAGCTTGAGCTTACCGGTGAGCCAGATCCCGCAGCGCATGAACCCGCTCGTGGCCCGCCCAACCAGCCTGCTCTCCTATCATTGATTCACCACAGGCCGGTCTCTAGTAGTGTTCGCGCTGTCTGATGCTCTGCGTCTGTTGATCTATGAGGAGTCAGTGATGACGGTAGATGTGTTGTTTCCGTACTACGGTGATGTCGCGTTGATGAAGCTGGCCGTACGTAGCGTGCTGCGCCAGAGCTATTCCGATCTACGGTTCGTGGTCGTTGACGATGGCTATCCCGATGACTCGATCCCTGGGTGGTTCGCCTCGCTCAACGACGACCGCGTGAGCTACCAACGTAACGAAAAGAATCTCGGCGCCAACGGGAACTACCGGAAGTGTTTGACTCTGGTGGAAAACGACTTGGTCGTGGTGATGGGCGCAGATGACATGATGTTGCCCAACTACCTGGAGTGGCTCACAGACCGAGCCGATCGCTTTCCGCAGGCCAAGATCTTCCAGCCCGGTGTGTACGTGATGGACGAGAACGGGGCTCCTTCCAACACCCTCGTCGAACAGGTGAAGGCCCACTACCGGCCAAATGGTCACGGGCCTCGGCTGCTCAGCGGCGAAGCCCTCGCCGTGTCCATCCTGCGTGGCGACTGGCTTTACTTCCCGTCACTCGGCTGGCGTGCCGAGACGATCACAGGACTCGGATTCCGGGAGGGCTACGACGTAGTTCAAGATATGGCGCTGGTCTTGGACGTGGCCATCAGCGGCGGCGCGCTCTTGGTCGATGATGAAGCGGCCTTCCTCTATCGCCGTCACTCCGGATCGGATTCGTCATGGCGTGCGCTGGAAGGCACTCGTTTCGCCGAGGAGCGACGCTACTTCAACACGATCGCCGAAGAGCTGGACGCCAAGGGCTGGCGACATGCATCTCGCATCGCCAAGATCCATTTGTCTTCACGGCTTCATGCCGCAACGCTGATCCCGAAGGCCACTGCAAACCGCAAATGGACCGGTGTGCGTAACCTCGGTGAGCATCTCGTGAAATAGGACGCGGCCACCAGCCCCCAGCCACCATCGTTGCTTCGCCATCCTTGGCACGCCGCTCACCGCACATGGAAGTCGCTGATCCCCAGCGGCGCCTGTTCGGTGACGTGGCAATGCCGCACACTGGCCCACGAGGGACCCTCGCCCAGCCATTCGATCATCTCGGCTACCGCGTCGGCCGGCCCTTCGACCCACGCCTCAACCGAGCCGTCGCGCAGGTTACGCACCCAGCCGGCGACTCCCAGCGAGGTCGCGCGGTCAACAGCCGACCACCGAAAACCGACACCCTGAACGCGTCCGGTAACCACCACCTGCACCGCGCGCTGCCCCATGGGTCCATCATGGCAAAGCCACCGGGAGCGCGGCGAAGGGATTTCCTTTAATGATGAACTAAAATGGCAAAGACTTTGGAGGTTTTATGACCGCATCCCCACTTCAGCTCACTCGCCGGACCGCCCTGGCGGGTGTGGCCGGCTTGACTCTTGCCGGCTGTGCGGAAGCAGTCAACGGCCCGGCCGAGGCTGACTCTACGGCGACACAGGACGCCCATCCGACCACCACTGCCACTACCGGCACGAGCGCAGCGGCCATCACCATCGACACCGCCCACGGGCTGACGTCGATGTGGCCGAACGAGCCTCTCGAGATCTCCGTCGAAGACGGAACCATCTCCTCGGTGAAGGTGACAGACGTCTCTGGCGCTGAGATTCCCGGCTCGATTTCGGGCAGCCAGTGGTCGCCCGATCGCGGAGCGCTGCTGCTACGCACGAACTACTCGGTCGAGGTTGTTGCTCAAGACTCCAAGAAGCACGAGCAGGTGGCGACCGCGTCGATCAGTACGGTCAACCCCAATCTGGTCGTCGAGGTCGATTTCAGATATGCCGATGGAACAGCGGTCGGCAACGGGATGCCGATCTGGGTGCGTTTCGATATGGCCCTGAACGACGACCAGCGTGCAGCCATCGAAAAGACCGCCTCGGTGACCACGAGCCCGGTGCAAGAGGGCTCCTGGGGTTGGGCAGACGCCACCACGCTGTTCTGGCGTCCTCGTGAATACTGGCAGGCCGGCTCCACCGCGCATGTTGAAGTCAATGCCGCGGGACTGCCTGCCGGAGAAACCTGGGTGCTCAACAACGCCGAGGCCGACTACGTCTACGGCGATCTGCGCGTCATGCGGACCGACATCGACGGGCACACGCTGACCTGTTATCAGAACGGTGCTGTGGTCAATACCCTTCCGGTGAGTTGCGGTAAGCCCGGGTTGGAGACGATGACCGGCACCAAGGTCATCATGGATAAGCAGAGCCCGGTGGTGATGGACTCTGAGACCTTCGGGGTGAACAACGAGTCCCCCGAGGGATACAAGCTCGATGTTTACTGGGCCCAGCGGATTACTTGGTCGGGCGAGTACTTCCATGCGGCGCCCTGGGCCGACTACGCGCACGGCAACCAGAATGTCAGCCATGGCTGCACGGGCATGAGCGACGCAAATGCCGAGTGGCTGTTCAACTTCACCTTGATCGGCGATCCGGCAGAATTCGTCGGCAGCACCTTCGCGGTGCAGGCGTATCAAACTATCGGCTGCTGGACGTACAGCTGGCAGGACTGGCAGCTGCAGAGCGCCTTGTGATCTACCGGTTGCGGACGCAGTGCCGGTCGGCTCCTCGCCCCTGCTTCACGTGTCCGCCAGAATGGACCCATGCTTACTGACGGAATCGCCTACCAGGCAGACCCGGCCCGCTATGACGGGTCAATGATCTATCGCCGCTGCGGGCGCTCGGGGCTTCTGCTGCCGGCCATCTCTCTCGGACTTTGGCAGAACTTCGGCAATCTGCATCCGGCCGGGACCCAGCGCGAGATCGTGCGTGCCGCCTTCGACGCCGGTATCACGCACTTCGACCTGGCGAACAACTACGGTCCGCCGCCCGGCCAAGCCGAGATCAACTTCGGCGAGCTGTTGCGCACCGATCTGGCCCCCTACCGAGACGAACTGGTGGTCTCGACCAAAGCCGGATATGACAGGTGGGCCGGACCCTACGGCGCGGGAGGCGGCGGACGCAAGTATGTGCTCTCGTCGCTGGATCAGTCGTTGCGTCGCCTCGGTCTCGACTATGTCGACATCTTCTACTCGCACCGCTACGATCCGCAGACCCCGCTCGAGGAGACCATCTCCGCGCTCGATCAGGCCGTCCGCTCCGGCAAGGCACTCTATGTCGGCATCAGCAGCTATTCGGCCGAGCGCACCCGCCAGGCCGCCGAGATCGCGCGGGGGCTCGGGACGCCGCTGCTGATTCATCAACCCAGCTACTCGATGATCAACCGCTGGATCGAGCAGCCGTCGCCGTCCGACGGATCGTTGATCGAGCAGGCATCGAACCAGGGCATGGGCATCATCGCCTTCAGCGCCTTGGCTCAGGGCATGCTGACCGACCGCTATCTGGGCGGTGTGCCCGCTGACTCGCGCGCTGCCCGCGGTGGCTCGCTGCCCGCAGATACGCTGACCGACGAGCTCGTGGCCCGGCTGCGTGCGCTGAACGCCATCGCACAACGGCGCGGGCAGTCGCTGGCACAGCTGGCCATCGCCTGGGTGCTGCGTGACGAGCGCGTCACTTCTGCGCTGATCGGGGCGTCGAGTGTGAAGCAACTGGAGACCTCGCTCGGTGCACTACAAAACCTGACGTTCACCGACGACGAGTTGGCCGAGTTCGACCAGTACGCGGTGGACGCGGGCATCAACCGCTGGGCGACGTCGTCCAACAGCTGACCGCACCGCAGCCGCGGTGCGGTCAGGCCAAGAACTCCAGCAGGGCGGACGAGATATCGTCCGGATGGGAGGCGAGCAGACCGTGCGGTCCGAAGGCCAACGGCCGGAGGACCGCCTGCTTGACGAACTGCGGCATCCGGGCGCCGCTTGCCGCGAATGGCACGATCTGGTCGCCCTCGCCATGGATGACCAAGGTCGGAACGCTGAGCTTGGTAAGGTCATCCCGAAAATCGGTCAGCCACAACGGGATGC
>JARKPC010000236.1 GCA_029975435.1 Propionivibrio sp. | reverse complement strand
CAGCGTTCGATCTCCAAACTCTCAGGCGGGCAGCAGCAGCGTGTCGCGCTGGCTCGTGCGCTCGCCATCGATCCGCTTGCGCTACTGCTTGACGAACCGCTGGCAGCGCTTGACGCCAGTATTCGCGGCCATCTGCGCGACCAGATTCGCACCATTCAGAAGCGTTTCAATGCAACGACGCTGCTGGTCACCCACGATCAGGAAGAAGCGCTAACGATGGCCGACAAAGTGGCGGTGCTCAAGGATGGGCGACTCCTCCAGTTTTCCGCCCCCGAAGAAATCTATCGGGCGCCAGCGAATAAAGCGGTGGCGGAGTTCGTTGGCCTTTCGACGATCTTGCCAGCCACCGTGATCGCCCACGATCTGATCGACACCGGCTTCGCTCGACTCGCTGTGGCTACGGGGCGCCGGCCGGCTGGCCAGTCCGTCTTTGCTTTGATCCGACCCGAACACGTCGTGCCAGCCCCGTCCAGCGATGCGATTAACCGCATTACCGGGCATGTCGGCACGCAACGATACCTGGGATCGGTCTACCGCTACGACTTCTTGGCTGACGGCGCCGGACTGCCGCTGCTCGTCGAGTCGCACCTGATTGCGGGCGAAGCAGTCGTCCTTCCACCAGAGCACATCACTTTGCTCGACAGCTAACTACTACTCACAAGGAGGTCACATGAAACGCAGAGAACTGATCAAATCGGCCGCGGCGCTCGCCATCGCAACATTCTCGTTCGCCAGTGGCGTTGCCGTGGCGTTCGACGGCCCGGAGCTCTACACGGGAGAGAAAGCCCTGTACGAAGCGGCGCTGAAGGAAGGTCTCGTCGTTTCCTTCGATACTGGTCCGGAGTGGGCCAATTGGAAGGCGCTGTTCCGCGATTTCAAGAAGCGCTACCCCGATATCGAAATTACCTACAACGATATCGGCTCAGCGGCAACGGTGGTCTCGCTTGAGAAAAGCCGGCGCCGCCCGCAGGCCGACACGGCCTACTATTTCGCGGCGTCGGCGGTCGACGCAGTCAAGAAAGACGTCGTCGAATCGTTCAAACCAGTCAATTTCGACAAGCTGCCAGCGGTGTTCCGTGAGGAATCGGGCAAATGGTTCACGATCCATACGCTGAATGTCGCCTTCCTGGTCAATACGAAGCTTGTCAAGAACGTGCCGACAAGCTGGGCCGACTTACTTAAGCCGGAATACAAGAGTTCGGTCGTTTACCTGGATCCCCGTTCAACCGGCATCGGGCAGGTCCTGACGTTTGCTGCGGCGTTCGCCAACGGTGGCAGCATCGATAACGTCAAACCCGGCACCGACTATCTCGGCAAACTGCAAGCCGCCGGCAACGTATTGCGCGTTGAAGGGACAACACCCTATGCCAAGTTTCTCAAGGGCGAAATTCCAATCTGGATTAGCTACGAAAACGACGGCTTGAAGGCCAAACACGTCGATGGCATGGGCGATGCGGCTTCGGTCGTCATTCCCAAGGAAGCCAGTGTTGCCGCACCTTACGCCATCAGCCTGGTCAAGAATGGTCCGAATCCGAACGCCGGCAAACTTTGGCTCAATTTCATCATGAGTGAGATCGGCCAAGGGCTCTTCGCGCAAGGGTATGTCCGTCCGGCAGTTCCCGGCACCAAGCTGCCCGACGACGTCAAGTCGAAGCTGCCGGAAGCGCCGCAAATCAGGCCTCTCGATGTGGTCAAGGCCGCTGAACAGAAGACCGAGGTCGACCGCCTGTGGTCGCAGGCCGTTCTCGGGAAATAGGCTGGGCACACAATGAAAAAGTACGGGGCTTGGCTGGCGTGGCTGTTCATGCTGATGTTTTTCATTCTGCCGCTGCTGGCGCTGGTGCCGGAAGCGCTCTCGGACGGCGCATCGGCATTCGGGCGCGTATTCGGCGACCCGCTGTTCATTGCCGCGACCCGCAACACGGTGGTTCTCGGGCTGATCGCCGGTGCCGTTTCCGCGCTCGTCGGAACGGCCATCGCCATCGAGATTGCGCGGCAACCGGCACACCATCGCCAATGGATGCTTACCGTGCTTGGCCTGCCACTCGCTTTCTCGGGACTCGTGATTGCCTACGGGTTTATCCTTTGCTTCGGGCGCGCCGGCTTCGTCACACAGATACTGGCTTTTGCCGGCGCTGACCCTGCCGAAGTTGGAGCCTGGATTTACAGTGTCGGCGGCTTGGGCTTTGCCTACGCCTATTACCTGATCCCGAGGGTTGCCTTGTCGCTGTATCCGGTATTCGCCAACTTCGACAACGCACCTACCCTGGCGGCGCGCATGCTCGGAGCGTCGCGTCTACGCGCCTTTATCGACACTGTCATTCCGGAGGTCGCCCCTTCGGTCCTGTCGGCCGGGTGCCTCGTCGCTGCACTAGCGATGGGGACATACGGCACAGCGCTGGCCCTTGTCGGCACGCAATTAAACATTCTTCCCCTGCTGCTGCTCGCCAAGGTTAGCGACGGCGGCACGGATTTTTCTGCAGCAGCGGCCATGTCGTTGATACTCATGGCCATCTGCGTCCTTGTTCTGGGAATCGGAGATGTCATCACCAACCGCCGCGAACGCAAAACGCATTGAAAAAATCGCGCGCCTGCGAGCGCATCAGTCGGGTCGTCACCGGCTTCAGCAGCCGGTGGGAATTATCGGACCAGGCGACGGCGGTCCGCATGAAACCGGCGCAGCCCGCCAAGTTGCCGCCGTTCTGGCGCAGGCAGGGTTTGCGGTGATCTGTGGTGGGCGCGGTGGTGTCATGGCTGCAGCATCGCAGGGAGCGACGGAAGCCGGAGGGATCGCAATCGGCGTTCTTCCGGAAGAAGATGCCTGTTCAGCAAATCCGTATCTTTCCGTTGCGATTCCGACGGGCATGGGCGAAATGCGCAACGCCATCATCGCCCGTAGTAGCTTGTGCCTAGTAGCCATTGGCGGCAATATGGGGACGATCTCGGAGAAGGCGCTTGGCCTTAAATGGGGAAAGGACGTGTTTGCAATCTTCGAGGACGTCCATTTGCCTGGCGCTAAAGTCGCGGAATGTGTCGACCAACTCGTCGATGATGTCGTGGACTGGCTGGTCGGCCAAATCGAACGGTGGGATTGAGAGAGTCGTTGGCGCTGGACCAACGATTCGCGCGCAATAGCTCCGCCAATATTAACAGGTAACTACAGAGCACCTTGAGGTCGTCTCATTTCGCGTGAGCCACATTTTGAGTAA
This sequence comes from Propionivibrio sp., assembly GCA_029975435.1. Classification (GTDB taxonomy): domain Bacteria; phylum Pseudomonadota; class Gammaproteobacteria; order Burkholderiales; family Rhodocyclaceae; genus Propionivibrio. The sequence goes on along the minus strand of JARKPC010000236.1, from coordinate 27,369 downwards.
AACACGATGTCGTGGCACATCATCGGCGTGAGCAGCCCTTGACCTGATGGGCCGTGTCAGGCGCAATGTCGCGGCCACCTGTCGCTCAGCTGCGTATCAGATTGAACGCTAGCTTCCACATCCGGCGAATTCACACATCCGTGCTGCCGCTCTCTGGCATCATCTTGTACGAGTTCTGACGGCCATACGCTTCCCCTTGAAAGCCTTTCCCCAAAGCTGCCCTTCAGCCTACTACGGTGATCAACGGCAGGTGGCAGTTGCATTGCTGCCCGAGTCTGGTCATGTGTCCAAGGGCGGCTTCGGCCGAGGACATCTCCTTTAATCGCTGCGTGGGATGACCGCTCGACTCAGAAACCTGCCGCACGGCCACCAGAACGACGAATGACTCTTGTGGGTCGGAAGCACGAGTTTGTTGCATGGAGAAGCAGCCGTTCGACTCCGCTTACGGCTGAATGGCAGGTGACCGCCACATTGCTGCCCGAGCCAGGCCGCCGGTTGTATGACCGGATTGGCCGATCTCCAGAAGTAGATCATCCGGCAGGTTTCAGAGTCGAGCAGCCACTTGAATGCCCACTGCCGAGCGCAGGAAACAGCCAAGGCCAGTTTCCACGGAAGATGATTTGGCGAGATTTCATGCTTCGGTCGCCGGAGGCAACCAATCTTCAACCACAACCTACCGCCCTGAAACCCGCACCAACACTGGAAGTAGCCTCGCGCACGCTCGCGAGACCACTAGATAAAAACCGAGAGCAGAGAGGCCAGGGAGGGCCAAAAGCGCGGAAATGTGGGGGGCGCCGCTCGCGAGGCAAATCCGCGAAGGCCCGCCAGAACTGGTGCGGCGGGCAGACGTGAAAAAGCCCGAAACGAGTTCGGGCTTTTGGAATTGGTGGCGGAACTCGGAACCGAATCCGAGATCGCCTTTAGCAGCGAATGATAACACATTGGCCTTGAGTCCGTGAATTCGATGATTTGGCCGAATTGCGCGATTGGGACTTGGCTTCAAGTGCAAACAGCGCGTTCATTGAGTCCCTGCACATCCAGCTCCAATTCATCTGAATGGTACAAACTAATGTTTCGCTTGTCCCCCGCTCGCTTCCCCAAAGGGCAGCCTGCGACTTGCGCGACAGTCTGCAGGCACTTGTATCCAGCCGAGGGGAAAGCCAGCCATGGGGAGCGAGCCAGGAAGTAATTCCTTCTGAACGCATTTCGTTGTGTCATCACCTCTCGTACTGTAGGATGCAGTACATTTGCAGTGGTTTCTGGAGAGGGTATGGCAAACAGCAAAACAGCCACGCTGACCTTTCGGATCGATCCGAGCCTAAAGGAAGCATTGCGCATCGCAGCTCACGCGGAGCATCGCTCCATCGCGAACATGATCGAGGTCTTGATCCGCGATTTTTGCGAGCAGCGAGGCATTGCGATCCCGGCCTCCGAGCCAACCGAGAACAACAGCGGAGAGCGTTCATGATCAAGACGATCAAGCAGGCGTGCCGGTTTAATCCGGTGATTCAAGACTACCGGATGAGTCAGGGCATCGAGAACCTGGCTGATCTAATTGATGACGCAGGTGATGGTCGCGAGTTCTTCTCGCGCAACTTTGTCACTCACGGCATGGAGCAACTCTTCCGCGAAGGCCTGCTCCGTCTATCAGGGAAGTCCGATCAGGCGGTATTCGAGCTCACCCAAGCAATGGGTGGCGGTAAAACCCACATGATGATCGCGCTCGGCCTACTGGCTCGACATCCTCATCTACGCCCAGAGGTTCTCGCGGAAGACTTGAGTGCGCGAGTGGACTTTGGTCAGGCGCGTATCGCTGCCTTCAACGGGCGGAACAACCCCGATAATTACATCTGGGGCGAAATCGCAACGCAACTGGGTGAAGCCGAGGCAATCAAGCCTTACTGGGTCAACGGCCCGAAAGCGGTCGACCAGCGGCAGTGGAAGGAGATTATTGGGGACAAGCCCACACTGATTCTGCTTGACGAGCTGCCTCCCTACCTCGACAACGCCAGCACTCAGGTATTCGGTCAGGGCACGCTCGCCAACATGGTGGTCTACAGCCTCAGCAGCTTGATGAGTGCTGCGCTTGAGCTGCCCAACTGCGCCATCGTCGTCGCCAACCTATCCGGCAGCTACAAAGCCCAGACCAAGGCCCTCGGCGATGCCATTTCAAATCTGCAGCAGGAGACCCGCCGCCAAGCAATGACGATCACCCCGGTGCAATTGGCCGGGAACGAGATCTACGAGATCCTTAAAAAGCGACTGATTGACGAATTGCCTGATGAGCGCATCATCGCCGACGTCGCTGACGAGTACGCCCAGCAAATCAAGAAGGCCGAGGACGGAGGCTACATTGTTGCCGCTAGCCTGGAGCAGATTGCCGAACAAGTCCGCGAGACCTATCCGTTCCACCCTTCGTTCAAGCATCTGGTCGCTCTGTTCAAGGAAAACGAGGGCTTCCGCCAGACCCGTGGCTTGATGCAGTTCACTGCCCGGCTATTAAAGAGTGTCGCAGAGCGAGAGTCAGACGACGTTTTCCTGATCGGCACCCAGCATTTGGCACTCAACGATGATCAAGTCAAAGACGAGATCGAACGCATCGCGCCAAAATTGATGCCGGCCCTCACACGCGACATCGCCGACAACGGCAACGCAATCGCGGAAACCATCGATGACGAATTGGACGGCGATGCCGCCCAACAAGTGATGACCCTGCTATTAGCGTCGTCCTTGTCGCGCGCAGTCGGGGGGCGCATTGGCTTGTCCGATAGCGAGACCATCGAGTTCCTGGCAGCGCCCAACCGCAAGGCAGATGAGTTTCTCCAAGCACTGCAACGACTCCGCGAGCAAGCCTGGTACCTCCACCGTGAGGATCAACGTTTCTTCATCAAAGAAACGGAAAACCTCTCACGCCAGATCGAACGTAACGCCAAAGAAGTGCCGCAACCCAAGGTTGATCAGGCTCTCATCAACCGACTGACAGGCATCCTGCAGCCCGAGCGACGCAATGCTTATCAGGACGTTCAGGTACTGCCCAAGCTCGATGAGCTCAAGCTCACCGGACCTCGGACGCTGATCGTAATTAAGCCAGACGGTAAGGTGCCGCCGAACGAACTGCAAAACTTCTTCGACTACCAGCAGGAAAAAAACAACCTGCTCGTGCTCACTGGTCAGGATAGCCACATGGCTGACGCAGTTGAGGATCGCCTGCGGGAGCTCTATGCCATTGAGCAAATTCATAAACGGCTCAAGCCCGGTGACACACTCTTCGAGGAGGCGCGTGACCGGATGGAGGAAGCCGAGGATCGATTCGAGAAAGCGCTCTCGGCGGCCTACAACCGCGTGTACTTCCCCAGCGTTGATGATATTGATGGACGCGAATTTCTCGCGCCAGTCACCATCGACAATGGGTTGAAGCTGGGCAAGGGTGATCAGTCTGCTGAGGCTCAGATTGAATCGTTGCTTGCCAGCCCGCGTGCCAACTACAAACTTGCTGCAGATCTCTCAGAGAACTTCAACGAGTACTTTGCAATGGCAGAGGAATACCTCTGGCCATCCGGCAAGGACAACCGGCGCACACCTTGGAAGGACGTCGTCAGCCGCGCCAAAAGCAATCCTGTTTGGCCCTGGATGCCAGGCAACGGCGGCATGGACACACTCAAAACCGAAGCGCTGAAGCAGGGCCGCTGGCGATTGGGAGAAGATGGGTATGTCGAAAAGGGTCCGTTCCCCAAAGACAAAACCACCGTTAACGTCTCAGTGGTCGGTAGCCACCCAGAGACAGGCGAGACAATTTTGAGCCTGACTCCCCGGCACGCAGGTGAAAGCCCATTGGTCGTTTATGCGACACGCCCAGAAGATCTGGTCACCGGGAAAGCGGTGGACGATCTCGATAGCTTCACAACCGGAGAAGGTACGCTTTACTTCCAGGCCAAAGACCAGACCGGCCAGTATGAAACCGGGGCACCCGTTCGCTGGATCGCCGATCTCAAGATTCGCCACCAAGTTGATCCAGCTGCAGACAAGCGTCGGATCACTTTGGCTAGCACGCCCAAAGCTGACCTCTTTTACACCCTGGACGGCTCAAATCCGAAAGACGGCACGCCCTACGAGGGGCCGTTCGAGATCGGACCACAGGCGGCCCGCCTCCTGGTCTATGCGCGCGCAGGTGAGGCTAACAAGACAGCAGACTTTCAGATTCCTGCCAGTGGCGACAAGACAGTGCAGATCGTCGACACAAAACCGGCCAAGCTGCAATCCAAACGCGTCGCTCTGGACACCACTGATCGCGTCTATGGCGTCATCAACCGCTTCCGCGATCAGCCTGGCACTCGGTTCAAGGGTGTCCGCATAGAGATTGGCGAGGGCGAAAACACTGTGACTGTTCGCTTCCAAGAGAGAGAAGTGACCGCCGCGATGATTGAAGGTGTGGTGAACAGCCTTCGTCAGGTACTGAGCGAAGACCAAGCCCCAGTCGCCATCACCATTGCAGACGGCATCCAGTTCGACACTGGATTCGCTGCCAAAGAATTCGCCAAACTGGTGGGCATTGAGCTCAAGCCAGGCGACGTCATTCAGGAGAACTAAAGAGATGGCTCAATCCAAGGCGGCAAGTAGCACTGCAAAAAGCAAAGCAGTCGGGCAGAAAAGCCAACACCCGACGCTGGGCTTCGGCGTGCCCGCCACCTCGGACCCGCATCACTTCAAAGTAATCATTCCCCGCAGCAACACGGGGCGCGTGCAGATCAGTGAGTACCTCGGGATGCAGGCTACGGCTGATGAGCATGCGATCATTGACCGCGTGCTGCTGGACCGGCCCCGCTGGACAGCCATTCGTTCCGAAGTGCAGCGCGCATTCAATGCCCGGCTCAATGGGCACGGGTTGAAGCCCAGCGCATGGAAGGTCGGCGAGAACCCGGTGGACAGACTGTTGGGAAAGGAGCTCTGTGTCCTCGCGTGGGCTGTTGAGCAAATGGAGATTGAGAAGGTGCCGGTCGCAGTGCGCAATTGGCTGGCCCTGCGTCCCGAAGAGCGCTGGTGGCTGTTTGGCATGACGGCCATCAGTACGGGAAGCATCAACGACAGTAACAAAGGTTGGCGACTTGCGTTGCGCCACGCGCTGGGTGACGTCGCCCAAAGCGAACTGCTGCAACCCAAGGCGCGTCGTCAACGCGCGGGTGACGATACTGACCGTCCGACCTTGGACCTTTTTGGGAACGAATAAAAAATGAATGAGGTGGTAAGAACAACAACGACCCTGGTCCCGCTGGCACTCAAGGACGCACCGGCCCTGATTGAAACGGTGTTCCCGGCGCAGAAGGTGTCATTTGAAGCGCAAGCCGAACGCAAAGCGGTTGCCGCCCAAACGTTGACCGGGTTGGGCTCCTATTGGAAAGGGCGTAAGCCACTGATCTTGGTACGCGCCATCGTGCTTGGCAGCCTGCTGCCCGCAACGGATGACCCTGAACAAGACCTCGCAGTATTCGAGAAGTTGATGGCTTTTGATGATGAGAGCCTTGCAAGGCGTGCGTTGGCTGAAAATGCACTCTCCGCGACTCGCTTGCAGGAGCTGATCCCCATTACCGACCCCGAGCGTTATTTTTCCGGACGTGGCTGGCGGCGCGACATCACCGACGATGACAAACTGGTGCTCTATCGCAGAGCGTTGGCGACCTTTGGTAGCTACGAGGAAAAGGCTGGTCTGGGCAAACGCCCCGAAGAAGTGGATCAGGAATGGCTTTACGCTCCGGCTTGGAAGGCCGTTAACCGGCATTACGCGCATTTAGGCATCAACGCCAACAACATTGCCGAACTGGTTGAACAACTGGGCATGCTGCGCTACGGCCATCGGCCGAGGGCCGGTGATACCTTCAGTGGCGGTGGTTCGATTCCCTTTGAAGCAGCACGCATTGGCTGCGACGCCTATGCCTCCGATTTGAACCCGATTGCGTGCATGCTGACCTGGGGCGCACTCAATGTCATCGGAGCCTCCCCCGAGCGCCGGGCAGAGATTGATCGGGATCAACAGGCTGTGTTTGATGTGATCGACAAGGAGATCACCAAACTAGGCGTCGAACATGACGAGAAAGGCAACCGTGCCAAGGCGTACCTTTACTGTCTGGAGACGCGTTGTCCTGAAACCGGGTGGATGATTCCGCTCTCGCCGAGTTGGGTGATCTCGCCGAAACAAGGCGCGGTTGCCAAGCTCATCCCTGACGAGAAGAACAAGCGTTTCGATATCGAAGTCGTCACGGGAGCATCTGCAGCACAGATCGCGGCTGCCGATAAGGGCACCGTACAAGACGGGGACATGGTCTACACCCTCAACGGTCGCACCTATCGCTCACCGATCAAGACGCTGCGCGGTGATTTCCGTGATGCGGATGGCAATACCGGCAATCGCCTGCGTCGTTGGGAGAAAGATGAGTTTCATCCACGGCCCGATGACATCTTTCAAGAGCGCCTCTACGCTATCCAGTGGATTACCAAGAAGTCCATCAACGCTTCGCGGCAGATCACCTATTTCTCCACGGTGACCGAGGCCGATCTCGCTCGTGAGCGCCAGGTGGACAAGCTTGTTTCTGAGAATCTTGCTCAATGGCAGGCACAGGGGCTTGCGCCAGACATGGCTGTAGAGCCTGGCGCTGAAACAACTCGTCTCGGTCGTGAACGTGGGTGGACGCATTGGCACCATCTATTTAATGCGCGACAACTCCTGCTTCAAGCGATCTCCATCAAAGCATGGAGAAGTTCAGGCTCCGCCCCCTTGGGTTGGATTAACCTGGCCAAGGCGGCCGATTTCAACTCAAGGCTTTGCCGCTGGGCCACGTCGCAAGGCGGCGGACTGGGTGGACCGAAGGGCGTATTCTCGAATCAGGCCCTCAACACCTTCTTCAATTACGCAACGCGCTCGTGGGCGGGCTTTGGGGCGTCGTCGTTCAAGATGGCCGAGGCGTCATTGCCTGCTGTGGAGCGCTCCATCGTGTCTGCGCCTGCGGAGCAACCTACGCAGAGTTGTGAACTCTGGATCACTGATCCGCCCTATGCCGATGCGGTGAACTACCACGAGATCACCGAGTTTTTCATCGCCTGGCTGCGCAAGAACCCGCCCAAGCCCTTTGACGAATGGGTGTGGGATTCGCGCCGTGCACTTGCCATCAAGGGTTCGGGTGAGGACTTCCGGCGCGGAATGGTCGCCGCCTACAAGGCGATGGCCGATCACATGCCAGACAACGGCATGCAGTGCGTGATGTTTACCCACCAGGATACGGGTGTTTGGTCGGACATGGTCGGCATCTTCTGGGCTGCTGGCTTGCAGGTCGTGGCTGCCTGGTACATCGCCACCGAGACGACGTCTGAATTGAAGAAAGGCGGCTACGTGCAGGGCACCGTGATTCTGATGCTGAGGAAGCGTGCTGCAGGTGATCGCGCAGGCTTCAAGCAACGCATCCTGCCTGCCGTGCGCAGTGAAGTGCAGCGCCAGATTGAAACGATGATGCACCTTAACGATGAGGTGAAGAGCAAACACGGCGAGCCCGTATTCAACGACTCCGACCTGCAGATGGCGGGTTACGCCGCCGCGCTGAAGGTACTGACGGCCTATACGCAAATTGGCGGTGAGGACGTGACGGCTTTCGCATTGCGCCCACGCGTGCGCGGCGAGGTCACGGTGGTCGATGAAATCGTCCAGCAGGCGGCAGAGGCAGCCAACAGTCTGCTGGTGCCCGAGGGGCTGGCCGCCGACACCTGGGCCAAGCTGACGGGTATCGAGCGCTTCATGCTGCGCATGATGGACATGGAAACCACCGGTGCAGCCAAGCTCGACAACTATCAGAACTTTGCCAAAGCCTTCCGGGTCGAGGACTACAGCCGGGTGATGGGCAGCATGGCGGCGAACCAAGCCCGACTCAAGCGCGTGCCCGAGTTTTCCTCCCGCGACCTAACCGACAGCACTGAGCTCGGTGCCACCCGGCTCGGGCGCTTGATCATTGGCGTGCAACAGGTGTTGGCGGAAACTGAACCGCAGGCCATCGTCAGCCAATTGCAGGCCGAAATGGCCGACTTCCTCGAGGTGCGCTCACTGCTGGTGGATTTGTTGGCCTTTATTGAACGCAAAGCCCCGGAAGAGCAAGTCCGCGCCGGTGCTGAAGTTCTGGGTGCACGCCTCAAGAACCTGCGGTTTGGGGCCTAAGTGAATGTCGATCCGGCGCTTCTCCTCCCGGACCCATCGGCTCGACGCGAGCTTCCTGTTGCAGCATCTGCAGGGGGCTCGCAGCTATAAGCGCATCGCTGGCTACTTCACAAGTTCACTGTTTGAAGTCGCCAACGAACTGCTGGAGACGATTCCCGAGGTCAAGATTGTCTGCAACGTGGACATCCACCCCGATGATCTGAAGGTAGCGCAGCTACGTGAAGCCAAAATGATGGGGCGTTGGAACGAGAAGGCAATCGAAGCGGAGGCATTGCTCAATCGAGATCGCTACCGTCGCCTCGACGCTTTCTTGCAGAAGCATGGTCAGGCCGTGCGCGTGGCTCCAGACAACATCTGCGGCTTCGTGCACGGCAAGGCGGGGGTCATCGAGCTGGCTGACGGCCGCAAGTTGGGTTTCATCGGCTCAATGAATGAAACCCGCAGCGGCTGGCAGCGGCACTACGAGATTTTGTGGGAAGACGAATCCCCTGAAGGGGTCGCTTGGATCGAGGAAGAGTTCGAGTTTTTGTGGAATGCCGCGCGACCATTGCCGCAGGTAGTTATTCGTGAAGTCCATCGGCGCGGCTATCGTCGCGAGGTGTACTTCGACGAGATTGAGGAAGATGAGAATCTCGCACCAGCGGCCCTGATTGAGTCGCCTCTTTACCGCGAGGGGTTGTCCCTACAGCCCTGGCAGCAGGGATTTATTACGGAGTGCCTGCGCCACCATCAACAGCACAAAGTCGTGAGACTTCTGCTGGCCGATGAGGTGGGGCTGGGGAAAACACTATCCCTCGGTACCGCAGCGCTGACTCTCTGTCTGTTGGCAGATCGAGATAATCAAGCGCGCAAGCCAGTGGTGATCTTTGCTCCGGCCACCTTGTGTGAGCAATGGCAGACGGAGATGATCGATAAGCTGGCAATCCCCTGCGCGCGCTGGGACACCTTGCGCAAGGTTTGGCTGGACACCGACGAACGCGTGATCTCACCCGCAGGCCGCGAACAAATTGCCAAGTGCCCCTTGCGGATTGGAATTGTCTCAACTGGCCTGATGATGCGGGACTCCCTCGAGAAACAGCACCTCCTGGGCCTCCGATTTGGTTTGGTCATCCTTGATGAAGCACACAAGGCGCGCAGCCGCCAAGGCTTCGGCAAGGATGCAGGCTCCCCGAATGAGCTGCTCGCGTTCATGCGTGAAATTGCCGCGCGCTCAGATCACGTTCTTCTGGGCACTGCTACGCCGATTCAGACCCAGCCTGAGGATTTGTGGGACTTGATCGGCATTCTCCACCAGGGCAAAGGCAACTTTGTTCTCGGCAATGACTTTGCGCCGTGGCACCGGCCTCGCGAGGTGCTGCCTATCCTTTCCGGAGAGCAAGAGGTCACTGATGTTGGAATTGCTTGGCAACTGCTGAGGTCGCCTTTACCCCTGGTTGACTCCACCCAAGAGCCGCGCGCAAGAAAGCTGTTCAGCGCCATTCGCCAGGACTTAGGGCTCGTCAATGGGGAATGGCAAACCACCAAGACAGCTACAGATTTGACGGAGGATACTCGGGAGATCCTGGAAGATGAGTTGGAGCGCCGAATTTCGGGTGCCACCCTATTCCAGCGAGAGAATCCATTGGTGCGTCACGTCGTACTGCGCAAACGCGTCAGCCTTGAACAGGCTGGACTGTTAACCAAGGTCGGTGTCGACGTTCATCCAGATCGCCAGCTTGTCGGCGACCCACGTTGGTTCGATGCGCTATTTGAGGCCAAGGCGCTACGAACCAATGAAAACTTCCGTGAAGCCTATCGAGAGGCACGCCTGTTTGGTAAGGCGCTTGGCAAGCGCGGCAAAGGCGGCGGGTTCATGAAAAATCTCATGGAGCAGCGCATTTGCTCCAGCATTCAAGCAGGACTCAGTACCGCCAGGATGCTTTTGGAAGGCCGCACAATCCACCAAGAGGAAGATGAGCAGGAAGCTGACCTGAAAATTGAAAGCGGCGAAGAACGCGAGGTTCTGCTCCGCCTGATTAGTCGCCTAGAACATATTGAGGAAGACCCAAAACTCAACGCCGTTATCCATTACCTGGAAAGAGAAAAGTGGCGCGATCTCGGGGTCATAATCTTCAGCCAGTACTACGACACGGCCAAGTGGGTCGCCGACGAGTTAGCCGCGCGGTACCCTGATGAGGCAATTGGCCTTTACGCTGGCGCAGGGCGCAGTCGCTTGTATCAACGTGGCGATAGCGTGACGTGCGAGCGGGAAACGCTCAAAAAAATGGTGGCTGAACACGAGATCCGCATCATGGTCGCTACAGATGCAGCCTGCGAAGGTCTCAACCTTCAAACGCTAGGCACCTTGATCAATATTGATTTGCCGTGGAATCCGACTCGCCTCGAACAAAGGATCGGACGCATCAAGCGCTTCGGCCAAAAGCGCGAAACCGTGGATATGCTTAATCTGGTGAATGAGCAAACCGTGGACGAAAAGATCTACGAGCGCCTGTCGGAGCGGATGCGAAATCGCTACGACTTATTTGGTTCAGTGCCCGATACGATCAAGGACGAATGGATCGAGAACATCGAAACCCTTGGGGAAAAGATGGACGAGTTCATCAATGCCCAAAAAGAAGCCACTGGTTTTGATCTGCGCTATACAGGCACGATGGAGCCGCCCGAAAAAGACTGGCGTGATTGTTCAGCGGTGCTGTCACGTCGAGATTTCTCGGTGTTGATGACTACGGCTTGGACGGGATAACGATGTTGGACGAGTACTCGATAGAACAGCGCGCGACGCAGATCTTCGATGCGCGCACCAAGGAGTACTTCTCCGAGGTGCTGAGCTGCTACACGGCAGGTAATTATCGCTCGTCGGTGGTTATGCTCTGGTCTGTCGCTGTCTGTGACTTGCTCTTCAAACTACAGAACCTCGTCGATCTCTACGGCGACACCAAAGCCAAGGACATCCTTGCGGATATCGGGAAACTTCAACAGGAAAATGAGCGCTCCCCGATCTGGGAAACCAAATTGGTCGAGTCGGTCGCCGAGCAAACACAACTGCTCGACATTGCCGAGCGAGAGAACTTGCTACACCTCCAACGGCAGCGACATCTTGCTGCTCACCCCGTGGTCAACGCGAACTTCCAGCTGCATCGACCGAATCGTGAGACGGCACGTGCGCTGATCCGCAACACGCTGGACGGCGTACTGACCAAGGCTCCGATCTTGTCTAAGCAAATCGTCAACGAACTCGTCGAGGATCTCGAACAGGCTTCTGGCATACTGATCGACGACAAGAAGTTGAAGGCGTACCTGGAGAGTAAGTACTACACTCGCTTCAACCCTGAAGTTGAGAAGGCAGTCTTCAAGGCGCTCTGGAAGTTCGCGTTCCGACTGACTGACGAGCGATGCGAGAAGAACCGCGCGATCAACTACAGCGCGTTGCGCTTACTCTACGGACGTAACCCGGCGCAGTTCAGGGGGCAAATCGAGGCCGACAGGGACTACTTCAGCACGATAGCGACCGGAGGAGCTCCGATTGTCTGCTTGACCCACTTCCTTTCGCGCGAGGCGCAGCTATATGGACTGCTTGCAGATCACGCAAAGGCAGCGATTCAGCATGCGGCTGAGAGCGATATCTCCGCCCGATGTCTGGCATGGTTCACTGCCGGGAATTTGCAAGAACACGCGGAACGATTGGGAGAATGGATTACAGGAAAGGACTACCCTCAAATCGGACGCGAAACCTGGGACGACATCGAGGAAATATCCGACTCCCCCGAATGGGCCAAGATGGTGATTCGCCTTGCGAACAAGTACTACGTTTCCAGCGGGAGCTACAACAGTGCGGATCGGCGTTTCACAGAGGTGATCAAGCCCTTGTTGGGCAGGTACGAGATTGACGATTGCGTTGATCTCATTGAAGGGATTCAAGGCAACGATCAGACCTGGAGCCGTGGCCGCGCGGGCGATGATCACAGATCCCTGCGAGATCGCGTACTCGCACTCGATCCAACGTTTGACTTCTCTGCATACAAAGTATTCACGCGATATTTGGATAACTAACCGAAAAGAAAACGCAGCTCTGCATCGCGTCTGCTGACCAGTCCTGGCAGAACCTTGCCACCGCCGTAGACCCACCGGCGTAGTTCCTGCGCGGCGGCAATCCAGTCCTGCTGGTTGACCCGCCGACGCAACGTCGATGTTTGCAATCGACCAGCACCAAGGTTGAAGGTGAAATCCACGATAGCTGCGAGCCGCCCCTCCGGCTCTGTGGCCAGCACCGGGCAGTAGCGCAGCGTTGCCCCCAGTGCCGTCTGTAGATCGCGCTCCAGATAGACCTCGGCTTCCGCTTCGGTGATAGGCGGGTGCTTCGGATCGCACAGGTGGCCGTAGCCAATCGTCCAGTAACCGGCCGGGCAGATGTAGGGAATTGCGGTGATCTCGGCTCCACGCTTTGCTTTGCGTTCGAAACCCTCGAAGCGCTTCGCCAGATCGATGGCCGCTTTCGGAACCACGATCACGGTCGCACCCGGTCAAATACGCGTCCCAGGAACCAGAAGTTCAGCACCCCGGCCCATAGCGCCTGATCGGCTTCCGTCCAGGCGTGCAGGATCGCCGTGCTCCAACCAGCACCGGCGGTGACGGCCGCCACAAACGCCGCCGTCTTGGCCGCACAATAAAGCAGCATGAACCAGTATGTAATGATGGGCCGCACGCTGATCGACAACGCATCGGCCCAGCGCACCCCGGACCGCTGCCCCTGGGCTGCCACGGCCTCCTTCAGTGCCTCGATCGCTCCTGTATTCCAGGCCGCATCGGCGCTGGCCCGGATCTCGGCCATGCGTTGCGAGCCCCGCAATTTCTCAAACTCCAGCGCCTTGTCCTGCATGGCCAGTTCGTGACTGCGCTCACCATTGCGGTCCATCCACTTCAGGATTTCCGGGGCCAGACGGAATGCACCGCCGAGCAACCCGCCAAGCAAGGTCTCGATCATGGCTGGCCCCCAAATAGCTTGATCTTGAGCACGGTGCCGGCCAGCAAGGCCAGCACCAGGCCGGTGACGATCATCTTGACCAGGGTGATGCCAGCCGTGCGCTTGGCCTCATTGAAGGCATCCAGCAGGTTCCTTAGTTCCCTGATGTCGTGAGCGGCATCCTCACCATCCAGGCCCACGCCGTGCAATGCGGCGCGAGCGCCACGTTCGGCCGCGCGCTCCAGCATTGCCTCGAATTCTTCCTGCGGGATGGTCACCATCTTGCGGCGCTCCATTGGGGTTGCATCCATGATTTCGTCCTCCAGAATTGGAAAGCCCACCTCGTGGGTGGGCTCGTAGGGTTGGTCAAGCAATGTCAGATCGCGATGCCGGCACTCCAGCCGGTGGCCTTGTAAGCCGCGAGCACGGCTTCGTCATCGATGTAGCAAAGCCAACCAACCTTGGGCGTGTAGTACTCCCAAGTGCTCGCCACGCGCACGGCGATCTGGTTGGTCCTGCCAGCCCACACACCGGTCGCAGCGGCCGGAATGATGTAGCGGTCGCCGTCGACCGGACTGGCTGGCGGCGTGGCCAGATCCCGATCCTTGACCGCGAGCCCGACCACCGCACCGAGCCGCTTCAAATTGCCGTCCATCGTCGTGTGCCAGCCCGACTCGCCGAGGGTCCAGCCGTAGGTCAGTCCGAGATTCGGATCAACGTTTGCCATCAGATGCCTCCATAGTATTTGCCGTAGTTCAGACCGAAGCCCGCCCGCTCGAAACTCCGCGTCTGCTTCTGCCAGCTGACATGCCCGTCACGCACCGACTCGATCTCGAGCTTGAGCCGGCCGTTGATCCGGCCGAGCCCACTGTCCGTAGCTTCGTCGGTGGTTGTGTAGGTCAGGGACGTCGTAGTCAGACCCGTCAGAGTTTTTTGGAGCGAGAGGTTTTCGTTGTAGATGCGGACCGTGTAGGTGGTCCCCGCCTCGGGGCCGATATTTCCCTCCGCCTGCGTTACCAGATAGACGGTCTGCTGCATGCGGTCGCGATGGGCCCAGGTCAGCGCCATCTGGCCCAGAATCACCGTGGGCCACATCACGTTATTGACCCGCACATTCCCCGGCGGATACGGCCGGATCATGCGCTTGGTGAAGGTGTAGCTGTCGGCGGTCGCCGCCGAATCCGCCAGACGTCCCATGCCTGTCGACGGCAGCAGTTTGACCTGCAGTGACTCCCCGGACAGATACTGCTCGGTGATCAGGGCTTCCACGCCATCGGCGAACCAGAGCCGCGCACCGGCCAGATGACTCACCGGAACGGTATCGAGAATGCCCCGTTCTACCGTGATCGTCCCGGCACCGAGATTCACCGCCTTGATCGCCACGATCTCGTCGTCAAGATAAGCCAGCTTGTCGAGGCCGACCGACTCCAGATCCTGCCCGTTGCCGATCGCCAGCACCGTGGCAGCCGGGTCGATGTCGTTGATTAGCGTCGCGTTGGGCGTAAAACCCATCGCCTCGACCTCGGCAAAGGCGGCACTGCCTTGGCGCGTCAGCACCTTCACATTGAGGGAATCTCCGGAGGGCCGGCTAGCGCACACCACCAGGAGACCGCCTTCGGGTTCGAGTTCCGCCCGGGCCGTCGCCGACTCACCAACCACCCGCTTGACCACCGTCCACCAGGGCGCCTCGCCCAGTTTCCTGAAAGGCACCGGAGCCGGGGCGGTCAGCGGCGAGACCCAGGAGGTGGGCGTCGGCGAGACATAGGTGGCCGAAGGCAGCCCGAAGATGTCCTCGACACATTCGATGCGCACCCGCCCATCGGTCAGGGTGCCATAGCTGATACGCACCACCCGCATCACCAGTTGGGCGATGCCCAGTTCCGGCCAGGTCAGTTTGAAGACATCGCCGATATTGAGACTGGCCGCCTTGCGATTGGCGACCAGCGTGGCCTTGGCCAGAGGCACCGACAACTGCTTGAGGTCACCCAGCGCCACCTTCGAGGCCAGCGTGCCGTTGCTGATGCCCGGATAGTCCACCGTCACCGAGGACACCACGCCACCGGCCAGTTCCAGTGCCGCAAGGTCATGCACGGTGATCGCCGCATCCTTGTCGGTGTTGCGGTCCCGATAACGCACCGTGACCTGGTTGATCAATTCGGATTCGGCCGGGCGTGAGAAACTTTCCAGCGCGAGGATATTGGTAGCATCCAGCACCATGAGGCTGGGAAGGCTGTAATCCGCCCGGGCGAGTTTCAGGGTGTATTGCCCTGTGCGCGGATGGACATAGAGCGTGCCATCGATGTGGCGCAGCACTTCGCCGATGAACTCTTCAAGCGGCTGTTCGCGATCCCACAACAGGGAGAGTCCGAACTGTTCGCTGCCCAGGGTGTAGGACGCCGTAGAGAAACTGCTGGCATCGATCTCGCTGGTCGCGTGCCCCAGACCCCAGGTCGCATTGTTGAGGCACTCGTAGATGATATGGGCCGGATTGGCGTCTCCGTTGATGTAGCCGCTGCCCAGGGCCACCGGTGCCGGGATGCGCCGTGCCTCGACGCTCCAGGGCTTGATGTAGGGGTTCATGGCTGACAGCTGGCACTGCTGAACGATCAGCGACAGCACACCGCGAAACGCCGGAATAATGCTGCCGAGCTTCTGCTGCAGATAGCCGGACACCGTTTCAGCCGGGCCGCCAAACTTCACCTCGACATAGCCCTGCACACCGCCTTCGCGCGAATCGCCGCCGAATAACTGCGGGGCATTGATGTAGATCGTCTGGCTGCTCGTGATGCTGCCGCTCCAGGCGGTGCGCTCGCCAACAATGATGCGGGTGATGGCATCGACCGGCCCATGGCACAGGACCAGATGCAGCCCCGCGTAGTAGCGATGGCCGACGACATAGGAACTCGAGCCGCCACCGCGTTTTCCGCCACCGCCCACTTATGCCTCCTGCTCGCGTTGTTCAACGGCTTCGGCGAGGCGCATGGCCATGGCGTCGCCTGTGGCCCGGAGCCAGTCGGTCGTCACGCCATCCCGACGAAAGTCGTCGAAGCTGACCCCGTCACGCGGGAACCATTTGCGCAGCCCCGCGTTGCAATAGCCCAGCGCCTTGGCGTCCTCATGGGTTGCGATCAACGTCATTTCTTACCTCCACTGCCAGACGTCTGGCGAATTTCCGTGGTCTTGATGTCGCCATACCAGACGCAGTTGGCCTGGCGGATGACGCGCGTGCCAAACAGCACCGGAATGGGCTTGCCCTGTTCGGCCACTGGAACATCCACATTGCCGGGCGAGACGGAAGCCGGTTTGGGTGGCCGGGGGCTCAGCAAGGCTCCGATGACCGTGGTCACCACCCAGACGAGAATTTGTGTCCACATAACCGACCTTAGACGATCGAGTCGCCGGCAAAGGGGTTCTTCGCCGGTATCCAGGGGAACCCGCCAAAGTTCAGCGCATTGCCGAACTTGCTCTGACAGGTCGAGAAACTGCGGTCGCAGCCGGCGAAGGCTTCGAAGGCACTGCCCACCGCCAGTCCGGGCAGGACGCTCGACAGCGTGACCGTATCGCCCGAGTGCTGGGTGATCATGCGCGGCACGCCGCCCACGCGCAGATAACCGCCGGTCAGCCATCCGGTGCTCTGCGACAGGAAAGCCACCGAGGTTGCTGTCAGTCCGGAGACCGCGCTTAACGTGCCGGCGATCTTGTAGGCCTGGTTGTTGATGCCACAGCCCGGGTCGTAAAGGGCATGGCGGCAACCCGTCTGGTAATGCGCCCGCAGCCCCGGACGCTTCAAGGCCGTGAAGATCGACTCACAGCGGATCGTCGCGCCGCTGCCGGCAAACACCACCGAAGCCACCCGACCCTTCCACGCCGTGATGTATTCACTGTCACCATAGTGATTGCGAAACAGCGTCAGGGACACCACCCCGTTGGGCCGACTGGCGGCGAACAACTGGGCCACCGCAAAGTCGCGCGCACATTCCAGTTCGATGCCATTGCGCGAGAAATCCGGCGATTGTTCCAGTCCGGAACGACGCAGAACGGTTGGCTGGTAGGTGTCGGCCTGGTAGGTCACGACCTCGCGGCCGCTGGTCACCGCCCAGACCTGCTGGCCAAGGACGAAGCGATAGAGTTCCACCGGCAGACCAGCGGCCGCCGAAGTTTCCTGCGTGAGATAGGACATCGGTTATCCCTTGATGCTCTTGACCGGCAATGCAGATTCGACGATCCGGTCGGAGAGCCAGTGCAATTCGATCTGGTCGCTGTCGAGCCGGCTTTTTTCCAGGAAGTAGATGGCGAGCCAGTCTTCGGGGTTGGCATCGAAGCCGAAGGTCTGGTCCAGCGTCATCGTTTCTTCTTCAGAGGTGGTCCCCGCACCGAAGCTCAGGATGGTGCGGTAGTACCAGGTGCCGTTCTTGTGCAGGAAGGCGGCTTCGGTGCGTCCCGGCATCGGGTTGAAGTACAAGGCATAGCCCCGTGCCGCCACGGTCATCACTGTCTGGTTCGACAGGATCTTGCGGGTCGGCACGATGGAGGTTTCCCATCCCGGCTGCCAGTACGCCACCAGGCGTCCGGCACGGGCCGCCAGCCAGCCCTTGAAGGAGGCAATTTCGGCACGACTGGTGAAGCGGAAATCGAAGGCGCGGCGAATGAACGGTCGTGCCCCCGAGTCATCCACCGCCGTAATGCCGGTCTCGTAGTCCAGGACCTCGGCGAGCCGCTGATACTCCACATCGACATCGCGCTCCCGGTTCGGTCGCGGGAAGGTCATCGGCCAGATCGGCACATTGCTCAGTTTGGTGGCGTTGTCTTGCTTGGTGATCGTTGTGCCACCCGCGATATCGAACACCACCCGGGCCGTGACGATGGCTTCCGTGACCCGCGTCACCGGCTGGCTGATACGGAGCCGTGCGGTGCGCGCCGGTGTCACGAAGGCGCCTGCCGGCCAGGACTGGAGAATGGGTTGCTTGAGCGTCACCCCATTGCTGGCCACCGACAGGACTTCGGCTGCCTCGGTATTGCGGCTGTCGGTACCGATGACCAGCAGGCCATCGGCTTCGTACTCCAGATGTGTCGTCGTCAGCGGAATGAAGGTACTGCCCGCCACCAGGCTGCCCGCCAACTGCGTCTTGTCCGGCCAGATCGGCAAGGCATAGACCCGCGACTGCCAGGCCGACAGCAGCACATCCAGCAAGGCCGCATCGTCGCGCCCGAGGAGGATCGTGAATTCGAGCGAGCGGCGCGGATTGACGCGCAGGCTCACGCGCTGCTCCGTGCCATCGCGGGCAGTCAGCACATCGGTGGCCCAGGCCAGTCGTTCCAGCCAGGACTCGCCCCAGTGGGGCCGCAGGCCGAAGACCACGACCCGCCGACCCGAGATGCTCAGGCGCGGTGTCTCGCCTGGAAACTGGAAGCTGAAGGACGCCTCGATGACCGGGGGACCATCAAGACTGATGGAAACCTCGTACAAGCGCGACGACAGCATGCCGAAGGTGGTCGGCGGATTGCTGCTACCCGAAAGCACGATGCCACCATCGTTCTCGCCGACGATGGCCGACAAGGTCTTGGTGGCAAAATGCGCGTTCCACACCTCGATCTGTCGCATCTGCGTCGACAGCAGGTTGCCCAGGATGATCTTGCCTGGCAGCAGATGAATCTGGTGATACCAGTGCTGCTCGAACTGGCGGATCGTGAAGCCGGCGAAGCCTACCGGCAGTTCGCTGACCGGCAGAAGGTTGGTCAGGGAGCCGCCGCTGGAGAATCGCGCAATAGCCCCTTCATACGGGCGAAACGGTGCCGGCAGGAATTTCTCAGGCAAAGCATAGGCCGGATCGCCCTTCACGCCTGAGGGCAACACACCTCCCGCAAAGCTCGTCATTTCTTGAAGGCGTAGCCGCCATAGGACGTGCTGAACACCATCCACTCATCGCTGCCGAGCGTGACGATGTCCTTGTTGGCATACTGACCGTTCATGCGCAGCAGACGGGCCTCCGGAATGTAGCCCACCATCGAGTAATAGTAGGTCGGCGTGGTGCGTCCCACCTCGACCGTGATCGGATACAACGGCGTTACCCCGTTGAAAGTGATCGGTGAATAGCTATCGAGTTGTCGTGTCAGGCTGGTGTAGAACATCCGCGACGAGGTATTGCCGGAGCCGTTGGCGGTTTTCCAGGCATTGGTCGCACTGTCGATGTCGGCGCGCACGGCACCGCTGTAGCTATCGGAAAGAAAAGCACCACCCGTGAAGTTGCAGGTCTTGGTCATGGTGCCGAAGAGCAGCATGTTGTAGATGGTGCTGGTGTATTGCGTGACGCAATAGCAGTAGCCATCCCCGCCGAACAGGAAGTATTCGGCACTGCCGGACAGCAGGTTGGCCGAGATCGAGCCACCCGATACGGTTTGTGAGCCGTAGGCCAGGCCGCTGCTAAACGCGGTCGAGCCGTAGGCCGCGATGTAACTGCTCCAGGAGTGCAGATTGACGTATTGACCGCTACCCGCGTGCTGCAGGTGCAGCCGGTAGTAGCCCGAGTCGGCCTGGTACATCAACTGCGTGTAGCCGCAGTAGGTGGTGGCGAAGAGCCGGATCTTGTCGAGCAGGTCGTTCGGCGAGGTGGTGATGCCGGATTGGAATGCCATAAGTGTTGGAACGCCTTACGTGCCGACCGCTACCGCAATCAGCATGTGAAAGTTGAGGGAACGAGGTCGGCGATGCGGCGTTGGTCTATGCCAGTTTCAGTGCCCAATAGTCGTAGTACCCGGTGCGATACACGTCCTGCACCACGAGGTGATCCACGCCATTGGCGGTGATGATGTTCTCCACGGAATTGCCGTAGCCCGGCACGCTGTACATGCCGTCCAGTTCGCCAAGGCCCTGCATCACGAAGGGCAACAGCGGGTAGCTACCATCCGGGGCTTCGCGCTGATTGCTGCCCCAGGTGCCCGGCCAAAAATATGGACTGCTGTTCCATGTGCCCGTGGGCGACCAGTACGCCCCGGAATAGCCGGCCGTGCGCGGCAGATGGTTACGATAGGTGTAGGCGTTGCTCCAGCGCGTCGAGCCGTTGTATGAGCCACCCACCACAAGGGGATACGGGTATTGAGCCGGTGTGGCATACGGCAGAAACAGGCCGAGATGCACACACTCGTAGTAGGTGCCAGTCTTGACCACCACGACAATGCGACGACCGTTGGCGACGAACCAGTACGGCATCGCCGACAGGGTCAGCAGCGCGTAGTAGGTTTGACTGCTGTTGTACTGGGCATCAAACGCCACCCCGGGGTTGTAGGTGACATAGCCCCGGAGTTTCCAGTTGCCGTAGTCCGACGACGTCTCCGTCTGGATGGCGACATAGATCTCGTCAGTCCCGGCCAGTCCCACCCCCTTCAGCACCAGTTCGGCCGGCGGCCCCGGTACCCAGCGCATGACTTGCCAGCGCTCGTTGGCCGGCAGCATCTGCTCGGTGACGAAGGCCTTGAGGCGCGTCAGCAGGTCGAGGTAGTCCGTCGCGGTACCGGATGTCCAGGCCATGGCAGTTCCTAACGCAGAATCTCGCGCACGGCCGAGCCATTGCGCGAGAGGATGTTGAGAATCGACTTCTCACCGGCAGGGGAAGTGAGGTAGTCGGCGGCAAGACTGGGATCGATCACATTGACGATGCGTACCGCCTGACCGGCTCCATTCCCTGGGGTTGCCGGGGTGGCTGGCGGTACCAGACCACCCTCGGCGAAGGCCAGACGCAAACCCTGCCAGCGAGGGACACTGAGTCCGCCGTTCAGGGCATGCAGGAAGTCGACGCCAAGCCGGCGCACGGCAGCGGCCCGCAGGACATACTCCCCGGCCGACAGACGCGCCGGGATCGAGTCCGAGGTCGAGGTGCCCGGCCCGCTGACCAGGCCACCCGTGGCGAAGCCCTTGAACAGTCCGCTGATGAAGGCACCCAGGCCACCATTGCCACCACTACCGCCACCACCTCCCATCGCGCCAAATAAACTCTCGGCGAGTTTCTGCGAAGCGATCCGGTTGATCGAGGCCAGCACGCTGCGCGCAAAATCGGCGAAGGCATCCTTGGCCGACTTGGCGCCCGAGCCGATCTGCTCGAACATCGTGGCAAAGGCGTTCTGGGTGTCGCCATTGATGCGGACCGCCACCTCGTCCGTCACTGTCTTGAGGCTGGCAATCTCGATCTTCAGCCGTGCCACCCGATTGACCGCTTCCTCGGAACCGGTCGATTGCGCGAGTTGCTCCATCTTGGGGATCAGTGCTTCGACCTCCCTTGCCGTCTCTGCCTGCAATCCCAGCAGCGTCTGCCGCATCTGGGTCTCGGTGATGAGGCCGGCGTCCTTCTGTACCTGCAGTTCACGGCCCTTGAGCGACAGTCGCTCGGTAGCGGCCTGGTACTGGCGCTCGAAACGGGCCAGTTCCGCCAGATCCGACTCGACATCGATCAGCCGCGCCACATCCTGCGTGCCGGCGGTATCGCCCATTCGCTGCAACTGATCGATCAGGGGCTGATACTCGCGTTGCAGTCGGGCGCGAGTACTCTCACCACCCGTGCCTCCCCGCACCTCAGCAAGACGATCCCGCACCCTGGCGAGTTCATTGGCGAGTTGCCGTTCGGCGTTAGCCGCCGTATGGGCATTGGCTACCTCGATCTCACCGCGTTGTTGTGCCAGAACGGCAATCTCACCGTCGAGCTTCTTGACCTCGGCCATGGCCCGCAGCCTGGTAGCCTCGTCTTTCCCACCCGCATTTTTCCCATTGGCCATCTGTTGCTGGGCACTGCGTTCCTCGGTCTTGCGGGAAATGTCCTCGTCGATGGCTGCCTGCTCAAGACGGGTCTTTTGCGCGTAGTAGTCCCGAATCGATACCAGGCGATCATCCAGGGCCCGGTCGAGGGCGGCCTTCTGCTGATCCAGCCCGGTCTTGAGCAGGCGAAACTCGGCGTCGGCCTGTGCCTTCAGGACGGCCAGGCGGGCTGCACCGCTGCTATTCCCAGTGTCCTTGGCTTCCGCGCCTTTCTTGATGCAGCGTCCGCCACGCCATTCACCGCCCGAGAGCACGCAGGCCAAGCGCTGCATGTCTTCTGTCGCCGCACCCGTATTCCCAGCAGCGGGACTTGATGGCGCAGGCCCCGCCGAACCCAACGATTGGGCCTGGGGCGGATTGAGGATGCGCGCCGACAAGGCATCGACCTCGGCACGCGCCTTGACGGCGTCTTCGCGCATGGCTTCGCCGATCGCCTTGAAACCGCGAATGTCGAGGCGGGCCAGCGCGGTGAGTTGCGCGGCCATGCCACCGATCTCGGTGCCCATCGACTTGAAGACGTAGGCGACATTCACGCCGAGGACGAGAATCGCCTCCAGGGTGGTTTTGAGGGCACCCCCGAGAATAGCTGCGAAGCCGGTCGCTTCTCCCTGGCCTTCGCGGATGGCATCCGTCACGACCCGCAAGGGTGCCAGCAACTCTGTGGCAAGCGTTATGCCCAACCCCGAAGACGAGGCTTTGAGTGCGGTCAGGTTGTCGTTGAAGGCTTCGGCGGCCTGAGCGGTTTCGGTCGACAACTTCAGCCCGAGCCGTTCGGCTTCCTGCATCAGTGCGCGGATTCCCGATGACCCCTGATTCAGAAACGGGATCATGTCCATCCCGCTCTTGCCGAAGAGTTTCACCGCCAAGGCCGTCTTGGTGGCACCGTCCTCGAAGCTGGCGAATCGATCGGCAATCTCCAGCAGGATCGTGTCCGATGACTTGAGATTGCCTGCCGCATCCTCGACCGAGATGCCGAGCGCCTGGAACAGATCGGCGCCTTCTCCCAGCCCGGAACGTGCTTCCGTCAGGTTGGCGGAGAGTCCTTTCAGACCGGTCTTTAGGGTATCAAGCCCGACATCTGACAACTGGGCAGCGAACTGCAGCGTCGACAATGCCTCGACCGAGATGCCGATCTTCTGCGAGAGTTTGTTCAGTTCATCGGCCGAATCGATCGCTCCCTTGACCAGGGCCGCGAATGCGCCCAGCGTGAGCGAGACACCCAAGCCTGCCAGCAATCCCTGCACACGGCGGGTCTCGTCACCCAGGCGCCCGAGGTTGTTCCGGATGCCATCAAGGGCCGTGCGGGTCTGGTCGACGGCAGTGATGAGGATCTGTGCGCGATCGGAAGCCATGTCAGTTGCGGTTCAAATAGCGATTGATGGATTGAGCCAGTTGCGGCATGGCACGCCGCACCGTTCCGTCAAAGTCGAAGCGGCGTTTCAGGGTGACGCGGGGAACCAGGACAGCGATGGGGATTTCCTGGCCACGCTTGATCGATTTCGTCCCGGTGCGCTGTCGCTCGGCGCGCTTGAAGCGCGTCAGGGCCGAGGCGTTCTCCTTGATGTTCTCCGCCATCAGGATGACCTTGCCGTCTTTGCGAATGAACCAGGCATTGCCGGAACGCATCAGGGTGTCGATCACCCGGGCGAAGGCCTTGCGGCCCATCCGTCTCCCGGATTCGGTCAGCGGGATCAGCATCTTGCCGGTCAGGGTCGCCCCCCGGACATGCACTCCCAGCCAGGAAACCCGAGACCCCACCAGCAAGGCCGGCAACCGCGAAGGATCCCGATCCAGCACCTTGGCCCGCATCGAGCGCAGGAAGGCCGGTTTGCGGATCGCCAGATCGGACTGCATGCGGGTACGCAGTGCGTCTGTCAGGCTGCGGCTGCTGTCACGCATTCCCAGGCCGACCGCCTTCTGGATCGCCTCGCGGCGTGAGCGGGTCCAGGCGGCCAATTCGCGCTTGTCGAGCAGGCCCGAGGTGGTCATTGAGATTTTGAGCATGGTGGGGTGAGACTCTGAATGGCCTTGCGGATGGCCTCGCCCGTTCCCTGGCTACCGGTGGCAATGACCGTCAGCAAATTGGCCAGTTGCCGCTGCTCCTGCCGATCGATGGCGCCGAGCCAGGCATCGACCTGCGCCAGCGTGTAGTGCCGGATGTCCTGCCAGGCATGGCCATGCGCAATCAGGCGCTGGCAGGCATCGGCCCATGATCTGGACTGAGCAGCTGACTGCCGATGCGACTCACTGCCTCGCCCAGTTTCGGCACCACCCGCTGGATAAAAAAATCCGCATTCACCTCGAACAGTGCCTGTGCAAGAAATATCGCCTCATCCAACGCCAGGCCGACAATCCATTCGCGCGGTTGGCGGCTGGCAATGGCCATGGCGTCAATCATGGCCTCGCCGTGACTGCCCAGAAGCCGTAGCCAGTCCGGTTCGATGGCAAGATCCGCCGTGAAGGGCTGAATGGCCTTGGCGAAAGCTGGCAGTTCGCCCAACACCAGCGGCGTGAGTGCGACCGTCTGCTCCGCCACGCGGATCTCGACCGGGACGGGCGGCAGAACGGCCAGGGGATCAGTGGGCTTTTTCACAGGAGGACGATCCGGCCGAATTGACCCAGTTCACCACTGGCCGATTTGGTCAGGTCGGCAAGCACCTGCCCGGACAACTCGAACTTGAGCAGGTCGCTGGTGATCACCGAGAGTTCCTTGGCCGGGTTGATGGCCACACGGTAGAGATCGATGACGACTTCTTTGTTGCCGTCGGCGGTATTGAGCCCCTCGAAGCGCACCCACCGCTCCGGCAGGGGCTGGGTGAACATCGCCGTCACGTTGGCTGCTCCGTAGGAATAGCTGGCGGTGATGGCACCGGTGACACCAGTAATGTCGGTGAATTGGAAGGAGCCGTGCTTAGCGTTCACCGTGTACTTGGTGTTGGCGACCGTGGTGGCCCCCGCCTTTACCACCAAGGACGACACGTTCTGTTTGCCGAGCAGATACAACTTGTTTGCCTCAGCCGTCGTCGCAATGGCCTCGTCGGTCACGGTGCCGGTAGTCACGGCGGTCGTGCTGCCGTAGAGCGCCAGTTCGAGATTGCTCGGGATGAGTTCTTCCAGGGTGCAGGCAAACTCGCCCTTCTTGCCCTTGATGATCTGCAGATCGGTCAAACGCTGTCCGGACTGCGATTCCTGATGCTCGAGCGTCTCGACCGAGAGAGATACCTTGAGGTCGGGAACGTTGCCGACAAAGTTGAGGCCGGCAGGATTGCCGCCGCTGGTGCGAGCGCCGATGAATACGCGCCCCTGACCGGAGAAATAGGCCATTGTGGTTGCTCCTATGGTGGAAGTGAATGTCAGCCCTGGGCCGTCAGGTCATGGACCAGGGTGCGGTAGGTGATCTGGTAGCGCGCCGGGATGGCGGCAGCCGTGGCATCGGCATCCTCGATGTCCCAGTCACAATCGAGTTCCTGAAGCCCCAAGGTGGTACCGCCCAGATTCGGATCGGAGAACAGCCCGGTGTGACAGGCCACCATCAGCCGGTCGGCAATCATCTCCGCCGGTTCGGTGTCGGTGGCACGGGCCAGTGCCACGAGGCGGACGACCAGATGTCGCTCGATGCGGTCGTTGGCCCGCTGGGCGATGGACTCCGCCTCGGGAAAGATCAACAGTGCCGGCGAAGCCTCGCGGGTTACTGCGGTGGTTGGTGAGCGCAGGATCTGGGCGCCTTCGCCTTGCGCGATAGGTGCCAGGCGGCTGGCCAATGCTTGCAGGATGCGTTCTCTGATTGAGTTCATGCTGTTCTTTCATAAAGGGGTTCGTACAATGGCGGGCACGTACAAGGATTCGTCGTGACTACCGCGCCCAAAACCAAGAAACATCGCCACAGTCAGTCCCAGCCCAGCCTCTACACGCTGCATGTCGAACTCATTGGCATCCGCCCATCAATCTGGCGACGCATTCAGATTGACGGACGAGTTCGCCTGCATGTTCTGCATGAAGTGCTGCAAGCCGCAATGGGCTGGAATGGCTCGCATCTCCACAAATTCCTGATTCGGAATCTCCACTACGGGATTCCCGATCCGGAACTCGACGAGATCGGCTGGGTCATGCACGACGAAAAGAAGTACCGGCTCAATCAACTGCTCGATGTCAATGACACCTGCGATTACCTGTACGACTTCGGTGACAGCTGGTTTCACCGCATCACGGTGGAATCCATCGAAGATATCGATACCGATTCAGCGAGTGCGAATTACGCCCTGATCACTGACGGGCAACGTGCGTGTCCTCCCGAAAACTGCGGTAGTCCGGGCAACTATCTACAGATGCTTGAAGTCCTCGAAGATGCTCCGTACAGCGATGAAGCCAAGGCGCTGCGTGAGTGGGCGGGGTTTGATTTCGACCCGGAGCGCTTCGACCGGCAGGCCGCGAATGCCGCCATCAGCCGCATGATCTGGAATGGCTGGATCCGGATCGACCGCTAAATCCGCATCAACGTTGCCCGGCACTCCGAGCCATCCCCTATTGCGCGAACTTCCCGCACCCGGTAGGTGACACCACCGATCACAAGCTCGTGACCGGTGTCGAGCACCACGTCTTCAGCGGGATAGCGGATGGCAAAGTCGGATGACAGTCCCAGGCCATCGAGCACCTCCACATCGGGCGCACGGAAGTCCACCAGCACTTCCGCGCCCCCGATCATGGCGGGTGTCAGCAGTCCAGCCCGACCAGCGGCAGCATAGAGATCACTGACCGAGACCATCAGGACATCGTCAGCTTAACCAGCACGCCAGGGCGATGGCACATCGGCAACGGGTTGGACTGCGTGTGCAGATCGGTGCCGCGCTCGAACTTGCGCGAGTCCTGCTTGGCGTACAGCGGCTGGCCGAGGGTATTGACGGTCTCGTTGAAGTCCGCCGGGGCCACGTAGGTGCCGAAGGTGTCGATAGTGCCTACGGGGAAGGCATGCGCTTCGCCGGCCGCGATGAAGCGACGGGTTGCCCCATTGCCATCGGTCGCCTGGCCGCGATACTCCTCGAACACGATGCCACCAAAGGTGAAACCAGTGCGCACGTCGTCACGCAGGATCGCGCCCTGCTGGAAGTTCTCGTAAGCCTTCTCGACCTTCGGGTGGACGATCAGTTTCTCAAAGAACTCCTGCGAGCACAGACAGCGAACGCCGGTCATGAACTCGCCGAGCAGGTTCTGCTCAATGTGCGCCAGGGTATCGACGCACTTCTGGCGGACGTTGGTACTGTCCGTGGCCAGCGCGAAGTTGATTGACTTCGGCGCGATACCGAACTCGTCGTAGAGGTTGTAGAGCGTCGAGCCGTCAGCATCAAGGATGATGCCTTTCAAGGCACCCATGCGCAGATGTTCCAGCGTGATGGCGTGCTTGTTGCGCATGGTCTCCAG
>JARKPC010000093.1 GCA_029975435.1 Propionivibrio sp. | reverse complement strand
AAGCTGCGGCACCGAAGGCTGCCGCCGCGAAGCCCGCCGTGAAGAAAGCTGCGGCACCGAAGGCTGCTGCCGCGAAGCCCGCCGCGAAGAAAGCTGCAGCACCGAAGGCTGCTGCCGCCAAGCCCGCCGTGAAGAAAGCTGCGGCACCGAAGGCTGCCGCCGCCAAGCCCGCCGTGAAGAAAGCGGCGGCACCGAAGGCTGCCGCCGCAAAAAAAGTGGCCGCACCGCAAGCACCGGCAACTCCGGCTCCATCTACGGCCGCCACCCCGGGAATCAAGTCTGCATTGAATCCTACGGGAGCATGGCCATTCCCGACCGGGTCTCGGCCGAAATAGGGAAACTCCTACCGGGAAGGCGAACTTGCCTTCCCGGTGTCGATTCTGCGCACGGGAGAGGGCGAGCCAAATACGGCCCGCCCTCTTGTCCAATGCAAGTGCCCGAATATTGAATGACAAAAACCGGCGGCAACATGGCCCCCGGCGAGATCAAACCGAGGCTTCCTCTTCCCGATAATTCCTGGCCTGTTCGCGAAGCCAACCGCAGAACACCTGCAGAGATTCGGATTCCATCTTGTCTTCCGGATAGACAAGGTAGTAGCTGCGCTGATTGTGCAGCACGTAGGAGCAAGGCACCACCAACTCGCCCGATGCTATTTCGCTAAGCACGAAGAAGCGCGGCATCAGTGCCACGCCCAACCCGGCCTTGGCCGCCTCGACGAGCATGGCGAAGACTTCGTAACGTGAGCCGCCCATGGCGTTCACGTTCGACAACCCTGCCACTTCGAACCACTCCCGCCACGCATCGGGACGCGACGACTGATGCAGCAGGGGCATTTTCTCGAGTTCGGACGGTTCGACCGACAACCGACCATTCAACAGCGCCGGAGTGCAGACCGGAACCATTTCTTCACCAAAAAGGTACTCCGTTATAGCACCAGGCCACACCGGATCACCGAAATGAATGGCCGCGTCGAACGGGGTGTCGATGAACATGAAAGGCTCGTTGCGCGTCGTCAGGTCGAGCGTGATATCCGGATGCAGCGACTGGAAATTGGCCAGCCGGGGAATGAGCCAGCGGGTCGCAAATGTAGGGATGACGGCGAGTTCCAGCACGCGGCCGGCGCTGCGATGCGCCATCAATGACAGCGTGTCATGCTCGATCTGCTTCAGGTTTTCGCGAACCTGTTTGGCATATATCTTGCCGGCTCCGGAAAGAGTTACCCGCTTCTTGACGCGATTGAACAACTGCACGCCGAGATAGTCTTCCAACGCTGAAATTTTCCGACACACAGCACTCTGCGTCAGCGACAGTTCTTCGGCCGCTCGCGTAAAGCTCTGGTGCCGTGCGGCGGTTTCAAACGCCACGAGCAGATCCGTGCCGGGAATTTTTCTTCGCATTTGTCTATATTCCAAAATAGAACAATCTTATGAATATACATCGTTTGCTATTACATGAAAACGTGGAAAAAATGCACTATCGTTTCATTTAACGATTGTTGTTGAAATTAGTAAGCTGCAATTTACGAATCAAGCCAGTTCTTTTATAACAATGCCGCCCCGGCGAATCGCTCCGGCTTGCCATGCCGACCTTCGCCCCGGGCGAGGAGACAAGATGATGAATGATTCAAGTTCCGGCAACAGCCTCCAGCGCAACGTGCGCGAGATATCCGAGCGCCAGAAGATATCGTCCGCGCTTGCCGATCACCTCGACAATTATTTCGCCGAAATCGACGCTGACAATTTCGTCGATGCCACCCCGGAAGAATTGCACGGCGCGGCCACCCAGCACCACCGGCTCGGCCTTTCCCGGGCACCAGGGCAGGCAGCAATCGCCCTCTACACCCCCGATTTCGACCGGCACGGCTGGCACTCGCCACACACCGTGATCGACATCGTTACCGACGACATGCCATTCCTCGTCGATTCCGTAACGATGGTCATCTATAACAAGGGTCTGGCCATCCACCGCCTGATGCACCCCGTGCTCGGCATCGAACGCGACAAGGCCGGCACCATCCAGCGCAGCATCACCCGGGGAAGTGCAGGTACCCACAACGAGTCGTGGATCCATCTGGAAATCGACCGGATCGGCGACCGCGAACAGCAAAAGGCCCTGCAGGACGAAATCAGCCAGGTCCTGGCCGACATCCGCGCTGCCGTGGAAGATTTCGGCGCCATGCGGCAGCGCGTCGATACCGCTATTTCCGACCTGGCTGTCTCGACCAGCGCCGACACCCCGGAAATCGTCGAATTCCTGCGCTGGACGGCCAACGAGAACTTCGTGTTTCTCGGCTACGCGCATTTCGGCGCCGACAACAGCAGCGGCGAACTTAGGCGCGCTCCGGAAGGCGGTCTCGGCCTTTTGCGCAACGCGAACCACCCGCGCTTCGGCCACTGCCGCGCCGGCATCCCCAACCGGCTGGCGGATCTGGAGCAGCTTCCTTCGGCACTGACGCTGGTCAAGGCCAACGCCCGGTCGATCGTGCACCGTTCAGGCTACCTGGACTTCATCGGAGTTCTCCAGCGCGACGCCAGCGGCAAGGTCGTGGGTCAACACATGTTCGTCGGCCTCTACGCTGCCCATGTCTACCACATCTCGACCAACGACATCCCGGTCGTGCGCGGCAAGATCGCGGCCGTCCGTGCCGCCTGCGGCTTCGTCGCTGGCGGCCACAACGACAAGACCCTGCGCAACACCCTCGAGACCTACCCGCGCGACGAACTGATCGAGATCGAGACGGAAGACCTGCTGCGCATCGCGCACGGAATCGTCATGCTGCACGAACATCAGCGGGTCCGCGTTTTCCTGCGCAATGATCGCTGGTGCCGCTATGTTTCGGCACTGATCTACACCCCCCGTGACCGCCTCGTGACCACGATCCGGAAACGCATCACCGACCTGATTCGCGACACACTGCAAGCCGATAGCGTCGACTTCTTCCTGACGGTCGGCGAGTCGCGCCTGGCACGCTTGCATCTGATCGCCCGCACCCCCGAAGGCACCTGCTACGAATACGACGCCGAAGCGATCGAGCGCGAAATCGCCCGCATCGTCCGCGGCTGGCAGGACGAACTTCAGCACAACCTGATCGAACATGACGGTGAAGAGCGCGGCAACACGCTGCTGCGTCGCTATGGCGCGTCCCTGCCGCTGGTCTATCAGGACCAGGTTCCGCCAAGTTCCGCGGTTTCCGACCTCGAACGTCTCGAAACGGCGGAGAACAGTGGGCGCATCGAGGTCAAGCTCAACGCCCCCTACGGCGATGATGGATCGCACCAGCACATCAAGCTGTTCCTCAAAGGCCGGTCGCGTCCGCTGTCGACGATCCTGCCCGTGTTCGAAAACCTGGGGCTGATCGTTCTCTCCGAACAACCGTTCAAGCTGATCGACAGCGACCTGCATATCGCCGACTTTGCCGTGCAGTTGCCACGTTCCGAAGCCCTCGACGACGAACCGACGCGCCGCGCCTTCTTCGATCTCCTGGAAAAGCTGCTGCGCGACGAAGCCGAAAATGACGGATTCAATCGGCTCACGCTCCTCGCCGGTCTGGACGCTCCGCGCATCAACATCCTGCGCGCCTACGGCCGCTACCTGCGCCAAGCCGGCTTGCCGTTCAGCCAGGTATACATAGAGCGCTGCCTGTCCGCCCATCCAAAGATCGCCCGCTTGCTGTCCGACCTCTTCGAAGCGCGTTTCGCCCCGGATGGCAACGACGCCCAGGCGCAGACAATCGACCGCGAACTGGCGGCAGCCCTTTCGCAGGTCAGCAACCTCGACGACGACCGCATCCTCTCGGGCTACCGGACGGCTTTCCACGCCACCATGCGCACCAATGCCTGGCAGAAGGACGCCAAGGGGCAAGCGAAGGACTACCTGTCCTTCAAGATCTCCTCGAAGCTCATCCCCTTCCTGCCCAAGCCGGTGCCGCTCTTTGAAATCTTCGTCTACAGCCAGCGCATGGAAGGCATCCACATGCGCGGCTCCAGCGTCTCGCGCGGCGGCCTGCGCTGGTCCGACCGCATGGAGGACTACCGCACGGAAGGCCTGGCGCTGGTCAAGGCGCAGATGGTCAAGAACGTCGTCGGCGTTCCGCTAGGCGCGAAGGGCTGCTTCGTCGGCAAGCGCCTGCCGCCGGCCAGCGAGCGCGACGCCTGGCTGGCTGAAGGCATTGCCTGTTACCAGATCTACATCCGCGGCCTGCTCGATGTCACCGACAATCTTATCGGCGGCAAGGTGGTGCCCCCGGCCAACGTCCGGCGTCATGACGGCGACGATCCTTATCTTGTCGTCGCGGCGGACAAAGGCACGGCGACCTTCTCCGACATCGCCAACGCCATCGCCATCGAATACGGATTCTGGCTCGGCGACGCCTTCGCCTCCGGCGGCTCGGCCGGCTACGACCACAAGAAGATGGGCATTACCGCCCGCGGCGCGTGGGAAGCCGTCAAACGCCACTTCCGCGAACTCGGGCGCGACACGCAGAGCGAACCGTTCACCGCGGTCGGCGTCGGCGACATGTCCGGCGACGTCTTCGGCAACGGCCTGTTGCGTTCCAACAAGACAATGCTTCTCGCCGCCTTCGACCACCGCCATATCTTCCTCGACCCGAATCCGGATCCCGAAAAGAGCTTCAACGAACGGCAGCGCCTGTTCGACCTGCCGCGCTCGTCCTGGGACGACTACGACAAATCGCTGATCTCGGAAGGCGGCGGCGTATGGTCGCGCAGCGTGAAGAGCATCCCGCTCTCCCCGCAGATCCGCGCCCGCCTGGGCGTCGAAGCTGAACAGATGACGCCGAACGAACTGATGAACGCCATCCTCAAGGCACCCGTCGATCTGCTCTACAACGGCGGCATTGGCACCTACTTCAAGGCCAGCACGCAAAGCCATCAGGACGCCAACGACCGCGGCAACGATGCCATCCGCGTCGACGCCACGGAAATCCGCGCCAAGGTCGTAGGTGAAGGAGGCAACCTCGGCTTCACGCAGAAGGCGCGCATCGAATACGCGCAGGCCGGCGGCCTGATCTACACCGACGCCATCGACAACTCGGCCGGCGTCGGCACCTCGGACCACGAGGTCAACATCAAGATCCTGACCTCCAGTCTGCTGCAGAGCGGCGACATGACCATCAAGCAGCGCGACACCTTGCTCGCTTCGATGACCGACGATGTCGGCCGCCGGGTGCTGGTCGACAATTACCAGCAAACCCAGGCCGTCTCGCTGGAAGCCACCTACGGCCGCGATCTGCTCAACGCGCACGGACAACTCATCCGTTTCCTCGAAGCCAAGGGAGGACTCAATCGTGCCATCGAGTTCCTGCCCGACGAGAAACATCTCATCGAGCGTGCCCAGATGGGACTCGGACTGACTGCCCCGGAAGTTGCCGTGCTGTTGGCCTATACCAAGATCGCGTTGAAGCAGGCCATTCTCGAGTCGAAGCTGCCGGATTCGCCGGAATTCCAGAAACTGCTGGTGGGCTACTTCCCCGAAGCCGTGGCGAAAACCTGTGCCGAGCAGATCCCGTCGCACCCGCTGCGCAGGGAGATCATCACCACGCAGATCGTCAGCCGTCTGGTCAACCGCATGGGCACCACCTTCACCCAGCAAGTGGGCGACGAAACCGGCGCCGATCTCGAGCAGATCGTCGCCGCGTGGTATGCGGCCAGCGAGTTGCTGGGCGCAGAAGGTTTGTGGAAGGAAATCGAAGCACTCGACCTGAAGATTCCTTCCCCGCGCCAGATGGCCCTGATGATGGCACTGCGTGACATGGTCAGTGCCGCCACCCGGCAAATACTGGCCTCGCAGATGGGCGGCGCCGACATCGCCACCGTTGTCAGCACCTACGGCAACGCCGTCGCCCAAGCCATCAGCACTGCGCGTGCCGGCAAGCAGGGGGTCGAAGCGATTGCTGCGCTGCTCGACGCACGCTCGGCGATCGCCGGCGTATTCGAACTGGTCGATCTGGCACGCACCGGCAACCGGGCGCTTGAAGAAGTGGCGGCAGCCTGCGCCAAGCTCGACGCCGGCCTGGATCTCAGCTGGCTCAGCACCGCCATCGGCAACCTGCCGTCAGGCAACCGCTGGCAGGCTCGGGCACGGGCGCAACTGGCCGGAGAACTGCGCACGCTGCGGCAATCGCTGCTCCAGCGCGGCACCGCCGAAGCGTTGCAGTCAAGCTCAGCGGCACGTGGCGTCATCGAGGAACTGAAGCGCAATGCGCCGCAGGACCTGGCCATGCTCTCCGCAGGATTGGCTGAAATCAGGCGCATCCTCGCCGCCGGCTGACACTCGCAGCACCGTCAAACCCGGAAGACCAACGAGTCTTCCGGGTTTTTTATCGCCATCAGACCCAGCCCAGGCCGCCCAAGACGGCGCCGATTCCCAGCAACCACAGCAGATGAAGACGTGTGCG
Organism: Propionivibrio sp.; assembly: GCA_029975435.1. Lineage (GTDB taxonomy): Bacteria > Pseudomonadota > Gammaproteobacteria > Burkholderiales > Rhodocyclaceae > Propionivibrio. The sequence goes on along the minus strand of JARKPC010000093.1, from coordinate 6,435 downwards.
CCAGACGATGATCGTCGCGGCGGCCGTCAGTAGCCACAGCGGCCAATCGCTGGCAGGATCGCCGTTGGCGCTGGCCATGATCCAGCCGGTACCGATCAGCAGGCCGATCACCACGGGCCCCATGCCCTGCTTGAAGGCGCGTACCGCATGGCGATCCCGGTTGCGCTGCCCCCAATGGGAAGCGAAGTAGACCAGCAGGCTGCTCGGCAGCAGCATCCCGACCAGGCACACCACCGCCCCAATCAGAGCCGCCCCGTATCCGCCGGCGTTCATGCCGACGTTCCAGCCCATCAGTGCCACGAACAGCACGTTCGGCCCCGGCGCGGCCTGCGCCAGCGTAATCGATGCGGTAAATTGCGGATCGGTCAGCCAGTGCTGCCGGTCGACCAAGTAGCGATGCATTTCGGGCAGCGTGCTGAACGCCGCGCCGACGGCCATCAGCGACAACGACAGGAAGTGCCCGAACAGCGCCAGCCAATCGCTCCAAGCCAGATCCAGGGCTGGCGTACTCATCGGCCGCCGAGCCGGCGGTAGGCCGCCACGCACCCCAGTGCGCCGGGACCACAGAGGATATAGACCAGCGGCAAGCGCAGCACCGCGATCCCGACGAAGGTAATCACTCCCAGGGCAACGCACAACGGCACGCCCAGGGGATTGGATTTCAATGCCCCGGCCAGCCGAAGCCCCGCCGCGATGATCAGCCCGGCCGCAATCGCGCCCATCCCACGCAGGGCGCCGATCGCCATCGGATGCTCCCCATACCGGGCATACGCGACAGCCAGGGCCAGCACCCCCACCGTCGGCACGCACAGCATCCCGGCCAGTGCCGCCAGTGCCCCGCGCCAGCCGAAATAGCGGCTGCCGATCATGAGACACAGATTGATCACATTTGGCCCGGGCAGGATCTGCGCCACGGCCCATTCCTCGACAAACTCCTCCTTGGTCAGCCAGCGCTTGCGCACCACCAACTCATGCTGAACGACGGCCAGGACGCCGCCAAACCCCTGCAGGGCCAGAGCGGTCAGGGTCAGAAAAAGGTCGGCAAGCGATGTCGGTCGCGAACGGCTATCTTCCATCGCCAGTCACTCGCGCCACCCCCTTGGCTTGCCACATGCCCCACAACGCATCTTCAAGGTGGCGGGCAAACCGTGCCGCATCGAACAACGGAGACGCCAGTACCTTCTGGCGCAGCCCGGAGCGCAGCTCCGCCAGTCCAGTCAGGTCGGCCGCAAAGGCAATGGCCTTATCGACATACTCCGCTTCGCCGGACGCGATCCAGTCGTTCAGTCCGGCCGCGCTCAGCAAGCTCGCCCCCTGCCGAGCGATCATGGTGTTACCCGCCAGCGTCAAGGTCGGCACGCCCATCCACAACGCTTCGCAGGTCGTCGTCCCGCCCGGATAGGGGAAGGTATCGAGGATGATATCGACCTCGCCGTGCGCGGCGAAATACTCCTCGCGCGGCAAATGTCCCACCAGCAAAAGGCGCGACACATCGAGACCCCGCGTCCGGCAACGTCCCCGAAAATGTTCAACGAAACCCAGATCGGCAAATTGTTTGGCCTGAATACGCAGCCTGGCATTGGGCACGCTGGCCAGAATCTGCGCCCAGAGGCGCAAGACGTCGTCGTTTATTTTCGACGGATTCTGGAAGCAGCCGAAAGTGACATATCCCTTGTCCGCGGCAGGCAGGGGCATTATCGCAACATCATTCGTTGGCGCCGTGAAACACAAGCGCGTTTCCGGGAGGTACCACACCTCCTCGGTGAATTGATCCCGATGCTGGTTCGGAACGCTGACTGGGTCGGCCAGCAGATAATCCATCTGTTCGATGCCGGTCGTAGCGAAATAGCCGAGCCACGTCGTTTGAACCGGAGCCGGCTGCCAGGCGAATACGGGTAGTCGGGTGTTCGCGGTATATCCGGAGAGATCGAGTAGCACATGTACGCCGTCCGCATGGATCAGTCGGGAGGCATCGAAATCCGACATTCCGGCAATCGGCTCCCAGCGGCTGAAGAAGGGGCTAATACGCCGGGTCAAGTCCGTCTCGAAAGGCACGGTCGGGTAAGCAATCAGTTCGATGCGAGTTGTGTCGATGTTGGCCAGCGTGCTTTCCAGAAAATACCCGACCGGATGATTTCGCAGATCTCCCGAGACGAGGCCGACGCGCAGGCGCTCCGGCTTCGGATTCGCCGTCCATGCCTTGAACAATCCGCGGCTGGCCTGCTTGGCAAACATCCGGCTGCATTGCCGACCCACCTCGATGGCTTTCTCCGACGCACCGCGATCCAGGAAGCAATAAAAAAAACGCAGGGCACAGTAAGATTCAAAGTTATTGGGGTTGATGCGTAGCGCTTCGGTTAGGTGTTCTTCCGCTTCAGCGTAGCGGCCTTGCACGGCCAGGGCATCAGCCAGAGTCTTATGAGACTCGACATAAAACGGCACCAGCGCCAGGGCTTTCGTGCAGTAGCCCTCGGTTTCCAACACCATGCCCTTCCGGGCTACCAGTCGGGCGAGATCCAAATAGGCCGAGGCATATGCCGGATCAAGGTCAATGACTTTGCGAAAGCAAGCTTCCGCTTCATCGTATTGCTCTTCAGATACCAGCAGCAGTCCCAAATTGTTGCGTGCAGGAACAAAATCCGCCGAAATCTCCAAGGCCCGCCGAAAGCTCCGTTCGGCATCGTCCTTGCGTTCCAGCTTGAGATACGCATTCCCGAGATGATTGTGTGCGCCGACGAGGTCGGGTTTCAGCGCCAGTGCCTGCAGGTAGCATCCGACCGCTTTCTCGAACTGTCCGCTTTCATGCAGGGCGTATCCCAGATTGCTGTGCGCCTCGGCCCAGTCGGAGGCCAGGGCAACCGCCCGGCGCAGCGAGGCAATGGCTTCCTTGAACGACTTCGTCTCGATCAGCGCATCGCCGAGATGGCCGTGCGCTTGGGCGAAGTCCGGCTTCACCTTGATGCATTTCTTGAACAGGCGGATACCCTCTTTGTGTTCGCCCATCTGGCAACACGCCACGCCCAGCAGGTTCAGCGCATCGACGTTGCCCGGAGCAGCCCGCAGAATCCCCCGGTAGCCGTCGGCCGCTTCGGGAAGCCGCCCCTGCTGATGCAACTGCAATGCATCCTGCAATCGCTGTACGATTTCGTTCATTTAACCGCCTTGACTCCTCAACAAACAAAAAAACGGGAGCCGAAGCTCCCGTTCTCAATTTCAGATCCGACTTGCGTCAGATTAGAAAGCGTGACGGATACCCATGTAGTAGCTGGTGGTCTTCTCGTCCGGAGTAAGCACAGACTTGTAGCCGGTGGGCAATGCACCGGGATTCGAGTCCAGATCGATCTGCGAAACACCGGCGTAGAGGCGGGTGCGCTTGGACAGATCATGCCAGTAGGCAATGCCCCAACCGTCGTTCGTACCATCCGAAACATTATTCGCGTTGTTAAACTCGACCTTCTGCTTCGCGTATTCGACGATGAACTTGCCAGCAGCGCCAACCGGAACCTGGGCGCTAACCGCCCACCACTTCTGATCGGTAACCGCGGTGAGAACGTTGGTGTCGTTGCTCAGGTCTTGGTAGTGGGCAAACAGCTTGACGACTTTGAAGTCATACGCACCGCCGATGTACCATTCGCTGATGTCCTTGCCTTCGTTGTCATAGGTAGCACCCGGAGTATAGGTCGAGCGAACGTTGGACTGACCGGCATAGGCTACGTCGATATTGAACGGGCCATTGGCGTACGAACCGAGCAAGCTATAACGGCCGTTATCGGAAACGTCGGCTGCGTTATAGACGTTGGAGGCGGTCGCGCTGGTCGCGTTGGTCGCTTCGCCGAAGGTGTAGTTGGCGATGAACGAGAAGCCGCTCCAAGTCGGGCTCATGTACTTGACAACGTTGTCCTGACGGGCACTGCCGCCCATGCTGCGGATCTGGCTACCGTTCTGGCCTTGCAGAACGTTGTAGGGATTCATGCCGGTGACGTCGTTGGCGTTGTTGCGCCCGACGGCGTGGCTGGCGGCGTTGTACTGACGACCAAGGGTGAAGGAACCCCACTTGTCACTGGCCAGACCGACGAAGGATTGACGAGTGTTCCACATGGCGGTGTTCTCATCGGCGTCCTTGCCGTATTCCTGCGTGAAGATCGCCTTCAGGCCGTTGCCCAGCGCTTCTTCGCCCTTGAAGCCGATACGGGTGCCGTTCAGGCCGCCGTCAGCCAGACCGCTGAACTTGTTGGTGCCGTTGGCATCGGTGGGACGTGCGTCCGACTTGCTGTACAGGTAACCTTGGTCAACAACACCATAGACGGTGACGTTGGTCTGGGCAAAAGCGGCGCCCGAAACCACACCGGCGACGGCCAGAGCAATAATTTTCTTTTGCATTTGTGAATCTCCTCTAGGGTTAAGGTCGGCAGCGCGTGACGCACTACCAAACTGGACCTCTCATTGATGAGAAGCTGTCCGAATCATCGCAAACGCACCCCCGTGGAGCAACCTTGTCGCGCCGATTATTGTCACCGCAGGGAGTATTTGTTGCTAATTTGCAACAAGGTCGGGTCGTAAAAGAGTACGGCAACGCGCAGTCGAATCGCTGATTCAACGACTCGGCACAGTACTGCAGCCGCGTCAGACGTTCTCGACCTTCGGATCGCGGCTGAGCAGCTTTTCCACCGCTTCAAGTGCCGGCTCGCCCCGGTGCAGGATGGCATCCACTGCTTGAGTGATGGGCATGTCGACCCCCATCTTTTCGGCGAGTTGCGCCGCTTCACGCGCGGTGCTGACGCCTTCGGCGACGTGACCGAGTTCTTCGAGGATTTGCGGCAGTAGCTTACCCGCCGCCAGAGCCAGGCCGACGCGCCGGTTGCGCGAGAGGTCGCCGGTGCAGGTTAGGATCAGGTCGCCCATGCCGGCGAGGCCCATGAAGGTCGCCGGCTGGCCGCCAAGCGCCACGCCGAGCCGGGCGATTTCGGCCAGGCCGCGGGTCATCAGGGCGGCACGGGCGTTGTGGCCAAAGCCGAGGCCGTCGCTGATACCGGCGGCGATCGCCAGGACGTTTTTCACCGCACCGCCGATTTCGGCGCCGACCAGATCGTCGTTGGCGTAGAGGCGCAGGCGGCCGCCGTGCAGTTCCGCGGCGATGCGCCGGGCGAATTCGGCATCGCGCGAGGCCAGCGTCGCCGCCGTCGGCAAGCCCTTCGCCACTTCTTCAGCGAAGCTCGGGCCGGTCAGTACCCCGCAGGGAACCGCATCGCCGAGTTCCTCCTCGACCACCTGATGCGGCAGCTTGCCGGTGCCGGGCTCGAAGCCTTTGCACACCCAGATCAGCGGCCGCAACGGGCCGGATTCGCGCAACTGGCGCAACGTGGCGCGCAGGCCGACCAGCGGCGCGGCGATGATCAACAGGTCGGCGTCGTTGACGGCAGCCGCAAGATCGACGCCGATGCCGAGGGAATCCGGCAGGGCGAAACCCGGCAGGAAGCGCCGGTTTTCACGCTTTTCCTGCATGTCGCGCGTGACATCGGGCTCACGCGTCCACAGGGTGACCTGATGCCGGCCACTCAGGGCGATGGCCAGCGACGTGCCCCACGCGCCGGCGGCGATGATGGTCAGCTTCAAGTTCAGAAGCCCCAGACCTGGGCGGCGCGTACGAAACCTTCCTGCCCGTCGCGATGGCGCACCTTGACCCAGCCGCCGGGCAGGGTTTCAAGATACTCGAGAGAGACATTCTTTTCGGCCTCAAAAGCCAGCGGAGCACCTTCCGCAGAATTCTTCAGCACGTCGGCCCGGTCCGTCCTGACGATGACCGAGCGCCGCGCAGCCAGATACTTTTTCTCGATCCAAGCCAGACTTCCCTCGGCATCGCGCACCTTGGCCCAGCCTTCGAGACTGACCACGACTTCGACCGGAGTGTCGCGATGAATGACGAAAAGCTTGACGCCGCGCTGCGAGGGGGCATCGTAAAGGACAGCCGGCGCATCCACCGTGCGATACTCGATGGCCGCGGCCGGCAAGGAGAAGCCGGCGAAAAGAAGAAACAATGCGAACAACGATCTTTTCATGACGGATCTCCTTGGCGAAAAGGGAAAATCAGGCCTCGGCCGTCTGTTCCTGCTGCGCACGGGCCGCGTACATGGCCTCGAAATTAACCGGCTGCAGCACGACCGGGGCGAATCCGGCGCGAGTGACCGATTCGGAAACGACTTCGCGGACATAGGGGAAGAGGATGTTCGGGCAGGCGATCGACAGCAGCGGCTCGAGATTGTCTTCCGGAATATTGCGGATGCGGAACAATCCGGACTGGCCGGCCTCGACCAGGAACACGGTCTTTTCCCCGATCTTGGCGGTCACCGTGGCGGTCAGCGTGACTTCGTAAATGTCGTCGCCGACTTTCAATCCGCCCGTCTGCAGCTGCAGGCCGATTTCCGGCGTATCTCGCTC
>JARKPC010000077.1 GCA_029975435.1 Propionivibrio sp. | reverse complement strand
CGGGCAGGGCCGCGCTTCCCCATCCGGTCAGCATGGCGAACAGTCTCGGCGACAGGTCCCGTGCCGGGTTGAGGCCCGCCTGGGTGAGAGGGGCGAGGATCGAGATGATGATGGTCACGGTTACGCCGATGAACACCGGTGCAAGCGCATCACCGGGCCGGCCGAGATTGCACCCTTCGGTCAGTGAAAAAATCAGGAAGACGAGGGCGAAGGTGCCGACCGCTTCGGCGAGAAAGGCGGTGAGCGGCGTCACCGCGGCCGCTGTTCCGGCGCCGGGATTCGGATAGAATTCTCCGAACATCTGGGCCGTTTTGACTGAAGCGGGAGATCCGCGCAGGATGTTGTTTACGCTTTCAAACTGGGCGATGGAATCGGCGAACAACAGGTAGAGAACAGCCGCGGCGATGAACGCGCCGAGGAACTGGGCGCAGAGATAGACCGGCAGTTTCGACAGGGACATCCTCCTGCCGAACACCATGGCGACGCTGACCGCCGGGTTGAGATGGGCGCACGAGAGATGCCGGGTCGCGTAAATGGCGATCGTCACTCCCAGGCCCCAGACCATTGCCACCTGAAACAGCCCCGTATGGGCCGAAAACAGGACGGTTACGGCGACCGACCCGCAACCGAAGAGCACCAGCAGGAACGTCCCGATAAATTCCCCAAGAAAATGATGCGGCAGTTTCATTGTAATACCCTTTCGTAAAGAGCAATTGCAGCCTGCCCGTGAGCGCGCCGGCGTCGGGCAGGCCGCTTCAATAGGCATACACATACCAGTCAATTCATCCGACGGTACGGTTGCTTCAGCAGCAGGAGCCGCTGCCGCAAGGATCCGCGGCGGGCGCCGCGCACGACGGACCGCAGTCCAAGGGGCCGTAATGGACCGACGTGTCGCCGACGACCCTGAAGTGTCGGCCGAAGCGGGTCTCGCTCACCATGGCTGCGGTGTTGCCGCAGACCAGCATCGGTTTGCCGGTAATCAGGGTGTGATGGTCGTCGAGGGGGAACCCGAAGGGGTGCCCGGGGATGGTGCCGAGATAATATGCCGCCTGACCGAAATCCTCGCAGATGTCTTCCAGGGAGGCCAGCTTGAAGGCCCGGACCGTCATGGAATAAAATCCCGTCATCCCGACTTTGGCCTCGATCTCGGGGTTATCAATCTTGATGCGCGACTTGGAGACTATAG
>JARKPC010000032.1 GCA_029975435.1 Propionivibrio sp. | reverse complement strand
GACGGACATCGACTGGCGAGCGGCCACGATTGCCGTGAGCGGCAAGAGCCGGCGGCAAACTCTGCTGCCTCTGACACAGGAGGTGGGCGACGCCATCGTGAGCTACTTGCAGCACGGACGTGCGCCGACCCAGTCTGACCGTCTATTCGTGCGTGCCATTGCGCCGTTCCGCGCCTTTCGCGATGCGCGTGCTATCTCAGACATAGCCAAGTTGGCGTTGCGCCGCTCTGGGGTGAATGCGCCGCAGCGAGGTGCTGCCCATGTTCTACGACATTCGGCGGCCACTGCCATGCTGCGTCACGGTGCTAGCTTGCAGGAGATTTCCACGGTTTTGCGCCACCAATCGGTGGTCAGCACGCAGATCTACGCTAAGGTCGATGTCGTCGCTTTGCACGAACTTGCCCAGCCGTGGCCCGAGGTGCTGCCATGCTGAGCCAAACCGTACAGAACTACATTGACATGCGCCGCGCTGGCGGCTTCCAGTTTGGGTGCCAAGCCGGGTTTCTGCACAGCTTTGCATCGTTTGCCGCAGCCAGAGACGAGCAGCATGTACACGCCAGCACCGCCATCGAGTGGGCAGGCATCGCAGCCAAGACACCGCAGCGTGCCCGCCGTCTTTGGGTTGTCATTCGGTTTGCACGTTTTGCTCGGGCAGAAGATGCCAAGCATGAAGTTCCACTGCCAGTGTTCGGCAGCGAGACCTGGCCACGGCGAGCGCCGTTCATCCTGAGCCAGGATGAGATCGCACGGTTGATGAAGGCCGCCTCATGCTTCGGCACCCACCCGATGCAAGGCGCAACCTACGGCACCCTGATCGGCTTGCTTGCGTGTACGGGTCTGCGGATTTCGGAGGCCCTACGGCTGCACCATTCGGACATCACGCCCGACGGCCTGCTCATTCGCAACACCAAGTTTCGCAAGAGCCGATTGGTGGCCTTGCACGACAGTTGCCGAGAGGCCTTGCAGCGCTACCGGTCGCAATGGCGTTCGACCACGTCGCCTGACGACCCTGTGTTCGCATCCCTTCGCGGCACGCCTTTGATCAGGGAGCACGTGGATCGGGTGTTTCAGGAACTGGTCAACCGCGCAGGTTTGCCTCGCACGCCAGATGGCCCTCGAATCACACCGCATTCACTGCGGCATACCTTTGCCGTCAGGGCGCTGCAAACTTGCCCCGACGGGCGTGACCGTGTGGCGCGGCACATGGTGGCTTTGTCCACCTATCTGGGCCATGTCGATGCGGCGGCGACCTACTGGTATTTGCAGGCGACGCCCGACTTGATGCGCGACATCTCCTCGTGTTGCGAGCAGTTTGTGGAGGTGGCGTCATGACTCCGATCGCTTCCCACATCACCGCTTTTTTGCGGCAGCGCCTGGTGGATGAACGCAATGCCAGCCGCAACACATGTGAATCCTATACCTACGCATTCAAGCTGCTGTTCGAGTTTGCAGCAGATCGGCTCAAGGTGCCACCGGTCAAGCTGTGTTTCGAACAGATCGATGCGTCGCTTGTGGTCGCCTTCCTGAGCCACCTCGAGACCCAACGCAACAACGGCGCGAACTCCAGGAACATCCGGCTCGCGGCGATCAAGTCGTTCATGCACTTCATGCAGTTCCGGCTTCCCTCGGCACTTGAGCAGATTCAGCGCGTGCTGGCGATCCCCACGAAGAAGGTGGAAACGAAGCTAATCAAGCACCTGACGGTGTCAGAGATGCAGGCCGTCTTGGATGCGCCGGTGCCAACCGACCGCGAGGGCATTCGCGACCGCGCTATGTTGCATCTGTGCTTCGCGGCGGGGCTACGGGTATCCGAGTTGATTGGCTTGCAACTGAGTGATTTGAAGCTGCAGCCGGATGCCAGCATCCGAGTCCTGGGCAAGGGACGCAAGGAGCGCTGCCTGCCCCTTTGGAAGCAAACCGCGACCGCGCTAAGGGCGTGGATGGCGGTGCGCGGTGAGATGCCTTGCGCAAACCTGTTCGTCAACGCACGGGGGCAGGCCATGACGCGCTCCGGCTTCGAATACATCCTGAGCAAGCACGCCAAGCAGGCTGCGGTGGATTGTCCGTCACTTGCGCAAAAGCGCATCTCTCCGCATGTGCTACGCCATACCTGTGCGTTGACCGTTTTGCAGGCCACCAACGACCTGCGCAAGGTGTCGCTGTGGCTGGGACACGCGAGCATCCAGACCACGGAAATCTACACGCGGGCCGATCCGAGCGTGAAGCTGGAGGCATTGCAGTCCATGGTGGCACCAGAACTGCGTACGGGGCGCTTCAAGGCCACCGACGCGCTGATTGCCTCGCTCAACCCGCGTTCGCTCTCGAAAGGAAGCGACGCTTCTGTTTGAAGCACTTTGGCCGGTGCTGTCTGGCGTTCGCTGGGTAGCACTGGCTTTTTTATGCGCAGCACACCAGAGCTACTACCCCTGCAATCTCAACCTGAAAGGAACCCAACTATGCATAAACATCCACTCCACATAATCGTGCTGCTGTGAGGACGACCATGAATCCCTTTGCGGCTTTTCCCTCGCAACCGGTCGTGCTCGAGATTGCCGGCGAGAAGCTGTCGATCACCCCGATTCGCGTCGGGGAAGTCCCGGCCTTACTGGCGACCATTCAGCCGTTTGCCGATCAACTCGCCAGCGCGGAGCCCGACTGGCTGGCCATCCTGAGTACCCACGGCACTGCCTTGCTGCGCACGCTCGCCTTGGCCTCGCGTCAGTCGCAGGACTGGATCGACGCCTTGCCCCTCGATGCGGCGATTGCGCTGGCCACGGCGATTTTCGAGGTCAATGCCGATTTTTTCGTGCAAAGGGTGAAGCCGGCCGTGCAAGAGGCGAGTCTGAGGATTCACGCCTGCCTGGACCCAGTGCCGCCTGGACGCACGCCATCCACCGCCTCATCCATGTCGGCCACCGACTCCCCGACATCCTGAACTACTCCGTGGGGCAGTTCGAGGCCTTTCTGGCCGCCGAATCGGTGCGTGAAGGCGAATCACTGGGACTGCAACTGACGCTCATGGCGGTCGCCAGCCAAGGCGACAAACGGGCCATCGAACGGCTGCAGCGGGAACTCACCACGGACGCGTCACAATGAAAATCAACCTGACCACCGCCGGCCTGTTCGAACCACGCCAGTTTGTGGCGTGGTCCAGCGCGCGCCGCCAGGCCATTCATCAGGCGGTCGCCCGTGGCATGCAATCCGGCGGCCGCGAGGTGCGCGATGCCGCCCGCGCGCAGATGCGCAGCGCGTTTACCGTCAAGCGCCATAGCTTCATGGCCTCGATGCATACCAAGGTGCTGGACAAGAAACCGGATCG
>JARKPC010000003.1 GCA_029975435.1 Propionivibrio sp. | reverse complement strand
GCGCCAAGGGTCTCTAGGTCGAGGATGCTTCCTTTGATGAAGTCGACGTCCAGCCCATCGAGGTTCGCCAGGCGCCCGGTGCTGAGGTCATCAAGGATACGGACAGTCGCCACGCCGGGCTGGCCGAGCAGGTATCGCGCGAGGTTCGAGCCGATGAATCCGGCACCTCCGGTGATCAGGACTTTCATGCCTCAAACACTCGCTTTCCGTGCATCATCTGCACAAATGCCCCGGATCTGTTCCAAGTATCGATCAACGACCTTCTCGCGATCGAATTCGGTCGCCATCTTCTGCCGGGCGGCCAGCCCCATGGACCGGCGGTCTTCCCAAGGGATGGAGAGGAAGCGGTCGATGCGGGTCTCCAGGGCGTCAACCCCCTTCGCCGGGAAGAGAAGCCCTGTGACACCATCATCGATTGCTTCACGGCACCCCGGGATGTCAGAGGCGATGCTCGGCACGCCGGTGGCGGACGCCTCTAGGATAACGTTCGCCATGCCCTCATGGTGTGACGGGTGCAGCAGGCAGTGTGACTGCGCGATCAGTTCATGGACGCGTTCTTGCGGCACGCCGCCATGGATGACGAGCGGGAACTGGTTCTCCATCTCAGTGACCGCGTCTCGGTAGGTGTCGTCCTCGTACCAGCCCACGACGTGGAACTCGACATCATCCCGCTGGGCACAAACCCGCCGGATGGCAGCGAACAGCTCATCGAAGCCCTTGTCGTGTCGGATGCGCGAGACAGTGATGAAGCGAGTCGTTCCGGTGTCGACGGCGTACGGCTCCAAGGCGTGCAGGTCGAGGTTGACTCCAGAACCCGGCAACACCGCGGTGTTGTGGCCAACGATCCCAAGTCGCTCGAACTCGGCTCGGTTGGCATTGTTCTGGAAGAACACGCGGCTCGATTTACGGTAGGCCACCCTCTGCATGAAGGCGGAGACACGACGAACCACACTCTCGGACTGGAAGGCCGCACCGAGGCCGGTCACGGTGTTGAGGTACGGGACGCCGCAGAACTGCGCTGCCAGACCGCCGTAGATGTTGGGCTTGGCCGTGTAGGTGAGCACCACATCCGGTGCGAGGCGGCGAATGATCTGGATGAACCTGACCAGTGATACCGACTCCCGCACTGGGTTGGTGCCGAAGCGGCTGAGTGGCGTCTCCACCACTTCGCAACCCAGCTCACGGAAGGCTTGGTTACGCTCGTGCGCGGGCAGGGCAACAGTCACCTGATATCCGTCGCCGACCAGGCGGCGCAGCAATTCGCGACGGAAGTTATAGATCGTGCTGTTGTCATTGGCGAAAATCAGAACCCTAGGCATGAACAACCTCTCGAACCCGGTCGGCGATCTTGCGCGCGCTCATGCCGTAGACGTCCCGAAGGTACTTCTGCGAACCGACGATGCTGGAGTACCGATCGTCCAGGCCAATG
>JARKPC010000276.1 GCA_029975435.1 Propionivibrio sp. | reverse complement strand
CGCGATGACGACGCCAGCCGGCGTCGCCCCGGCCGCACGGATGATTTCCACCGATTCGCGCACCGAGGTGCCGGCGGAAATCACGTCGTCGATGATCAAAACGCGACCGGCCAGCGGAGTGCCGATGATGTTGCCGCCCTCACCGTGGTCCTTGGCTTCCTTGCGGTTGAAGGCGAACGGCAGGTTGCGGCCGGCGCGCGCCAACGCCAGCGCGGTGACGGAAACCAGCGGAATACCCTTGTAGGCGGGGCCGTACAACATGTCGATGGCGATACCGCTGGCCTGAATGGCCTGGGCGTAGAATTGCGACAGGCGATCAAGCGCGGCGCCGTCGTTGAACAGGCCGGCGTTGAAGAAGTACGGAGAAAGCCGCCCTGCCTTGGTCTTGAATTCGCCGAAGCGCAAGACGTTCTGCGCGAGGGCGAACTCGATGAATTCCTGGCGAAAATCCATTGATACACTGCCTTTTTGTTTGACTGTCGGGGCCGCGAACGGCCCGGAGTGGCTATGTTACGCATCATCACCTTAAATCTCAACGGCATCCGTTCAGCCTGGCGCAAGGGCGCTCATCAGTGGCTGGCAGCGCAATCAGCCGATGTCGTCTGCCTGCAGGAACTGAAGGCGCAATTGCCCGATCTGTCCGAGGACATGCGTCAGCCGGAGGGATTTCACGCCTTCTATCACTGCGCGGAAAAGAAGGGCTACAGCGGGGTCGGCTTGTGGTGCCGCGAGGAACCGGATGACGTCGTCGAGGGAATCGGCGAGCGTGAGTTCGACGCCGAAGGCCGCTATCTGCGCGCCGATTTCGGCAATCTCTCGGTGATCTCGCTCTATGTGCCGTCCGGATCAAGCTCACCGGAACGGCAGGAGGCCAAGTTCCGTTTTCTCGATCTCTTGTTCCCGCACCTTGTCGCACTGCGCGCGAGCGGGCGAAATATCGTCATCTGCGCCGACTGGAATATTGCCCACCAGGAAATCGACCTGAAGAACTGGCGCTCGAATCAGAAAAACTCCGGATTCCTGCCGGAAGAGCGTGCGTGGGTCGGTCGGGCGCTCGAGGCGGGCTGGGTCGATGCGTTCCGGAAATTGCATCCGGAAGCCACCGAAACGGCCTACACGTGGTGGTCCAACCGCGGGCAGGCCTGGGCGAAGAACGTTGGCTGGCGCCTGGACTACCAGCTGGTGACGCCTTCACTCGCCGAAAAAGCCGTCGAGGCGAGAGTTTTCAAGGATCAGCGCTTTTCGGATCACGCACCGCTGAGCATCGATTACTCCCTCTGAGAGCGATACGCGACTGCCGTTGCAATTGCATCAGAATGGCGAGAGATTCTGCCCGCGACGCCGGTTTTACATTGATTCGCGCAGCTAATTTGGATAACGTGAACGGGCGCGCCCGCCGTATGGCGCGGTGCGGTTTTTCCACATACGCGATGAGGTGTCCTATGTCCGAAGTGTCTGATTTCCCCAGCAACAGCAAAGAAAAACTCGTTTCCGACATGAAGGTCGTCGTTTCGGATGCCGAGGAAATCCTGCGTGCCACGGCCGGCGTCGCCGGCGACAAGATCGGCGAACTGCGCGAACGTATCCTCGATCGCCTGCACGACGCCAAGATTCGCCTCGCCGATGCGGAGGAGATGCTGGTCGATCGCACCAAGGCTGCGGCCCGTGCGACTGACGACTACGTCAACGACAATCCCTGGCGCGCCGTTGGCATCGCTGCAGGCGTCGGGCTGCTGCTCGGCATTCTCATCGGCCGCCGCTAGATCGTCCGGGGATGAGAGAGAGTCAAGGAGCGGAGGCAGGTGGCCTGCTTTCCGCCCTGAGAAACATCGCGGCAACGTTGCTGGCAACCGGGAGAACGCGCCTTGAGTTGCTCGCCAACGAACTGGAGGAGGAAAAGCTGCGCGCCATGCGGTTGCTCATGGTCGCGCAAGGCATGCTTTTCTGCTTTGGTGTCGGGATTCTCCTGGTCGTCGCATTCCTGGTCGCGCTCTTCTGGGAGCAGCGGGTGGCCGTTCTCGGCATTTTCGCGCTGCTCTTCCTCGTGCTCGGCGGAGCCTGCCTGGCCGGACTCCGCCAGGCCGCACGCCGGCCGCAGAAGCCCTTTTCCGCCAGCCTCGCCGAATTGCAGGAAGACCTGCACCAACTGAAAACACTGGCCGGACATGAACCGCCCGCTCGATGACCTTCTGCTCCGCCGCGGGCGCCTGATCGAACGCATCGCCAGCCAGCGGGAAACGTTACGGCAGGACTTCGTTCCGGTCAGCCAGGCGCTCGGCAAGGTCGACTCGGCGGTGGCCGCTGTTCACTCCGCGGCGGCCAGCATCCGTCGCCACCCTGTCATGGCGTCGGCGGCCGTGGCCGTACTGTTCTGGGCGAAGGGCAAGTCGCTGTTGCGCTGGGGCGGGAAAGCCTTTTCCCTGTGGCAGAGTTGGCGGCTGGTTCAGGCGACCATCGCCGATTGGGGTGGGCGCGTCCGCATGTGAGCCCGCCGAACACCGGAGAGAAGACCGACGCCAACGCAGACGCCGAAGGTTTCGTTGCCCGCCTGGTCGGTTCGCAGAAACGGCAGGCGAATGATCTTCTGGCCGATATCCTGCGCATGCGCGGCTTGATGCCGCTGCTTATGAAGCATCGCAACGGCGGCCGCTGGACCCGCCAGGAGAAAGCGGAGTTGCTGACGCAGCTGCGCATCCTGTCGCGGGTCTCGCCGGCCTTGTTGCTCCTGCTTCTGCCCGGATCGGCGCTGTTGCTTCCTGCTTATGCCTGGTGGCTCGATCGCCGGCGCCGGCCGCGCGCGATGGCGATCGACAAGCATCGTTGATTACGCGTCGTCCCAGATTCCCTGAACGAGCAACTGTTTCGTCGCGGCCTCGGCCCAGCCGCGGTTGGCTGCCGGGCTGGCGGGGCTGGGGTGCAGCACCTTGCCGATCCGGAGATCCCTGTCAGCGAGCGCCACGGCCGCCCGGGCTTCCGCAAAGCCGCCGATGCCGATGACCCACGCCGGCTGCAAGGCGTCGACAAGCGAGCGCAGGTGGCGGTCGCAGGCCGCGTAAAGCGGTTCCGTTTCGGAGGCCGGCAACTTGTCTGGCGTGACGTTGCGTCCGCCGTCAAAGAAGGCCAGCGGACAGTAGTTGGCCACGAAATGCTCGGCGAAAAAGGACTCGGCATTGCCGAAGCGCTGCTGAAAGAGTCCCCACAGTCGGCGGCCGCTGACCTCGGAGCGCGTGCACGCGAAGCCCTCGACCGGCCGCTTCGGGTTCTCAAGGGCGGGTTTTTCGACAGGCGCCTCGATGCCCATCCAGTCGCGGGCGGCGGCAATCTCGCCGAAGGGGATGCCGCACTGCACCATGCCGAACGGCCCGGGGTTCATGCCGATGAAGACGACGCGCTTGCGATCGTTGCCGAAGCGCTGCAGGTATTGTTCGTGCGGCGCCCAGGCGTAATCGAGCGGGTTGTAGAGGTGCGTTACCGGTGCGGAGAAGCGCAGTCGGCCGACCTCGTCGGACAGCGTCTTTGCCGCAGCGATCAGGCGTGCGGCGGTCGGGTTTGTACTGGTTTTCATCGAGAGTCTTTTGCGTTTTCGGAAAGCTCGACAAGCGGGATTCTCATCCACCACACCATGACGACGCCGGGCAGGGCGACGAACACCGAGAACAGATAGAACGCCTGCCAGCCGATGCTCTCGGTGAGTACGCCGGCGACCGGGCTGACGTAGATGCGTCCGACGGCGGCCAGCGCGGAGAGCAGGGCGTAGTGTGTCGCGGTAAAGCGGCTGTTGCACAGCGCCATCAGCAAGGCAACCAATGCCACGGTGCCCATGCCGCCGGTGATGTTCTCGGCGGCGACGACGGTAAGCAACAGGAAGTCCAGTGAAGCGGCCTCGCGCAGGGATACGATTATCCAGTCGAACGGTGGCACGGCGACGCTGCCCCAAGCGCCCTTGCCGAGCACGGCGATCAGGTAGAAGCCGAGGTTCGACAGGAGTTGTAGAACACCGAACAGCAGCAGCGCACGGTAGAGGCGCAGGCGCAACATCAGTGCGCCGCCGACGATCGCGCCGAAAATCGTCAGCCAGATGCCGACGATCTTGTTGGCGATGCCGACCTCGGCCTGCGAGAAAGCCAGTCCCTTGAGCAGGAAGGCGGTAGTCAGGCTGCCGGCGAAGGCGTCGCCGAGCTTGTAGAGGACGATCAGCAGCAGGAACAGCGCGGCGCCCGGCTGCGCGAAATAGCTGGCCAGCGAGGCATTGAGCGTCTCGAAGCGCACCAGGCGGGCGAACCACCAGGCCAGCGGCAGGGCGGCGGCGATCTCGGCGAGGACGAAAAGCAGTTGAATCCAGTGATTTCCGCCGTCCGGGTCGAGTCCGAACAGGATCAATACCGAGCGCGCCAGGTAATAGCCGGCGAAGACGCCGCCGAGCATGGCGACGAACCCGGCGATTTCCCGGCCGGCACTGGAGGCCAGCGGCTTCGACTCGCTATGGACGGGAGGCAGCAGGAACAGCGAAAGGGCGGCGGCGGCGCCCATGATCGTTCCCATCAGCGCGTAAACGCGGGGCCACGACTGCCACTGGTCGGCCCAGATCAGCGCGATGCCACCGGAAACGATCATCGCCAGGCGGTAGCCGAAAACGTGCAGCGAGGCACCGAGGCCGTGTTCGGCCTTGTCGCTGAGCACGTCGGCGCGGTAGGCGTCGACCACGACGTCCTGCGACGCGGAAAGAAAGGCGAGCAGCACGGCCCACTGGGCGAAAAGCATCGGCTGGCGGCTCGGCGAAAGGCTGGCCATCACGAACAGAACGAGCGCCAACCCTCCTTGGCTCACCACCACCCAGCCGCGCCGCCGGCCAAGCCAGGGCGGCTCGAAGCGGTCCATCAGCGGCGCCCAGAGGAACTTGAAGGTGTAGGGCACACCGACGAGGCCGAAAAAGCCGATCGTCGCGATATTGACGCCGTCGACGGCCAGCCAAGCCTGCAGCGCCTGGCCGGTCAGCGCCAGCGGCAGCCCGGAGGCGAACCCGAGAAGAAGCACCGCCGCCAGGCGGTGGCTGCGGCCCAGAGCGCGCATCCGCCTACGCCCGGCCGAGCCGGTAGAAGGCCAGGCTGCCGTTGAGATTCGGGTCGTCGGTGACCGGTTGGCCGAAGGCATCGAAGGCCAGGCGTTCGCGGACCGCGATGCCGAGCTTGTCGCAGAGCGCCTCGAAGTCGGCGATGGTGAAGAAGCGCACGTTCGGCGTGTCGTACCACTCGTAGGGCAGGTCTTCGGACACTGGCATGTGCCCGGCGGCGATGGCCTCGCGGTTCACCCGGTAGGCGAAGTTGGGGAAGCTGACGATGGCCTCGTCGGCGACGCGCAACATCTCGTTGAGGATGCGCTCGGTGCTGTGCATCGCCTGCAACGCCTGCGAGATGATCGCGTGGCTGAACGAACGGTCCTCGAAGCCCGACAACCCGCCTTCGATGTCGATCTGGATCACGTCGACGCCATTGCGGATGCAGCCGAGCACGCTCTCATGGGCGATCTCGACGCCGTAGCCGGTGATCCGTTTGCTTTCGTTGAGGTAGCGCAACAGGCGGCCGTCGCCGCAGCCGAGGTCGAGGACGTGTTCGCCTTCGGGAATCCAGTGGGCGATCACCGCGAAATCGAAGCGCTCGCGCTCCTTGGCAGTCAGCGGAGCCAGCGGGGCTCCGCGCGGTCGAATGGGCGTCATACCTTGATGTTCTCCAGATAGGCGCGCAGCACCGCGTGGTAGTGCGCATCATCGAGCAGGAAGGAGTCGTGGCCGGCGTCGCAGTCGATCTCGGCGTAGGCGACCCGACGCCGGTTGTGCATCAGCGCGAAGACAATCTCGCGCGAGCGGGCCGGCGAGAAGCGCCAGTCGGTGGTGAAGCTGGCGACCAGGAAACTGGCACGGGCGCGGGCGAAGGCCGCGGCGAGGTCGCCGCCGTAGGCGTAGGCCGGGTCGAAGTAGTCGAGCGCCTTGGTCGTCAGCAGATAGGTGTTGGCGTCGAAGAAGCCGGCGAACTTGTCGCCCTGGTAGCGCAGATAGGACTCGACCTCGAAGTCGACGCCGTAGCTGAAACTGTGCTCGCCGTTGCGCAGGTTGCGGCCGAATATCTCGTCCATCTGGTCATCCGAGAGGTAGGTGATGTGGCCGATCATGCGCGCCAGGCGCAGGCCGCGCGTCGGCACGACGCCGTGTTCGGCGTAGTGGCCGCCGTGAAAATCGGGATCGGACAAGATGGCCTGGCGGGCGACCTCATTGAAGGCGATGTTCTGCGCCGAGAGCTTGGGCGCCGAGGCGATGGCGATCGCATGGCGGATGCGCTCGGGAAACTCGAGCGACCATTCGATGGCCTGCATGCCGCCGAGGCTGCCACCGATGACCGCGGCCCAGGTGTCGATACCCAGATCGTCGGCCAGGCAGGCTTGCGCCGCGACCCAGTCCTCGACGGTCACCAGCGGGAAGTCGGCACCGTAGCGCTTGCCCGTCTCCGGGTTGATCGACAACGGTCCGGTCGAGCCATAGCAGCCGCCGAGATTGTTGACGCCGATGACGAAGAACTTGTTGGTGTCGAGCGGCTTGCCCGGGCCGACCAGGTTGTCCCACCAGCCAACGCTGTTCGGATTGTCGGCATAGGTGCCGGCGACATGGTGGCTGCCGGACAGCGCGTGACAGACCAGCACGGCGTTTGAGCGGGCGGCGTTGAGCGTGCCGTAGGTTTCATAGACGAGTTCGAACGACGGCAATTGGCCGCCGCCCTTCAGCGCCAGCGGCGCGTTGCGGCAGAAGCGTTGCGGGGCAACGTTGCCGACGGAATTCTCGAGTGACATGGCGTTCGTACCGAAAAAACAAAAGCCCAGTCGGCTATGGAAGGCGGACTGGGCAGTCTCCGCTTTAGCCGTATTTGTTGAGCGCCCGCAAGCTGATCGTTCAAATCGGCGCTAGGGGGCGAAATTACCGCCGCCCCCCGGAAAAGTCAAATGACCGGCGGTCATTGCTGCCAGGCATTGAGCCGCTCGATCTGTTCTTCGATCTTGGCCGACTCTTCCAGCCGGATGATCTTGCGGATGATCGGTTCGATTTCCGAGATGTCGCTCTGCTTGATGCGTTGCTTGACCGCCGGAATCTGCGCCGGGAACATCGAGAACTGGCGCAGACCCATGCCGAGGAGGATACGGGTGAACATCGGGTCGCCGGCCATTTCGCCGCACATCGACACCGGGACATTGGCCTTCTCGGCGCTGCTGATGATATGCGACAGCAGCATCATGATGGCCGGGTGCAGCGGGTCATAGAGGTTGGCGACTTGCTCGTCGGTGCGGTCGATGGCCAGGGTGTACTGGATCAGGTCGTTGGTGCCGATGGACACGAAATCCAGGCGGCGCAGGAAGACGCCGATGGCCAGCGCCGCGGCCGGCACCTCGATCATGCCGCCGACTTCGATGTTTTCGTCGAACGGGATTTTTTCTCCGCGCAGGCTCGACTTGGCGTGCTCCACCGCAGCCAGGGTCTGATCCACCTGGAATGCATGCGAGAGCATCGGCACCATGATCTTGACCTTGCCGAGCTTCGAGGCGCGCAGGATGGCCCTGAGCTGGGCCTGGAATACTTTCGGTTCGGCCAGTGACAGGCGTATCGAGCGCAGGCCGAGCGCCGGGTTGTCGCGCCGGCGATCTTCGAATGACTCGTCGACGTGCAGTTGTTTGTCGTTGCCCAGGTCGAACGTGCGGATGGTGATCGGGCGGCCTTCCATGCCTTTGACCGCCTTGCGGTAGGCTTCGAACTGTTCGTCCTCGCTCGGCATGTCGCCGCGGCCGAGGAAAATGAATTCGGTGCGAAAAAGCCCGACCCCGTCTGCGCCGCTTTCGAGCACCGCATCGACGTCACCGGGTTCCTCGATATTGGCCAGCAGGTCGATCTTGACCTTGTCGAGGGTAGTGGCGCGGGCGGTCTTGAGGAGCTTGAGCTTCGATTTCTCGATCTCGAACTGGCTCTTGCGCAACTCGTATTCCTCGAGGATGCGCCGGTCGGGATTGACGATGACGACGCCACGTGTGCCGTCGACGATCAGGGTTTCCTTGTCGCGGATCAGTGCCCGCGCGTTGTGCAGGCCAAGCACGGCGGGAATGCCCATGCCGCGCGCGAGGATCGCGGTGTGCGACGTGGCGCCGCCCACGTCGGTGACGAAGGACGCGAAGTTCTGATCCTTGAAGGCCATCACGTCGGCTGGCGAAAGATCGTGGCCCACCACGATGAGGTTTTCGCCCTTGACTCCCTTGAGTCGTCCGGAGGCGTGGTCGGGATGCTCGCTCAGTTCGCGCACGACCCGCTCGACGGCTTGCCGCACGTCGTAACTGCGTTCGCGCAGATAGACGTCTTCGACGTGTTCGAACTGTTCGACGAGCAGCTCCATCTGCTGCACGATGGCCCATTCGGCGTTGCAGCGCCGTTCCCGGATGATCTGTTTAGGGACTTCCGACAGTTCGGGGTCGTCGAGAATCATGCGATGCAGGTCGATGAAGGCGCGCATGTCGGCCGGAGATTTCTCCAGGCTTTTCGTCATCGCGTCGAACTCGGCGCGCACCCGCGCGAATGCCGCCTCCAGGCGCGCGACTTCCTTCTCCACCATGCGCGGGGCGATGACCAGGTGCGAGACTTCCAGCGTCGCCTGCGAGATAAGGTGCGCCTGTCCGATGGCGATGCCGCCGGATACCGCGAGCCCATGCAGGGTGAAGCTCATGGCGTGCCTATTCTCCTTCACCAAACTTGTCCGCGATCAGTTTGAGAATGCCGTCGAGCGCTTCCTGTTCATCGTCGCCGGTGGTTTCGATCACCACTTTCGAACCCTTGCCGGCAGCCAGCATCATCACGCCCATGATGCTCTTCGCATTGATCCGGCGGGATCCTTTCTCCATCCAGATTTCGCAATCGAAGCTGCCGGCCAGTTGGGTCAGTTTTGCCGACGCCCGTGCGTGCAGGCCAAGTTTGTTGATGATTTCCGTTTCCGCGCGTGCCATTTGGAAGTCCTGTAGATCCGTGAATCAATGCACAGTCATGCGTTCTTGCTGGTTTCCCACGCCGTGGGTTGTCGAAGACGCCACCTGCGCTCAACCAGCCATCATTCTAAGGTATTCCGCGTGCGACGGAAGTCCTTCGCGGCTATTTGGCCTCGGGCAAGGCAATTTCCCGCAGATTCTCGGGCTTGCTGGTGAATTGCAGGCGTTTGTTCAGCCGCGGACTGACTTCGATGTTGCCCTGAGCATCGATCCGGAGGACCTGATCGACATCCAGCTTGCGGGCCAATTCCGGCCATGACTCTCCGGCAATGAACAGAGGTTTCGATGCCCAGTCGGAAAGGGTGCCGGCCGACGGGCGAGGAGAAATCAGCACGGTCACCGCCTGGGTATGCATGACTGGTTCGCCTGTGCGCGGATCGAGCAGGTGGCAGTAGCGTTTGCCGTCCAACTCGAAATAGCGTTGATAGTCGCCGGACGTGCCGATCGCTTCGCCGTCCAGCAGCTTCAGTATGGCCAGCGGCCCGGGCTGGCGCGGATGCTGGATGCCGACACTCCACGCTTCGCCATTCTTGCTGCCCAAAGCCATGACATTGCCGCCGATGTTGATCAGCGCGTTGGTGGCCCCGTGCTCGCGCAGGAGTGCCGCGGCCCGGTCGAGCGCATAGCCCTTGAGGTATCCGCCGAGATCGATGGCCACGTTGCGCGAGCGGCTGCTGACGCGCAGTCCTTCGATCTGCAGGTCGGCGATACCGGCGCGGTTGCGGAGCCATTCCGCGACGACGCCCGGTTCCGGCAGGACCGCCTTGAAGTCGCTGGATTGAAATCCCCAGGCTTGGATCAGGCGGCCGATGCCCGGATCGAACAGGCCGTCTCCCTGCGCTGAGCGGCGCTGCGCATCGAGCAGCAGCGCGGCCATTTCTTCGCTGACCACGTGGGACTTTCCTTCGGCCAGGGCATTGTTCAGGTCGCTCAGTTCGGACGGCTGCCAGGCGTGGTAGGTGCGATGCAGGCGATCGAATTCACTCAGTACTGCCGAGGCGGCCGGCCGCGCCCGGGCTTCCTCCAGTCCGGCGACGAGGATCTCGACGCGGGTTCCGAAGACAAAGGATTCCTGATGGTGCAGCGGCGCCTTGCCGCATGCGGCAAGCAGAAAAACGGCCAGGGTCAGCAGGGCCGAGGTCAGGTGGGTTCTTTTCACGATTCGTTGTTGTCGTTTTCGGTTGGGGGAATCGGCTCGGCGCCACAGGCGGCCTCGACCGCCTTGATGAACATGGCCGCTGAGTCGAACCCCGTCTGCTGGCAGATCTCGACCATGCAGGTCGGGCTGGTGACGTTGATTTCCGTCAGCCAGTCGCCGATGACGTCGATGCCGACAAAGATCATGCCGCGATCTGCGAGCACGGGGGCCAGGGCTTCGGCGATCTCGCGGTCGCGCGTCGACAGCGGCCGCGCCTCGCCCCGTCCGCCGGCGGCCAGATTGCCGCGGGTTTCGCCAGCCATCGGAATGCGCGCCAGGCAATAAGGCACGACTTCTCCGCCGACGATCAGGATGCGCTTGTCTCCTTCGGAAATGGCCGGGATGAAGCGCTGGGCCATGATCGTGCGCTGACCGTCGCGGGTGAGCGTCTCGATGATCACGTTGCGATTCGGGTCGTCGTCGCGCACGCGAAAGATCTGGCTGCCGCCCATGCCGTCGAGTGGTTTCAGTACCGTATCGCGGTGGGTGCCGATGAATTCCCGGATCAGCCTGGCATCACGTGTCACCAGGGTGGGGACGGTGAACTCGGCGAACTCGGTGATGGCGAACTTTTCCGAATGATCGCGCAGCGCCCGGGGACTGTTGAAAACGCGGGCTCCGTCGGCCTCGGCACGCTCGAGCAGCCACGTGCTGGTCACGTACTCCATGTCGAACGGCGGATCCTTGCGCATGATCACCGCGTCGAAGCCGCGCAACGGCCCGATCATGCTTTCTCCCTCAACGTACCACTCCGAGTCGGACTCCAGAAGGACGATGCTGGTGGCCTCGGCGCACACCCCGTGCTGCGTCGTCCAGTGGATCGATAGCTGCTGGATGGTGTACACCGCGTGCCCGGCCGCCTGCGCCGCGCGCATCATGGCGATGCTCGAATCCTTGTAGGGTTTCAGCGCGTCGAGCGGGTCGACAATGAATGCGATGCGCAGGGGCATGGCTTATTCCTCCTTCGGTTCGGTACGTTCGAGTTCCAGCGACGCAGCCAGCAGCGCCAATCGCGCGACGACCCCGTAGGCGTAGAAACGGTTGGGAGCGGCGTCCGGCGTCTGGCAGCGGTCGGGCAGGCAGCAACTGGTCTCAAAGGCCAGCGGCTCGAAATGCATCCCCGGCGCGTTGAGGTTCTCGTCCTTGCCGCGCGCCGAATGCACGCGGTAGAAACCGCCGACGACGTAGCGGTCGATCATATACACGACGGGCTCGGCAACACCGTCGGCGACGTGTTCCCGGGTGTGAACGCCTTCCTGGATGATCACCTGGGAGACGCTCATGCCTTCCTTGATGACCGACATCTTGTTGCGTTGCTTGCGGTTCAGTCCGATGACTTCGGCGGCGTCCTTGACGGTCATGACGCCCATGCCGTAGGTGCCGGCGTCGGCCTTGACCACCACGTAGGGCGTCTCGTCTATTCCGTATTCCTTGTATTTCTCGCGGATCAGGCCGAGCACGGCGTTGACGTTGGCGGCCAGGCAGTCCTCGCCCTGGCGTTCATGGAAATTGACGCTGTCGCAGACGGAGAAGTACGGGTTGATCTGCCACGAGTCGATGCCGACCAGTTTGGCGAATTCATCGGCCACCTCATCGTAGGCGGCGAAGTGGTTGGACTTGCGGCGCACCGCCCAGCCGGCGTGCAGCGGCGGCAGGACGAACTGCTCGTTGAGATTCTGCAGGATTTCCGGAACACCGGCCGTCAGGTCGTTGTTGAGCAGGACCGCGCAGGGGTCGAAGTCGGCCAGGCCGATCCGGTATTTGCTGCGCAGCAGGGGTTCGAGCAGCAGCGTGGTACCGTTGGGCAGCTCGACCGGCGTGGGCTTGTCGATTTCGGGGAGAAGGGAGCCAATGCGCACGTTCAGGCCGGTCATGCGCAGGATGGTCGCGAGCTGTGCCACGTTTTGCAGATAGAAAAGGTTGCGCGTGTGGTTCTCGGGGATCAGCAGCAGGCTCTTGGCCATCGGACAGATTTTGTCGATGGCCGTCATGGCGGCCTGCACGCACAGCGGCAGGAAGGCCGAGTTGAGGTTGTTGAACCCGCCGGGAAACAGGTTCATGTCTACCGGCGCCAGCTTGAAGCCGGCGTTGCGCAGGTCGACCGAACCGTAGAACGGCGGCGTGTGCTCCTGCCACTGTCCGCGCAGCCAGCGTTCGATTTCCGGCGTGGCGTCGAGGAATTTGCGTTCGAGTTCGAGCAGGGGGCCGGTCAGGGCCGTTGTCAGACGAGGAACCATCATCGCTCTCCAGTCAGCGGGAACAGGCGATTGCACTGTTCCCGTATTCCGATCGCACAGGGGCGTTCAGATCAGTCTTTTCAGTTTGTCCCACCAGTTTCTTTCACTTTCCGGCAGAAAGGAACGAAAGACCTTGGGCAAGGGGGTTTGTTCAAGGCTGCGCTGCGTGAACAGGTAGCGGCCGTCGCAGATGAAACCGAGGTCGGCCCAATCCACCGCGTTGAGCGCGGCGGCCAGCGCCTTGATTTCTATGGTGGGGTCCTTCGGGAAAATTGCAAGCACCGATCCGTCGTAATTCGGGCAGTCATGCACGAAAAACGGCTGCTGCCGTCGTGTCTTGTTGTTGACGTAGACGCGCGGCAGTTCGGACTGGTAGTAGCCGCGGCCCCATTGCCACCAGTTCGACTCGTCGTAGTTGCGGATGCGCCGGGCGATCAGGCGGTCCTTGTGCGGGTACAGCGACCGTGGCGGTGGATCACCCGGCTCGCACCAGATCATGCGCCGGGTCTTCCCGTCGGCAGCCGTGGTTGAGCAGACGAAGTCGCGGTTTCCATAATGATCGCTGGTATAGACTTCGTCGGCCCCGGAGACCGCACCCACCTTGACGAAAGCGATATCCGCGAGGTGCAGCGGATAGTCGTGGCGCGTGAACAGCAGGTGTCCGCCGCTTTCCACGAAGTTCCGCGGTTCCCAGCGCGGCGCCAGCAATCCCGCGGCGCCGTCGCCCTGGTCCAGGGCGGCGTAGCGGGTACGCCGCGACATGTCGCCCTGCTGGAAGCGCCAGATCGCGCAATTCGGCGTGGCGTCGTCGAACAGGTGCGTATCGCCCAGGTCGATGAAATCGGTGATGGTCCCTGCCGCGTTCATCAGACGATTGAGCGGCACCGCCGAGGTGGCTTTGAGCAGGTCGCGCGGAGTGATGAAGATCAGTTCGCCGCCGGGTTCCAGGTGGCGCAGGCATTTCTCGATGAAGAACAGGTACAGGTTGGCGCGTCCGTCGAGCACCGTTCCCCGTGCCAGCCGCCGGGTGCCCGGCGAGATGTCCTGATAGCGCACGTAAGGCGGATTGCCGATGATCGTGGCGAAGCGCTCGTCTTCCGCGAGCTCGAAGAAATTCATCACCTCGGCCCCCTCCGGCGCATGACGCGGATCGATCTCGATGCCCAGCGCCCCCGGAAAATGCTTGAGAAAGGCTCCGTCGCCGCAAGCGGGTTCGAGCACGCGCCCTCGATTGCGCACCAGCTTCAGCATGCAATCGACAATCGCCGGCGGGGTAAAGATCTGGCCGAGCGCGGCAACTTCGTATTCGCCGGCTTCGACGGTGGTGGGGGAAGGCATGGGCGTAAGGGGAGGATATTGATCGGGCGAGTATACCTTCTTCGGCGATTTTCACGTGTTCGCCGAATTGTCCGAAAAGGAGGCCGGGAAGCCGGTCGGTGGAGTGGATGGAGACAGGAAAAGCGCGTTGATGTAAATTACGCGACGGTCAGGTGGCCTGATCACTTTGCGGGAGGGGCAGATGCGGATACTGGTGCTTGGCGCCGGCGGAATCGGTGGCTATTTCGGGGCGCGAATCGAAGCCGCCGGCGGTGACGTCACCTTTCTCGTGCGCCCCGGGCGCGCGGCTGTCCTGCGGGAAAACGGACTGCAGATCTTCAGCCCGTGCGGCGACCTGCGCATCACGCCGAAATTGCTGACCAGGGACGAGCTACGCGCGCCTTTCGACGCGGTGATCGTGTCGTGCAAGGCGTACGATCTCGATTCGGCAATGGACGACATGGCGCCGGCGGTGGGGCCGCATACGCTGCTTCTGCCATTGCTCAATGGCGTGGCGCACATCGATCGCCTGGCCGCGCGTTTTGGCGCAGAGAGGGTACTCGGCGGTGTGGCGCAGGCGGCACTGCTGGTGACACCCGCCGGGCAGATCCGGCACTTCAACACGACGCACCGGTTGATCGTCGGGGCGCATGGCGCCATGCCGGATCGATTGCGCGACCTGGCCCGCCTGATTGCGGCGTCCGGTGTGGACTTCATCCTGTCCGACGACATCGAGCAGGCGATGTGGAACAAGTTCGTCTTCTGGGCGGCGCTGGCCGGTGCCACGTGCACCTTGCGCGCGAACATCGGGATCATCCTGCAAACCATCGGCGGCGAGGAATTCCTGGCCGGACTGATTGGCGAGTGCGCGCGCATTGCCGAATCGGAGGGTCATGGCCTGACCGTGTCGCAGCTCGCGACATGCCGCTCCCTGCTGACCGAGACGGGCTCCGTCCTGGCCGCATCCATGCTCCGTGACATCGAGCGCGGCGGCCCGACCGAAGCCGAATTCACGATTGGCGATCTGGTGGCTCGCGCCCGAGCACTGGACATCAATGCCCATTGTCTGCGTTTGGCGTATTCGCACATGCAGGCCTATGAAATTCGCCGCAAGACCCCCTGAAACTTGCCCGGCCACCATGGGATAGCGGTAGAGTAGCGGGGCAGGCCGCCACCGGGCAGAGCGTTTGCAAGCGAGCTTCGAGAATCCGGGACGCGGCCGGGATTCAATCTGGGAGATAGGAATGAGAATACTAGTATTGGGAGCCGGGGGCATCGGCGGCTATTACGGTGCCAGGATGCATGCGGCGGGCGGCGATGTGACCTTCCTGGTCCGTCCGGGCCGGGCAGACCAGTTGCGCGAAAAGGGCCTGCAGGTGTTCAGCCCCTTCGGCGATCTGCAGATTACGCCGAAGCTGGTCACCAAGGAAACCCTCACGGAGACCTTCGACGTCATCATCCTGACCTGCAAGGCGTTCGACCTCGATTCGGCGATGGAGGCAATCGCGCCGGCCGTCGGCGAAAAGAGCGTCATCGTGCCGCTGCTGAATGGCGTGCGCCATATCGACCGGCTGGTGGCCCGCTTCGGAGCAGCCCGTGTTTTGGGCGGCGTGGCGCTGATTTCGGTGGCGCTTGCTCCAACCGGGGAAATCCAACACCTCAACAAGCTGCACCGCTTTACTGTGGGATCCCTTGGCTGGCGGGCGTCGCCCTGGCTGGAACCGCTGTCCAAGCTGATGGAATCTTCCGGCGTCGATTTCGTGCTGGCCGACAACGTCGGTCAGGCGATGTGGGACAAGATCGTCTTCCTGGCCACGCTGGCGGGCGCGACCTGCCTGATGCGGTCGAGCGTCGGGATCATCATGGGAACCCTGGCCGGCGAGAAGTTCATCAACGGATTGCTCGACGAATGCGCGGCCATCGCCGACGCGAATGGTCGCAAGCTGGCCGAAACCCAGTTGACGGTCTTCCGCAACATGCTCACCGACCGCAATTCGGCGCTCGTGGCGTCGATGCTGCGCGACGTCGAAGCCAACAAGCCGACCGAAGCCGACCATATCCTCGGGGACATGATCGCCTGGGCGGAAAACAAGAAACTCGACGTTCCGCTGCTGCGGCTGGCCTATTCGCACCTGCAAGCCTACGAGCGGCGGCGGCAGGGCTAGATCGCGGACCAAGAACACAACGGGCGCGTCGGATCTTGCGATTCCGTCGCGCCCGTTGTGTCTTGTTCGCCGCTACTCCGGCGCCGACGAGCGGATCAGGTAGTCGAAGGCGGACAGCGAGGCCTTGGCGCCTTCGCCCATGGCGATGATGATCTGCTTGTAAGGTACCGTCGTGCAGTCGCCGGCTGCGAAAACACCGGCCATCGAGGTCTGGCCGCGGTTATCGACTTCGATCTCCCCGCGCGGCGAGAGATTGAGCGTACCCTTCAGCCAGTCGGTATTCGGCAGCAGGCCGATCTGCACGAAGATGCCTTCGAGTTCGATCGTGTGCTTCTCGCCGCTGACGCGATCCTTGTAGATCAGGCCGTTGACCTTTTCGCCGTCGCCGGTCACCTCGGTCGTTTGCGCCTGGGTGATGATTCTGACGTTGGGCAGGCTGCGCAGCTTGTTTTGCAGCACCGCGTCGGCGCGTAGCGCGGGGTCGAATTCGAGCAGCGTGACGTGGGCTACGATGCCCGCCAGGTCGATCGCGGCCTCCACGCCGGAATTGCCGCCCCCGATCACCGCCACGCGCTTGCCCTTGAACAGCGGGCCGTCGCAGTGCGGGCAGTAGGCCACGCCGCGCGCCTTGTACTCCTGCTCTCCGGGTACGTTCATGTTGCGCCAGCGCGCCCCGGTGGAGAGGATTACCGTCTTGCTCTTCAGCGTCGCGCCGCTCGCCAGCCGCACCTCGGTCAGGCCGTCCGGGCAACTGGACAGCCCTTCGGCGCGTTGCAGGTTCATGATGTCCACCTCGTAGTCGCGGACGTGCTGTTCGAGTCCCGAGGCGAGTCTCGGTCCGTCGGTTTCCTTGACCGAGATGAAATTCTCGATGGCCAGCGTGTCGAGCACCTGCCCACCGAAACGCTCAGCCACGACGCCGGTGCGCAGTCCTTTGCGCGCCGCGTAGATGGCGCTGGCCGCACCTGCCGGCCCGCCGCCGACGACGAGCACGTCGAAAGCGGCCTTGGCGGCGATCTTCTCGGCCTCGCGCGCGGCGGCGCCGGTATCGATCTTCGCGACGATCTCTTCGAGCGTCATGCGTCCCTGGCCGAACGGCTCGCCGTTCAGATAGACCGTCGGTACCGCCATGATCTGGCGCTCGTCGACTTCCTTCTGGAACACCGCGCCGTCGATCATGGTGCTGCTGATGCTGGGGTTGAGCACGGCCATCAGGTTGAGCGCCTGCACTACGTCCGGGCAGTTATGGCAGGACAGGGAAATGAATGTCTCGAAGCGGAATGTGCCGCTGATGGCCCGGATCTGTTCGATCACCGAAGTTTCGACCTTGGGAGGATGCCCACCGGTCTGCAACAACGCCAGAACCAGCGACGTGAATTCATGGCCCATCGGGATGCCGGCAAAGCGGATCCGGGCAGTTTCTCCAGGGCGGCTGACCGTGAAGGACGGCCGTCGCGCGTCGTGCCCATCCAGGCGAACCTGCACCTTGTCGGACAACTGGTCGATGTCCTCCAGCAAGGAATGCAGTTCCTGCGACTTGATACCGTCGTCGAGCGAGGCAACCAGTTCGATCGGTTGCTGCAGACGTTCGAGATACGACTTGAGTTGCCCCTTGATGGTGGCATCGAGCATTATTGTTCTCCCTATCTTGAGGATCTGGACCCCGGCTTTCGCCGGGGTGACGGCAGTTTTCCGACCGGAATCAAATCTTCCCGACAAGATCGAGCGACGGCGCGAGCGTGGCTTCGCCTTCCTTCCACTTGGCCGGGCAGACTTCGCCCGGATGGGAGGCGACGTACTGGGCGGCCTTGACCTTGCGCAGCAATTCGGAGGCGTCGCGGCCGATGCCGCCGGCATTGATCTCGATGATCTGGATCTTGCCCTGCGGGTCGATCACGAAGGTGCCGCGTTCCGCCAGTCCGGCTTCCTCGATCATCACGCCGAAGTTACGGCTGATCGTTCCGGTCGGGTCGCCAACCATCACGTACTGGATCTTCTTGATCGTTTCCGAAGCATCGTGCCAGGCCTTGTGCGTGAAGTGCGTGTCGGTGGAAACGCTGTAAATTTCGACGCCGAGCTTCTTGAATTCGGCGTAGTTGTCCGCCAGGTCGCCCAGTTCCGTCGGGCAGACGAAGGTGAAGTCGGCGGGATAGAAGAAGACAACTGACCACTTGCCGTGCAGATCCGCGTCGGAAACGGCGACGAACTTGCCGTTGTGGAAAGCGGTAGCGTTGAACTGGAGGACTTCGGTATTGATCAGCGATTTCATTGTTGTGGCTCCTTGTGTGGTTGAACGGGGTGACGGATGAATCATAGACATCCCGAGAATCTTTTTGAAATTAATTGTTTCTATTGTTTCAATAGCTGGTGGCTATTGTTTGGGTTGAAGGAAAAAGCGCTGCGTCCTGAAGGTGGACCGCTTTTCCTGCAACCCGGAGCGATGTCCTGTTGTCGACCTCAAATACTAAGTACGAGTGCTACTATCAAATCAACAGCAAGCCGTACATCCCGGTATCCGCCGACGTTCGCGCGAATCGGGGGTTTTAGGTGCAGGTAGTTGCCGTTGCGGGAGATCCTGATGCGCAGTCGGGAAACGGGAAAACACACTGTCAGGGCGCGTGCCGCATTTCTGCGGCTGGATCGCGTTGTGCAGTCGCTGCGCGAAAAATCGATGGGGGCCGGATTTGCTGCCGGCGTCACCGTTCTTGTGTTCGCGGCGATCGTGGTGTCGAGCGAGGTCTTGTCGCGTTTTCGCGAAGCCGATGAGGAATCGCAACGTCGCGCGGCGACCCTTGCCTTTGCGTCTGAACTGCGCGCCCGTGCCGACCGGGAACTCAATTCGGTGCTCTATCTGGCCAGCGGGCTGGTCGGCTACCTGGTCGTCCGGCATGAGCACCTCGACCAGAGGGAGATTCTGCGCATCCTGCAGGAGGTGCATAACTTCGGGCGCCATATCCGCAACTTCTCGATCGCCGTCGGCTACAAGATCTCCTACATCTATCCCGTTGCCGGAAATGAACAGGCGCTGGGCCGGGACTACCGGGACATCCCGGCGCAGTGGCCGGCCGTGAAAGCCGCCGTCGAATCCCGCCGGGGCGTGCTGACCGGGCCGGTCGACCTGGTTCAGGGCGGAACCGCCCTGATCTATCGAATACCCATCTACGTTGGCGACGAGTACTGGGGGCTGCTGGCGACAGTCATCGACATGCCGTCTTTTGAAGAGGCGGCATTCAAGGGCCTGGACACGGAGCGGTTCGATTTTGCCATTCGCAGCGACGAGCCGGTCGGCCCGGGGGGAGGTCTGCTTTTCGGGCGTTCCGCGTTGTTCTCCGATCCTCTGGCGCTGCGCTTATCGGCCGACGTGCCCAATGGCAAATGGGTGTACGCCGTGCGCGCGAGCGACCGGCGCAACGCTTCGGTGGCCTGGGGGATACGCGTGGCCGGCTTGGTTCTGGCGATCCTGGCCGCGATCGGTGTGCATACGGTCCTGCGCCAGCGCAGCGAACTGGCGCGCCAGGCCGGTTTCGACAGCCTGACCGAACTGCCCAACCGGCGCCTGTTCGACGACCGGCTGGATCAGGCCATCCGCCGCCGGGCGCGCAACGAAGCCGGGCAGATCGCGGCGATCTTTCTTGACCTCGATGGGTTCAAGGCGATCAACGACATCTATGGGCACAAGTTCGGCGACGCGGTGCTGCGCACCGTGGCGGCGCGCGTCCGGGACGAAGTGCGCATGGGGGATACGGTGGCCCGATGGGCCGGCGACGAGTTCGCCATCGTCATTGAAGACGCGGCCGAGCCGCTTGTCGCGCACCTGATCGAACGGCTGCGCGAGCGGATCGGCGAGCCTTTCGACGTCGAGGGCGTCGGACTGGCCGTCACGGCATCGATCGGTGCCGCGTTTTATCCTGAGGAAGCGGCAACGGCTGGCCGGTTGCTGGAACTGGCCGACCAGCGGATGTTCGAAGACAAGGGGCAGTTCAAGGCGGGGTAGTGCAAGACGCGGGGAAGAGCCCCGTCGTTCCGCGGGTCTTCTTCAGGCAAGCGGCGAGGTTTCTCCTCCGGTACAATAGCGCCCTTTTCGAATCAACGACTTCCGAGGTTTCCGAGTGCTCGTCGCCGCCAACATCACCATGCAGTTCGGGGCCAAGCCCCTGTTTGAAAACGTCTCCGTCAAATTCGGCGAAGGGTATCGCTACGGCCTGATCGGGGCCAACGGTTCCGGCAAGTCGACGTTCATGAAGATCATCGCCGGCGAGCTTGAGCCCTCCGCCGGCAACATTTCCAAGGACGCTCACGAACGCATGGCCTACCTGCGCCAGGATCAGTTCGCCTACGAAGATCAGCGCGTCATCGACGTGGTGATGATGGGGCACGAGGAGATGTGGGCGTGCATGCAGGAAAAGGACGCGATCTACGCCAACCCTGAAGCCACCGAGGAAGATTACCTGCATGCCGCCGAGTTGGAGCATCACTTCGCCGAGTTCGGCGGGTACACCGCCGAGGCGCGCGCTGGCGAGCTGCTGCATGGCGTGGGCATCCCGACCGAACAGCACTACGGGCCGATGAGCGAGGTGGCGCCAGGCTGGAAGCTGCGGGTGCTGCTGACCCAGGCGCTGTTCGCCAACCCCGACATCCTGCTGCTCGACGAACCGACCAACAACCTTGATATCGCCACCATCCGCTGGCTGGAAAACGTGCTCAACGAGCGCAACAGCACGATGATCATCATCAGCCACGACCGCCACTTCCTGAACCAGGTGTGCACGCACATGGCCGACCTGGATTACGGCAAGATCACCGTCTATCCGGGCACCTACGACGATTTCATGGAAGCCTCATCGCAGGCCAGGCAGCAGCAGAAGAACGCCAACGAACGCGCCAAGGAACGCATCGCGGAGCTGCAGGACTTCGTGCGCCGCTTCTCGGCCAACAAGTCCAAGGCCAAGCAGGCAACCAGCCGCATGAAGCTGATCGACAAGCTGAAGCCCGAGGACATCAAGCCCTCGTCGCGCCAGTATCCCTGGATCCGCTTCGAGTACGACGAGAAGGAGAAGCTGCATCGCCAGGCCTTCGAGATCGAGAACCTGTCATTCGGCTACGACGGCGGGCCTAGAATCTTCAACAATTTCGACCTGTCGCTGAATGCCGGCGACCGGCTGGCCGTGATCGGCGAAAACGGCGTCGGCAAGTCGACTTTCCTCAAGCTGCTGGTCGGTGATCTCGCGCCGCAGCACGGAGAAATCCGCTGGGCCGAGAAGGCGCGCTTCGGTTACTACGCGCAGGACCACGCCGACGACTTCAAGAGCGACACGATGTTGACCGACTGGGTCGCCGAGTTCGCGCGCGCCAACGCCGCCGACGGCGAAGACCTCGAAACGCTGATCCGCGGCACGCTCGGCCGCCTGCTGTTTTCCGGCGACGAAGTCAGGAAGCCGGTCAACGTCATTTCCGGCGGCGAGCAGGGGCGCATGATCTTCGGCAAGCTGATGCTGATGAAGCCCAACGTGCTGATCATGGACGAGCCGACCAACCACCTCGACATGGAATCGATCGAATCGCTGAACACCGCGCTGGAGAAGTTCAAGGGCACGCTGGTCTTCGTCTCGCACGACCGCGAGTTCGTCTCCTCGCTGGCCACGCGCATCCTGGAAATCCGCACCGACGGATCGATCGTCAACTACCTCGGCAACTACGAGGAATACTTGGCGAGCCAGGGCATCGAGTAGTCAGGGCTTGTTGCTTCGCTGCCCTCACGCAGCGAGCGGCAGGACAAAGTGGAAGGCAGCGCCGCCATCGGTCTTGCTGTCGGCCCAGAGCTTTCCGCCATGGGCCTCGATGAGCGCCCGGCTGATCGCGAGACCCAGTCCGACACCGTCGGGCTTGGTCGTGAAGAATGAGTCGAAAACACGGTGTGCCGTCGCGGCGTCGAGCCCCGGACCTGTATCTTGCACGGTCACCTGCGCCATGCTTCCCTCGGGAATGGCATGCGCCTTGATGGTAATCGTCGGGTCGGCAACTCCGGCGCCGCGCATGGCTTCGACTCCGTTATGCAGGAGATTGACCAGGACTTTCTGCAATTGCAGGCGGTTGGCCAGCACCGCCGGCAGGCCCGGTTCGATATCAACCAGCGCACGAAACTTGCCGCTGCCGCTTTCTTCGACAATGGCCAGTGCGTCGCGCACCACGCCCGTGAGCTCAACCGCTTCGGTCGGCGCTTCGCCCTTGTGCAGGAAATCGAGCAGTTCATGCAGCGTTCGCCCGGCGCGTTGGGCTTGTTCTTCGGCGCCTTTGAGCGCTCGCGCCAGTCTCTCGGGGCTCTTGGTGCCGCCCTGCAGGATGCGTAGCGCCGCCTCGCTGTAAGCGGCAACTGCAACCAGCGGCTGATTCAACTCGTGGGCAATCGCCGCCGCGGTCTGCGCTGCCACCTGCTGATTGACGAGGCTTTCCATTGCCTTGCGGCGCTCCTTGATTTCTTCTTCCAGCTGCCGTTGGCGTGTGACGTCCTTCAGCGTGCCGACGATCCGTACGGGGCGGTCTCCCTCGAAAAAAACCTGCCCGTTGGCAGCGACCTGGCGCGTGCGGCCATCGATACGGCTGTGGATACGGACTTCACTCTGATATTCGC
Organism: Propionivibrio sp.; assembly: GCA_029975435.1. Classification (GTDB taxonomy): domain Bacteria; phylum Pseudomonadota; class Gammaproteobacteria; order Burkholderiales; family Rhodocyclaceae; genus Propionivibrio. The sequence continues at coordinate 44,436 of JARKPC010000276.1, read as the reverse complement.
CGCTTCCGCGGGGGTCAAAGGCCTTTTCGATGGAAGCCTGGATTACGGCCAGATCGTCAGGCGGGATCCCTGCGACGAGCGTGGCCGCGGAAATCGGCTCATCCGGCCCGATGCCGCCGAGTTCCCGTGCGCGCGCATCCCACTCTCCCCTGCCGTTGGCGATATCCCAGTCGAAGATGCCGAGGCCTGCGGCGTTCTTTGCCAGTCGCAGGCGCTCTTCGCTCAGCCGTAGTTCACCCATCGTCCGCATGAGTTCCGTGACGTCTTCCTTGACGGCGAGGTAATGGGTCACCTTCCCGTCGGGCTGGCGTACCGGAGAAATGGTGGCCGCTTCGAGGTACTCCGTGCCGTCCTTGCGTCGGTTGACGAATTCGCCGCGCCAGGTTTTTCCTTCCACCAGCGTCGCCCACAGCTTCGTGTAGGTCTCCTGCGGCGTGTTCCCGGATTTGAGGACCCGCGGGTTCTGCCCCAGAGCCTCTGCCGCGGAATAACCGGAGGTCAGGCTGAACGCCGGATTGACATACTCGATGCGCCCTTCCAGGTCGGTAATGACGATGCTCACCGGGCTTTGCTCCACCGCCAGCGACAATTTGCGCAATGCTTCGTCCGCGCGTCTGCGCTCGGTAATGTCATGGCCGATCCCGAGCACGCCGATCAGGTGCCCGTGGGCATCGAACATCGGCGTCTTGGTGGTTTCCAGCAGTTCCCTGTGTCCGTCGTCGGCAAAAGTGATCCATTCCTCGTTGGCGCTCGGGACGCCTTTCGCCATGGCGACCTGGTCGCGTTTTCGGAAAAAATCGGCCAGTTCACGGTCGACGAAATCGTAGTCTGTCTTGCCCACGATGTCCTTTTCGGAGGCGCCGAAGAAACGTTCGAAGCGGTGGTTGCACGCCAGATAGACCCCTTCGGCATCTTTCAGCCAGATCAGGTCGGGCAGCGTTTGAATCAGCGTCTGTAACCGGGCCTCGCTTTCGACGACCTTCTCTTCGGCCCACTTGCGCTCGGAGATGTCGCGCACGAAGGCGAAGAGTTCACCAGCGGCGTCGTTGCTCCGGTACGTGGTGCTCACCTCGACATACCAGACCGATCCGTCCTTGCGGCGATGCATGGTTTCAAACTGCTCGCTGGTCGTGTCCTTGAGGCGCTGAATGCGTTCGCTTACTTCCGCTGCGCTCTCCGCTGCTTCCAGACTGGAGATGTGCAGGCCAAGCAGTTCTTCGCGGGTATAACCCGACAACTGGCAGTAGGCGGGGTTGACGTCGATCAGATGTCCCCGCGTGTCCAGACGCAGAAAGCCGTCCTTCGTGGTCTCCAGAATGCTGCGCAGAACGTCGTGACTATCGCGCAGCGCTTCTTCTGCCCGCTTGCGTGCCGTGATGTCGAGGATGACGCCGATCAGCCCTGCCACCTTGCCGTCCGAATTCGTGAAGGTGGCTTTGTAGAAGATGACGTCGTGGCAACTTCCGTCGGCATCGACGACGGAGGCTTCGTAGGTCTGAACGCCGGGATTGTTCAGCAGTTCCTGGTCGGCCCGGGCGTACTTTTCGGCCAGGTCCCTGTCGGCGACGTCGTACACCGTCTTGCCGATGAATTGCTCTCGCGACAGTCCCACGTATTGCTCGAACGCCTTGTTCCCTCCCGTGTAGAAGCCTTCGGCATCCTTGTAAAAAACCGGGGAGGGGATGGCCTGGAGCAGCATTTGCAGCCGCGATTCGCTTTCGACGAGCTTGGCCTCGGCTTCCTTGAGTTCGGTGATGTCGCTGAATTCCACGACGCGGACGGCACGATCCTTGTAAGTGAAGTTCCGGCTGTGGACGCAGAGCGGGTAGGTTCTGCCATCCTTGCGCAGGCCCTCGACCTCGTAAACAAGCTCCTGGCCGCTTTGACTATTGCGTCTGGCCACGGCTCGCCAACCCGGTGCGATGAGTTTCTCGAACCCGTCCGCGCCGATAAAGTCTTCGCGGGTGTAGCCGGTCAGATCGAGCAGGCCCTGATTGCAGTCCAGGACCGTTCCATGATCGTGGATCAGAATGCCGCTGAAAGCGGCGTCGTGAAGCGCCCTGAACCGCTGCTCGCTTTCCCGCAATGCTTCTTTCCGTTCCCTCAGCGTTTTCAGCAAGCGGTTGAAGCCTCCGATGAGTTGGCCAATCTCGTCGGGTCGGGCAACAGGCAGGGGTTGCAGCGGCTCGCTGGTTTCCGGCAGCGAGGCCAGGGTGTGGGCAGTGGCGACCAGCGGGGAGAGCTGGCGCCTCAACGTCCACCAGCAGACCGATCCTGCCAGCAGGGTCAGGAACAGGGTTCCATAAAACATTTGCCGTTGCATGCTTTCGATTGGCGCGAAGGCTTCGGCCGTTGGCAACGAAACCATCACCTGCCAATTGGATACCGGAACGCCCTTGGCCGAGATCAGCGTTTCGATTCCATCCGGTCCGACCAGCACCGCCGATCCTTCCCGGCCCTCGATCAGGCGGTCGATAGCCGGGTCAACCCCGAAGGCAGGGAGCGCTTCCATGACGCGGCGCTTGTCGGTTGCCGTTACGATCAGCCGATGTTGCGGCGCGCTGATCATATAGCCACCGGTCTTGCCATAGCGGTTTTCGGTGATTTCGTCCAGGAAATTGGGAACATTGAGGCTGATCGCTCCCCCCAGCGCGCCGATTACCTCCCCGCGATTATCCCGGATGGGGGCGGCCATGACGATGATCGGCGCCAGCGTGACCCTTCCGACGACCGGCCGGCCGATCGTCGCTTTCCCTTCAGTGAGCGCAGCGAACACGTAATCCCGGTCCATGATGTTCAGCCCGAGCCGACCGGTTGAAATGGGGAAATCCGCCACGACCGTGCCATCGACGGAGATTACAAACATGCCGCTGATGAACATGCCATGCAGGGCCGGATGCTGCTCGATGAAAGCCTGCATGGCGGCCGGCCCCTTGCGCATCGTTTCCGCAGACCCATTGGCCAGATGCACCAGTGCCGCAAGTCGCTCGGACAAATCGCGGTTGATCTGGGTCGCGAGAAGGGAAACCGTCGAATACTGCTGCTCACTCAGCAGGCGTTCCATGTCCCCGCGCAACACGCGGGTGGTGTAATACGACAGCGACCACAGGCTCAACAGGAAAATGGCCAGCGTGACGAGGGTGATCCGGGTCTTGAGGGAATGACGCGCGGAAACCCTGGAAGCCGCGCCGGGTTCGACCGGGCCGGATGCCTTCACGCTGGACGTAGTGATGCTTTCCATCCGTCCGATACTACTCCGGTCCTTTTCTGCGCGGCAACCGGTATCGCGCCTCAACGTTGCTTAAAGCAATCGCATCTTTCGCGCTGCCTCGCGCAGTTCCCCTCGAAAATCGGGATGCGTGATGCCGATCAACGCCTCGGCGCGTTGCTTCGCGCTCTTGCCGCGCAACTGGGCGACGCCGTATTCGCTGACCACGTAATTCACGTCGTTCTTGCCGGTGGTGACGTGCGTGCCTGGCGCGAGCGTCGGTACGATCCGGGAGATGGTGTTTCCCTTCGCTGTTGACGGCAGGACGATGATCGATTTGCCGCCCTTCGAGCGGTTGGCGGCCCGGACGAAGTCCGCCTGGCCACCGGTGCCCGAATAGGGCGTGGAGCCCAGGCTTTCAGACCCGCACTGCCCGATCAGGTCGACTTGCAGCGTCGCATTGATGGCGATGAGATTGTCGTTCAGGCCCGCGAGCGCCGGGTCGTTGGTGAAATCAACAGGATGCATTTCCAGCGCCGGGTTGTGATGCATGAACCGATAGAGCTTCCTGGAGCCAAGGGCGAACGTCGCAAGCATCTTCGCCGGGTGATGATTCTTGCGGCGATTCGTCACGACGCCGGCCTCGACGAGGGACATGATGCCGTCGCCGAACATCTCGGTGTGGATGCCGAGATCGCGCTTGTGCGTGAGTTGCATGACGACCGCATCCGGGATGCCGCCGAAGCCGATCTGCAGGGTTGCGCCGTCGGGAACGAGTTCCCCGACGTAGCGGCCGATGGCTTCCTGTACGGGCTCGATTCTCGGCAGGCCTACCTCGAAGATTGGTTCTTCGCTCTCGATCAGCGCAGTGACCTGCGAGATGTGAACGTGGCAGTTGCCGTGGGCAAACGGCACGTTGGGGTTGACCTCGAGCACCACGGCCCGCGCCTTGGCGACGGCCGCCATCGTGTAGTCGGTGCCCAGGCTCAGGGAAAAATAGCCGTGTTCGTCCATCTCCGAGGCCATCGAGAACACCACATCGGCGCGGTTGTATCCGCGTTCGATCAGGAGCGGCACTTCGGAGAAATACGTCGGGACGTAATCAATCCAGCCCTCCTGCCCGCCAGGCCGGGAAGCGCCGCCGAAGAAGTACGAAAGGTGCCGGACATGCTCGACCGTCTCGGGATCGAAATACGCGAACTTGCGCAGCGGCAGGGTTTGCGCAATCTGGACCCCGCGAAAGGTCTGCCGCTGCGCGGAGAGTTCCGCAAGCAGAGCGGGCGGCTCGCCGACACCGGTCGGAACGATGATCACGTCGTCGTCGCGAACGTGACGGATGGCCTCGGCGGCGACGGTTCGCTTTTCTTGATAGAGCGCTTGCGCGGACATTCCCTTTTTTCTCTCTCTCAGGTTGAAGAACTCACGACGGCCAGCACCTGCGCCACGCTATCCCCCAGCCCATGGAACGTGTGGGGCAGCGACGAGTCGAGATAGGCGCTGTCGCCCTTTTCCAGCCGATAGCTGCGTCCGTCGTAGAACAGTTCGATCGTCCCGTCGACGATGTAGACGAATTCCTGTCCGTCATGGGTGATCGGCACGCCCTGCTTGGCATTGGGGTCGAAGCTCAGCAGGAACGGCTCCATCAGATGCCCGGCGGTGCCGGGTCGGGTCAGCGAGCTGTAGGCGTAGCTTTGTTCCGTATCGCCCTGCTCGCCGGCCAGGGACTCACCGGAGCGGCAGATGGTCAGCGAATCCGAGACCGTGCCGCCGCCGTGCAACAGCCCGGCCATCTTCGATCCGAGCACGCGCGACAACTGGATGACCGTGCCGATCGAAGGCACCGCCGATCCGTCCTCGTAGGCCAGCAGGCGATCCTCGGCGATCCCGGTCAGCTTGGTCACCTGCGCCAGCGTCATGTCTTGCGCCTCGCGCAGCTTCTTGATCCGCTCACCGACGTATTTGCGCATGAACTGCTCCTCCCGTGGAACCTTGCATCAGGCGCTGCGACGGGCGGGCACGATGCGTCCGCTCAACGCGCGCAGATTCTGCCAATGGCGATCGATGTCCGGCCGCAGCCCGGCTGCCGTAATGCCGGACTTCTGGAAACGTAACTGAAGCGACAAATACATGTCCAGCGCCTCGTCGGAAAAATCCGGTTCGATGTTCACGACGTAGCGCTTGCCGTCAAAGACCTCCAGTACCGGGAAAAGACCGGAACGCACGGCCAGCCTCACCAACTCCATGCCCAGCGCCGGTTCCGACTTCCAGCCGGTGGGGCAGGGCGAGAGTACGTGCAGGAAGCGGAATCCCTGAAGATCGAGTGCCCGGCGCAGCTTGCGCACGGCGTCCTCGGCGTGCGCCAGGGAGATCGATGCCGCATAGGGAATGCGATGCGCGGCCATGATCGCCAGGATGTCCTTCTTCTGCTCGGGTTTCCCGCGCGACAGGTTGGTCGTCAGGGCGCCGGCCGGCGTTGCCGACGAACGCTGCCCGCCGGTGTTGCCGTAGATTTCGTTGTCGTAGCAGATGTACAGCACATCCTCGTTGCGGTCGGCCGCCGCCGACAGGGTGGCAAAGCCGATGTCGTAGGTGCCGCCGTCACCAGCGAGGCAGACGACGCGCGTGTCCTCGCCGTTCATCCGTGCCACGCTGGCGATCCCGCTGGCCGCCGCCGCTGCGGAGGCGAAGGTTGTCAGCAAGGTCGGCGCGCCGTAGGTGCTTTGCGGAAAGACGCCGGCGGATACCGCGGCGCAGCATGCCGGAATCACGAGGTGTACCGGTTGATCTGCCACGGCATGACGCATCATCTGCATCAGGGACGAAAAACCGCATCCCCCGCAATTGGTATTGCCCGCGCGCAGCAGCGGGTCGCGGCGGTCCAGCGCCGTCTGGGCCATGCCGCCAAGCATGGGCTCGTTCATCACGCTGCCTCCATCATTGCCGGCAATCCAGCCGACGTGCGCGGCAGCAGATCGGACAGCATGTTCTCGATATGTTCCGGCCGCACGTCGCCGCCGCCCAGTCCTGCCAGGTAGCTCTGCACCACCGTGCCCGGATCGGCCAGCGCGTTGACTTCGCCCCACAAGACGCCGCCGAATCCCAGGCTGACGTCGCGGTCGATCACCGCGATGCGCTGCTTGCCGGCGAACCATGCCCGGATCCCTTCCATGGGCAGCGGGCGGAACAGGCGCACGCGCAGCGCTCCCACTTTCTGTCCCTGTTCGCGCAGCCGATCGACCACCCGTTCGGCGGTGGCGCCGATCGTTCCCATCGAGACGATCAGCGTTTCGGCGTCCTCGGCGCGATAGGCCACGACAGCGTCCGGGAGGCGACGGTCGAACACCCGCTCGAACTCGTCCCGGATGCCGGCGTAGACGTCAATGGCGCCGTTCATCGCGGCCAGGTGCTGGTGCCGGTGCATTTCGACCTGATGCGGCAATTCGACCTGCCCGAGCGCATGGGGCGTGTCCCCGAGCCGATGCGGAATCGAGGTGAGCGGCAGGAATTCGTCAACCTGCGCTTGCTCCGGAACGTCGATCTGCGCCGTGGTGTGCGAAAGGATGAAACCTTCCATGCAGACCATCACCGGCATCATTACAGCCTGGTCTTCTGCCAGACGGAAGGCGCAAAGCACGGTGTCGAACAACTCCTGATTGTCCGCGCAGTAGAACTGGATCAAGCCCTGGTCGCGCAGCAACAGGGAATCGCCATGGTCGGCCCAGATGTTCCAGGGCGGGCCGAGCGTGCGGTTGGCCACCGCCATCACCACCGGCAAGCGCAGCAGTGCTGCGGCAATACAGTTCTCCGCCATGTAGGCGAGGCCGTTGGACGAGGTGGTCGTGAAGGTGCGCGCTCCGGCCGAGGCGGCGCCGATGCACACGGCCATGGCGCTGTGCTCGCTTTCCACCTTCACCACCCGTCCCTTCTCGATCTCCTGCAGACAGAGGTATTCCATGCATTCGGTCGACGGCGTGATCGGATAGACGCCGCTGCAGAACCCGCGCCCCGCCCGGTTGGCCCGCGCCGCCAGTGTCGCGGCCAGGGCGGCGCCGTGATTGGCGCTCAGGAGTTTCAGAGACATTGCCTCACCTCGAGCTTGGTCTTTTCGTGCATTTCCATGGCGCTGCGCGGGCATTCGGCGACGCACATGCCACAGCCCTTGCAATAGCTGGTGTCGATCTGGTAACCGCTTTCGCTGCGGGTGATGACGCCCTCCGGGCAGTAAATCAGGCAAGTGTCGCAGTGCGTACATTGCCCGCACGAGAAGCAGCGCCCGGCCTCTTCCGGCCCGGCGAGCCCGTGATTGCATTCCTCGAAGCTGTCGCGGCGCACCGACGGCGGGAGTTCCTTGTCACGATGCGGCGGCACCACGTCGAAATGGGAAAAACGGATTTGCCCGGGGGCCACGGCGCTTCCTGCGTCCGGTTGTGTTTCCGGGGCATTGTCCAAGCGACCCAACACCGCCAATGCGATCCTGCGGCCGCTGCCGATGGCGTGCGTCACCGTGCCCTCGCCGGTCGCGCAATCTCCGGCGAACCAGACGTCGAGCGCTTGAGACCCCTCCCAGGCGCGGCCGTCCCTGACTTGCCAAGTGCCCGGCAGCCACTCCATTCCGGCGCTCTGGCCCAAGGCGAGGAAGACCGTGTCGCATTCCAGGTGAGACGTGCGTTGCGTCACCATCGGGCGCCGCCTTCCGCTTTCGTCGGGTGCGCCCGGTTCGACTTCCGCCAAAACGAGCGCCGATACACTGCCGTTGCCCGAAAACGCCACTGGTTGCCGATTCAACACCAGGCGCACGCCCTCGAATTCGGCGCTGTCGATTTCTTCGGCAATGGCCGGCATGTCCTCGCGGCCGCGGCGATAGACGAGCTTGACCGAATTCGCGCCGCAACGCAGCGCCGTGCGCGCGCAGTCGATAGCCGTATTGCCGCCGCCGACGACCACGACGCGACCGCGCAGCTCGACCTTGCCCTGCTTGGCCCGATCCAGGAAGTCCAGCCCCTGCTCCACGCCGGCCATGTCGATTCCTTCGCCTTCAAGACGGAGGGCGGGGCCGAGTCCCGTGCACACGATCAGCGCATCGTATTCGGCGCGCATGCGCCGCAGGTCGGCATGCCCGATGCGAACGTTGAGGCATGTCTCCACCCCGAGATCCAGAATGCGCTGCAGATCGCGCTGCAACGCTTCCGGCGGCAAGCGATAGGCAGGAATGCCGTTGCGCAGTACGCCGCCCAATGCCGGACCGGCTTCGAGAATCGTCACCGCGTGGCCGTGCAGGGCCAGCTGATACGCCGCGCTCAAACCCGCCGGGCCGCCGCCGACGACGGCGAAGCGCCGGGGTCGGGCCGTCGTTTGTTTCCCTAACGCCTGCGTCGAATGATCCGCGATCCAGCGTTCCAGGCTCCGGATGTTCACCGCGCCGTCGAAGGCGTCGCGGTTGCATGCCTGCATGCACGGCGCCGGACAGACGCGCCCGCACACCGAAGGCAGCGGCTGCGTGCGCAGCAGCACGTTTGCCGCCGCGTCCGCCCCGTCGTCCTGCAACGCCTGGACGAACCCGCGCACGTCGTTTCCTGCCGGGCAGGCCAAATTGCACGGGGCAGCGTGCTCGCGATAGCGGGGCGCCTGGGTACTCCATGAACCGGTCTTGAGCGTCGCCGGGGAATCAGCGCGGTGCTCGGTCAAGGGGGTGACCGGCGCGGAATCGGGTTGCCACGCCGTCGCCGGCGCGGCCGCGTGGGCATCGGCCGGATCGCAGGTCCTTATCTGCACTTGCGCGTAAGCGTGCTCGGCGGCCGCCAGGTCGCCGCCCAAGCCGAGCGACGCAAATGCCTCTTCCAATGCGCCCAGCGATACGCCGAGCAAGCGCGCGTAGGCGCCGAGGATGGTGGTGTTGATGATGACGACCGAACTGCTGCCGATGCCGTGTTCACGGGCGATCGCCGTGGCATCCACCACACCGAGCCGATAGTTGGCGTATTGCCCCGCGTAGGCCTCGAGGGTCGAACGGGTGTTGAGCAGCAACAATGCGCCGGGCGTTGTGCCGGACAACACCTGCGGACCCATCAGCGCCTCGTCCAGCACGATCAGGTGGTCCGGCTGGTACACCTTGTTGCGATTGGCAATGGTCTGGCGATCGACGCGCGTGAATGCCTGGATCGGTGCTCCCGAGCGTTCGCTGCCATAATCGCCGAAGGTCTGAACGTGGAACCCCATCCGGGTATAAAGCGAGGCAATCAACTTTGCGCAGGTCACCCCGCCCTGGCCGCCTCGGCCATGCACCCGCACTTCCAGCGGCAACGACAGGTCTTCAAGACTCGTCGGAACTGGCTCAAGCGATGTGTCGTTCTTCATAAAGCCGCATTCTCAGGTGGCGATCCGTGGCGGGGGAGCATCCTCTTGTTCGGCGATCCGCTTCATCGATTCGTGTAACATGAGCGGATTCACGAGCTCGCGCAGATGCCGATCAGGCAGTCGATGCAGCCGATTCTAGGCAACGAACAAAGCGAATTCAATTGCGTTTTTTTTGGCCAACCTGTTAGAAATTTCGACATGTCGACACGCCTGCCGTCGCTCAATGCCCTGCGTGTGTTCGTCGCGGTCGCTCATCATGGAGGCGTGTCGCGCGCTTCCGAGGCGATCAATCTCACGCACAGCGCCATCAGCCATCAGATTCGCATCCTGCAGGAAGAACTCGGGGTCACGCTGTTCAACAAGGCAGGTCGCGGTCTCAGCCTGACTGGCGAGGGCAGGCGCTTTGCCGAGCGTGTCGAAGCGGCGTTCGCCGAGATCGAGAACGCTGCGCAGGAGATCAGCGGCAATTCGCACAAGCGCCTGCGCATCAGCACCATTTCGTCGTTTGCCGCATGCTGGCTGTTGCCGCGGCTGGGCGACTTCATCGCCTCCTGCCCTGATATCGACGTCGACGTGCAATCGACCAACAAGCCGACCGATCTGGCGAGCGGCGATGCCGACGTATCGATCGGTTTCGGCACTGGCCCCTATCCCGGGCTGTTCAGCGAACTTCTGTTGCGCGACTGGCTGTTCCCCGTCTGTTCCCCCGATTTCGCCAGCCAACATCGACTGCACGACGGAGTCTGGAGCGACGATGTGCCGCTGATGCATTCATCCTACGAACCGTGGTCGCTGTGGTTCGCCGCGGCCGGAATCAAGGCCAGGGAACCCGAGCACGGAATCATGTTCGATAATTCGGCGCTGATCCTGCAGGCCGCCGTCAAGGGGCAGGGGCTGGGGCTGGTCCGTCACTCGCTGGCGCACGACGATCTCGTGTCCGGGCGCCTGGTGCGTCCCTTCAGCGCCTACGCCGAGTCCCCGATGTCGTATTTCTTCCTGTGCCGGATGGAAAAACTGAACACCGTGCCCGTCGTCCGTTTTCGGCAATGGATCGAACAGCAGTTTGCCAGTTTCCCTGCCCGCGTCGTCTGCCCGGAGTGAGATCGGGGGCCAAAACTCGGGGTCAGCGCTGGCAGTGCGGACAGTGGAAGGTGGTGCGGCCCGCCTGGCGCGATGCGCTGATGGGGGTTTGGCAGACGCGGCACGGTTCGGCTTCGCGCCCGTAAACAAAGCACGTTACCTGGAAGCTGCCAGCTCCGCCGTCGCTATGCACATAGTCGCGTACGCTGCTGCCGCCTGCGGCTATCGATTCCTGCAGCGTCGCGCGGATTTCGCCCGCCAGATTCAGGCAGCGCAGGCGGCCGATCCGGCCGGCGGCGCGCATCGGCGAGATGCCGGCGCGGAACAGGGCTTCCGAAGCATAGATGTTGCCGATGCCGACCACCAGATGGCTGTCCATCAGCAGAGGCTTGATCGGGGTGCTGCGCTTGCGCGTGGCCTGGTAGAGCCAGTCGCCGTCAAATTGCGGCGACAGGGGCTCGATGCCGAGCACGGCGATCAGCGGGTGCGATTCGATGCTGCCGCCTTCGTGCCACAGCACGGTGCCGAAGCGGCGCGGGTCGCGCAGGCGCAGCGTGGTGTCGGCAAAAACCAGATCGACATGGTCGTGCTTTTGTGCCGGCGTTCCGTTCGCCACCAGGCGCAGGCTGCCCGACATGCCCAGATGGACGATCAGCCAGCCGCCGTTCCCGGCGCTTTCGCAGTCGAAAAGAAGGTATTTCCCGCGCCGGTGAATGGCGTCCACATGCAGGCCGGCCAGCCTGGCCGGCATATCGGCAGGAATGTCATGGCGCAGCCTGGGGGTGCGGACTACGGCCCTGACGATCCGTTTTCCTGGCAGATGGGGCAGCAGTCCGAGACGGCTGACTTCGACTTCGGGGAGTTCCGGCATTTGCTGCGGCTAACAAAAGTTCATAACATGGCAAAACCATTATGGCTTAATTAACTCTAATTGGTTCCGAGTTGGCCGAGTATCATTCCATTCCATGAAATCCATTCGACGTACTTTTTGCATTACTGCGGCCGCTCTTGCCGTCGCCCTGACGCTTCCGGCACAGGCCGAGGACGTGAACCTGTCCGCCAGGAAAGCGCCCGCAGCACGCCAGGCCAACCCTCCTTCTTCGCCACCGAATGTTGCCCCGACCGCGGAAACGCAAGGCGAGCTTTCCGCCGGACAGACGGTATTCCAGGTGCTGCTCGCGGAAATTGCCTTGCAGCGCGGCGATCTCGAACTGGCCAGCCAGGCGTACGCCAATCTCTCGCTGCGCACGCGCGACCCGCAGGTGATGGAGCGCACCATCGAGGTGGCCGGCTACGCCCGCCGCTTCGATCTTGCCCGTGAAACCGCGCGGCTCTGGCTCGACGTGGATCCGGCGTCGAAACGTGCGCAGAGAATGCTGGTCAGCATGCTGATCCTGAGCAATCAGCTTGAAGAGCTGCCACCGCACCTGATCGCCATGCTGGAAAGCGACCGGGGAGCCCTGGCGGAGAACCTGCTGGGGCTGAACCGCATGTTCGCCCGCAGTACCGACCGGCTGGCGGTTTTCCGGCTGATTGACAAGGTTTGCCAGCCGTTCTTCGGAATTGCGGAGGCCCATTATGCCGTTGCCGTGGCGGCGAGTTCGGCGGGACAGGGCGAACGGGCGAAGCACGAAATCCAGCGGGTGCTCGAATTGCGCCCCGATTGGGAGATGGCGGCATTCCTTCAGGCACAGCTCCTGCTGCGCGAATCGCCGGCGGAGGCCATCGTTTTCCTCGAAGGCTTCCTGCAGCGCAATCCGAATGCGCGTGAAGCCGAATTGCTGCTGGCGCGTGCGCTGGTCGGCGAGCGCCGCTACGCCGATGCCAAGCGGCACTTCGATCAGCTTCTGCAGGCGTATCCGGACAGCCCGGAAGTTGTCTATGCGGTAGCCATCCTGGCGCTGCAGCAGGACGACAAGACCCTGGCCGAGACCCAGCTCAAGCATTTCGTCTCGCTCAAAGGAACGGAAAAGAGTCCGGCCTATTACTATCTTGGCCAGATTGCCGAAGAGGGCCGTCGGACTGACGAAGCGCTGGCCTACTACGCGCAGGTCGTTTCCGGTGAACACTATTTGCCCGCACAGATCCGCCGTGCGCGCATCCTGGCCCAGCAAGGACAACTCGACCGTGGGCGGGATGTGCTGCGCAATGCAAGGGTTGAGGATGCCGAGCAGCGCGTCCAGCTTTACGTTGCCGAAGCGGCGCTGCTGCGTGAAGCCAAACGTCCCGAAGAAGCCTTCTCTCTCCTGGAGAGCCGGTTGGCCGAACAGCCGGAACAGCCCGACCTGATGTATGAAACCGCACTGATGGCGGAGCGGTTGAACAAGGTCGAACTGATGGAAGTCCGCCTGCGCCGGCTGATCGAGTTGCGCCCGGACAACCCGCAGGCTTACAACGCACTGGGCTATGCGTATGCCGATCGCAACGAGCGGCTGACCGAAGCGCGGCAGCTCATCGAGAAAGCCCTGGCACTTGCTCCAGACGATGGCTTCATTCTCGACAGCATGGGTTGGGTGCTCTTCCGGCAGGGCGATCTACCTGGTGCTCTTGCCTACCTCGAGCGGTCCTACGCCAAACGCGAGGATCCCGAGATCGCGGCGCATCTCGGTGAGGTGCTTTGGGCCATGGGACGGCAGGATGATGCCCGGCGCCTGTTGCTGGACGCCCAGAAAAACCATCCGACGAATGAAGTTCTGGCCGAAACGATCCGGAAACTGGTTCCCTGATCCGCATGCGCATGAGACAGACGGGTTGGCGGGGCGTGTCCCGCATGGTGATCCTTGTTTTCTCGCTGCTGCTGGCGGGCTGCGCGGCGACGCTTCCGCGCCCGGATGCGGAGCGTTTGTCGGGCGACAGGCTTGAGGCCTTTTTCCTCGAGGGGCGTTTTTCATTGCGCCAGGACGAGCGCAACCATTCGGGGCGGTTGAGCTGGAAGCACTCCGGCAATGGCGACGAGTTGCTGCTGGCCTCGCCCTTCGGGCAGGGAGTCGCCGAGATCGTGGTCAATGCCGACAGGGCAACGCTGACCACCAATGACGGCAAGGTATATTCCGCCACCGATGCCGCGACACTGACCGAGCAGGTCCTGGGTTATCGTCTGCCGCTCTCCCTGCTTGCCGAATGGGTGCGTGGCCGCAACGCCGATGCCGAAGTCGTCGAGCGCGATGCGCACGGACGTGCGCTGCGGCTGCGCCATGAGGACTGGCGCATCGAATACGGCTACGACGGCGACGACCCGCAGGCGCCTCCCGGCCGCCTGTTCGCCGAGCGGGCCGGGGCGTTCGAACTGCGCTTGCGCATCGACGCGTGGTCAACCCTGCAAACACCGGAAAGCCAATAGTGACCGACCGAAACCAATGGACGTGGGATAGCGCCTATCCTGCGCCGGCCAAACTGAACCTCTTCCTGCACGTCGTCGGCCGCCGCGCCGATGGTTACCACCTGTTGCAGACGCTGTTCCGCTTCGTCGGGCACGGCGACACGCTGCGCTTCTCGCCGCGCGACGATGGGGAGGTGACGCTGGCCCGGCCGCTGCCGGGCGTGCCGCCGGAAAGCGACCTGACCGTGCGCGCCGCCCGCCTGCTGCAGGCGGAGACCGGTTGCCGCAAAGGCGTGCAGATTGCCATCGACAAGCGCCTGCCGATGGGCGGCGGCCTCGGCGGCGGCAGTTCGGATGCGGCGACGGTGCTGCTCGCGCTCAACCACCTCTGGCAGACCGGCGTGCCGCGCGCCCGCCTGCAGGAAATCGGCCTCACGCTCGGCGCCGACGTGCCGGTCTTCGTCTGCGGCGAGAACGCCTTTGCCGAAGGTGTCGGCGAGGCTCTGCAACCGGTGGCGTTGCCGCCGGTCTGGTACGTGGTCGTCGAACCGCCGGTGCAGGTGCCGACGGTGGACATCTTCAAGGATGCGAAGCTAAAGCGCGACACGCCGCCGATGCATGCTGCGGATTGGCGCCCCGGCGTCGGTGGCAATGACCTGCAACCCGTGGCCTTGCGCCTGTTTCCGGAGATCGCGCGTTGTCTGGACTGGCTGGCGCGGTTCGGCGAGGCACGCATGACCGGGTCGGGCGCCTGCCTCTTCGCCGAATTCGCCGAGGAGCGCGAAGCGCGGGGCGTACTCGCCCGCCTGCCCGCCGACATGCGCGGCTGGGTCGCGCCGGGGCTGGATGCGCACCCGCTGCGCGGGTTGGGTGACTGAACCGGAAACGGCGACCTAGCGTCCGTGCTGCCGCTTGGCCAGCAGTCGGTCGAGCTGGTTGGCGAATGCCTGCCGATCCGCCGAAGACAGCGCAGCCGGACCACCCGTCTCCACGCCGCTGCTGCGCAGCCCTTCCATGAAATTGCGCATGGTCAGGCGCTCCTGGATGTTCTGGGCATTCAGCAGTTCCCCGCGCGGGTCGATGACGAGGGCCCCCTTGGCGATCACCTGCGCGGCGAGCGGCACGTCGGCGGTAATTACCAGATCGCCGGCCTCCGATTCCTGTACGATGCGCCGGTCGGCGACGTCGAATCCGGACGGCACCTGCAGCGCCTGGATCCCTGGCGACGGCGGCACGCGCAGCATCTGGTTGGCGATGAGCGTCAGCGGCACCTGGGCGCGATTGGCCGCGCGGTAAAGTATTTCCTTGATGACCGCCGGACACGCGTCGGCATCGACCCAGATTTTCATGAACGGACTCTCCCGGTTGATCTGCTCAACCCTAATCGAACTGTCGGACAAAACTCCATGCGCCCCCGCTTCGTCATCCCGGAGGAAGAAATCGAGATTACCGCCATCCGTGCCCAGGGTGCCGGCGGTCAGAACGTCAACAAGGTCGCCAGCGCCGCGCATCTGCGCTTCGACATCGCCGCCTCGTCGTTGCCGGAGGATATTCGCGGGCGGCTCCTCGACTCGGGCGATCATCGCATCAGCAAGGAAGGCATTGTAATCATCAAGGCCCAGGAGTTCCGCAGCCTTGAAAAGAACCGCGCGGAAGCGCTGCGTCGGCTGCAAAGCCTGATCGACCGGGTGGCCATGCCGCCACGCATCCGCCGGCCGACCAGGCCAACCAAGACGAGCGTTGCGAAACGACTGGAAAGCAAGGCGCGGCGCGCGTCGGTGAAGGCGGGGCGGCGAATGGGACCGTCGGAGAATTAGGAAAGCCCTGAAATCTCCGTCACCCGGCGAAAGCCTGGGTCCAGTTGCTTGAAATTCTGGATTCGGGCGTTCGCCGGAATGACGAACGAAGCTGCAATGGATCAGTGGTTCTCTTGCGATTGCGGCAACTGCTCCGGGTGCAGATGCACCGCCAACCACATCGCACCCTCGGAAGTCTTCTCGACCGCGTGCGGCGTGCCGGCGGGCAGGAACAGGTAATCCCCGGGCTTCAGCGCAACCGACGCGCCATCGACCCGAAGCACCGCCTCGCCCTGCACCAGCAGAACCCACTCGTCCTGCGGCTGCACGTACTCCTGCGGCGTGATGACGGCCGAACTGACGATCCGCTCGACGACGAGATTCCTGTGGCGGAGGAGTTCGTCGAAGCGCTCGCCTTCGGGAGGCGGATTGGCTTTGGTGAAAAGGTTGGCGGGGTGCACGGGGGAGTCAGACGACTATTTCCGGAGCTGCAGTGGCGCTTCCAGCGGCTTCTTCGATGACCACTCCTGGCGGATTGTACGCATTCAACATCCGCTCTGAAAGCCGACCTTGCGATTCGCCGGGTATTTGACCGGGACTCGCTCCTGGGGTCTCTTTAACCCAAACACGCCGGCTGCCTGAACCAGATGGAGGAGGTACGCGCGCCACTCACTTCTTCCGCCCGCCGGCAATGCGGTGCCGGTGCTTACGCCACGCGGCGGATGCGCTGCTGCGGCGATTGCGCGGTGGCGTGGCGGAAGAGATCCTTGGGGTCGTCGGTTTCCGGCACCAGTTCCACATCGCGGCCAATATCCAGCCGGAGCGCGTGTGCGTGGATCAGGCGCAGGGCGGAGAAGTCTTCGAGGGCGAAGCCGACCGAGTCGAAGACGGTGATCTGCGCGTCATCCTGGCGGCCCTCGGCGTGTCCGGCGAGGACGCGCCACAACTCGACAACGGGGAAGTCGGCCGGCATCTGCTGGATGTCGCCCTCGACGCGCGTTTGCGGCTCGTATTCAACAAACACCCGCGCGGCGCGCAGCACCCCGGGGTGCAGTTCGGTCTTGCCGGGGCAGTCGCCGCCGACGCCGTTGATGTGCACGCCGGGTTCGAGCATGTCCGGGGTGATGATCGCGGCGCGGGTCTTGTCGGCCGTGACGGTGGTGACGATGTCGGCGCCGCGCACCGCCTCCGCGGTGGAATTGCAGCGAATGATCCTGAGATCGGTGTAGTCGGCGAGGTTGCGTTCGAGCTTGTCCGAGGCCCTAGAGTCGACATCGAATATGGCGATTTCGTCGATGCCCAGCCAGCGGTGGAAGGCCAGTGCCTGGAACTCGCTCTGCGCACCGTTGCCGATCAGTGCCATGCGCTTCGCATCGTGCCGGGCCAGCGCCCGTGCCGCCATCAGCGAGGTCGCGCAGGTGCGCAGGGCGGTAGCCAGTGTGAGTTCCGAGAGCACTACGGGGTAGCCGGTGCTCACATCGGCCAGCACGCCGAAGGCCACCACCGTGAACAGGTTCTTGCCGGTGTTGGCGGGGTGCCCGTTGACGTACTTGAAGGCGTATCGGTCGGTGTCGGAGACAGGCATCAGCTCGATCACTCCGATGTCCGAGTGGCTGGCGAGGCGCGCCGACTTCTCGAACTGCGGCCAGCGCACGAAGTCGCTTTCGATGGCGTCGGCCAATTCGCCGATGAAGTCGGTGACGCCGAGGGTCTGGATCAGCGCCGACATGGCGGGAACATCGACAAATCGTGTCATGACGGTTCTCCTGGATGAGCCTTGCCTGACGACCATTGTTCCAGCGTTTGCAGCCAAACAAAAGGACGCAAAGTGATCAAAAATGCAAAGCAGTAGAGCATAATGAGACAGTGCAATTAGCAAAATGACAGGAGCGCACCATGGACGATACCGATCGCAAGCTGATAGGCCTGCTCCGCGACAACGCCCGCCTGTCGGTCGTCGCGCTGTCCGCCAAGTTGCGCGTCTCGCGCGCAACCGTGCAGAACCGCCTGGCCAGGCTGGAGAAGGACGGGGTCATCCTCGGCTACACGGTGCGCTTGAAACCGGCTGCCGAAGCGCCGCGCATCCGCGCGCTGATGTCCATCGTCGTCGAAGGCAACCGCGGACCGGAGATACTTAACACCCTGCGTGGGCATCCCAACGTTTTCGCTTTGCACAGCACCAATGGCCGCTGGGACATCATCGCCGAGTTGCGGGCGGATACGCTGGAATCGTTCGACGAGGTACTGAGTGCCATCCGCCTGATCGATGGCATCGCCACCACCGAGACCAGCATCCTGCTATCCACCTACAAGGCGTGATTGGGCTGGAAAGCCGGTTGGCCGCGGCGGGATTGGGCAATAACGGAATACCGCAATAGCCCTTCTCTCGAATAAACTGTCACGATGCGCGACAGCCTTGCCCGGTCGAAAAAAGCAGGGCCGTTGCCGCCGGGGGAGGGGGCCGTTCGCTCTGAAGGGGCGGAATGGATGCCCGAAAAAACAATGACTTGACTGGAAAATCATGCCCGTAAAAATCATTCAGGGAACGCCGTCGGCGTACAGTTATCCGCTGCTGATCAAGCAACTCCTGCATACGCCGCTGGCCGTCGCGCCGGAGCAGGAGATCACCTACCAGGGGAAGGTCCGTTACACCTACCGCACGCTGCGGGAGCGCATCGGGCGCCTTGCGAGCGGGCTGGCGAGTCTCGGGGTCGAAGCGGGGCAGACGGTCGCGGTGATGGACTGGGACAGCCACCGCTACCTGGAGGCATTCTTCGCCGTGCCGATGATGGGCGCGATCCTGCAGACGGTGAATGTCCGTCTGAATGCCGAGCAGATCCTGTATACGCTGAATCACGCCGGGGCCGACGTGTTGCTGGTGAATCGCGAGTTCTTTCCGCTGTTGGCCCCGATCGCCGCGCGGCTGGGGACGGTTCGCCGCTTTGTGCTGATCGACGACGAGCACGGTGCGGTGGACGGGCCGGTGAGCTTCGCGACCGAATACGAGGCCCTGTTGGCCGGCGTCGATCCGGCGTTCGTCTTCGAGGATTTCGACGAGAACGCGCAAGCCACAGTGTTCTACACGACGGGCACCACCGGGCTGCCGAAGGGGGTCCGCTTCAGCCATCGGCAACTGGTCCTGCACACGCTCGGCGTCGCCACGTCCATCGGTACGGCGGCGGCAGGCGCGTCGATGCGCACCGGCGACGTCTATATGCCGATCACCCCGATGTTCCACGTGCACGCCTGGGGTTTCCCCTATGTTGCCACCCTGCTCGGCTTGAAGCAGGTCTATCCGGGGCGCTACCTGCCGGCAAGCTTGTTGAAACTCATCGTCAGCGAAGGGGTGACCTATTCGCACTGCGTACCGTCGATCATGCAGATGCTGCTCAGCCATCCCGGTTCCGAGTCGTTCGATCTGAGAGGCTGGAAGGTCCTGATCGGCGGTTCGGCGATGTCGGAGACCCTGGCGCTCAACGCGCTCAAGCGCGGTGTGGAAGTGGTGACGGGCTACGGAATGTCCGAGACCTGTCCGGTGGTGACCATCGCCCATCTCAACGAGGCCGATGCGCAGGCGCCGATCGAGGAGCAGGCGCGCCTGCGCTGCAAGACCGGCCTGCCGCTGCCGCTGGTCGACCTGCGCATCGTCACGTCCGAGATGGAGGATGTGACGCACGACGGCGCGTCGACGGGCGAGGTCGTGCTGCGCACGCCGTGGCTGACCCAGGCGTACCTCGATGCCCCGCAGGCGTCGGAAGAGCTGTGGGCCGGCGGCTACCTGCACACGCAGGATATCGGCCATATCGACGCTCGCGGATTCCTCAAGATCACCGACCGCATCAAGGATGTGATCAAGACGGCCGGCGAGTGGATCTCGTCGCTGCAACTCGAAGACATCCTGAGCAGCCACGAGGCCGTGCAGGAATCGGCGGTGATCGGCGTTCCCGATGAAAAATGGGGTGAGCGGCCCGTTGCGCTGGTGGTGCTGAAGTCCGGTTACGAGGGCACGGTCAGCGAGCACGATATCCGCAGTTTTGCCGTGCATCTGATCGAGACGACCAACGTGTCCCGTCACGGCATCCTGCTGCAGGTGCGCTTCGTCAAGGAACTCATCAAGACCAGTGTCGGCAAACTCAACAAGCGTGCCATGCGGGAGGCCAATCTGAAGCAGGCCACGTGACAGCCGGCGGGCAGATTGTGTTGGCGCGGTTTGCCGGCGTTTCCAGGCCGCGGAGACCGTGTTGATCGCAAGATCTGTTTTTTTTCGGAAAAGCCCTGTATAATCCGCGCCTCGCTCGTTTTGATGCATCAAGCGGGCGCTGCTGGGGAGTCGCCAAGTTGGTCAAGGCACCGGATTTTGATTCCGGCATTCGAAGGTTCGAATCCTTCTTCCCCAGCCATCCGATTTCCTCAAATTCGGGCGGGTAGCGTGTCTTACCTGCCCGTATTGCTTTCAAGCAGCGCCTCGGGATTCACGCTATGGCCTACGACAGCCTGATGGTCTTCACCGGCAACGCCAACCCCAAACTGGCCGCCGACGTTGTCAGACGCCTCAATATATCGCTGGGCCGGGCCAAGGTCGGGCGCTTCTCCGATGGCGAGATTTCCGTCGAGATCCAGGAACATGTGCGCGGCCAGGATGTGTTCATCCTGCAATCCACCTGTGCGCCGACCAACGAGAACCTGATGGAACTGCTGATCATGGTCGACGCCCTGAAGCGCGCGTCGGCCGGTCGTATCACCGCAGCTATTCCCTATTTCGGCTATTCGCGCCAGGACCGCCGCGTGCGCTCCGCGCGGGTGCCTATCGCCGCCAAGCTGGTGGCCGACCTGCTGGCCGCTGCCGGCGTGCAGCGTGTGCTGACCATGGATCTGCACGCCGAACAGATTCAGGGCTTCTTCAACATTCCAGTCGACAACATCTATTCGCTGCCGATCATGCTGGCGGACGTCTGGAAAAAAGATTTCGACGGGCTGATGGTCGTTTCGCCGGACGTCGGCGGCGTGGTCCGCGCCCGCGCGCTGGCCAAGCGCCTCGAATGCGACCTGGCCATCATCGACAAGCGCCGCCCCAAGGCGAATGTCTCGGAAGTCATGAACATCATCGGCGATGTCAGGGGGCGCACCTGCGTGCTCATGGACGACATGGTCGACACCGCCGGCACCCTGTGCAAGGCCGCCGGCGCGCTGAAGGATCACGGCGCCAAGAAGGTGCTGGCCTACTGCGTACACCCGGTGCTTTCCGGCGCGGCGGTCAGCCGCATCAACGATTCGGCGCTTGACGAACTGGTGGTCACCGACACCATCCCGCTCAACGAGGAAGCGCAGAAGTGCCCGAGAATCCGGCAGTTGTCGGTGGCCGATGTGCTGGCCGAGACCATCCGCCGGATCAGCAACGAGGATTCCGTTTCATCGCTGTTCATCGAATAGTTTTTTCCATCTCCCGTCTGGTCGCGGGCGGGTTTAATCTCAACCAGGAGTCATCATGAAATTTGAACTGAACGCGCAAGCGCGCACATTGCAGGGGTCCGGAGCGAGCCGCCGCCTGCGTCGCGCCAACAAGGTGCCGGGCATCATCTACGGCGGATCGGCCGCCCCGGAAATGATCGAACTTCCTCACAACGATCTGCTCCTCGCCCTGCGCAAGGAAGCGTTCCATTCGTCCGTGATCTCGATCAAGCTCGACGGAAAGGTACAGACCGTGCTGCTGCGTGACTCGCAGATGCACGCCTACAAGCCGCTGGTTCTGCACGTCGATTTCCAGCGTGTCGATGCCACCCACGCCGTGCACCAGAAAGTGCCGCTGCACTTCGTCAATGCCGATCTGGCCCCGGGGGTCAAGATCGGTGGCGGCACCGTATCGCATGCCATGACCGAAGTCGATGTCAGCTGTCTGCCGCAGGATCTGCCGGCTTTCATCGAAGTCGATCTGAAGGAACTGCAGGCTGGCCAGACGCTGCACGTCTCGCAACTCGTCTATCCGAAGGGCGTGAAGCCCGTCATGCACGGCAGCGACGACCCCGTGGTCGTGGCTATCACCGCGAAGAGGGCGGTTGCAGAAGAAAGTGCCGAGGGCGAAGCCGCTCCTGCCGCCTGACAAGGACCTGTCCTTGCGTGACAAGCCGTCGTCGGTTTTTGCCTGCGACGGCTTTCCTGTTTCTTGCCCCCATTTTCTTACGTCCTTTTTTCTGAGTGATTGCGCATGGCCGTTCCGCGCCTGATCGTCGGTCTCGGTAACCCCGGCGCCGGATACGAAGACAACCGGCATAACCTCGGTTTCTGGTTTGTCGATGCGCTGGCCCGCGATCTGAAAGTGACATTGACGCCGCAGGGCAAATTCCATGGTCACGTAGCCCGGGCGGGCGACCTCTGGCTGCTCAAGCCGACGACGTTCATGAACCGCTCCGGCCAGTCGGTCGTCGCGCTGGCCTGTTTCTACAAGATCATGCCCGACGAAATCCTCGTCGTGCATGATGAGCTCGATCTGCAGCCGGGCAGCATCCGCCTGAAGAAAGGCGGCGGCAACGGGGGGCACAACGGGCTCAAGGACATCCAGGCGCACCTTTCAGTGCCCGACTTCTGGCGCTTGCGGGTCGGTATCGGCCATCCGGGCGATCGCAACGAAGTCGTCAATTACGTGTTGAAGGCGCCACGCAAGGAAGAGCAGGAACTGATCGACAAGGCCCTCGACCGCTGCCTGCAGGTCTGGCCGAAACTGGCCGCCGGCGATTACGAAGCTGCGCAGCGCGTGCTGCATACCAAAGCCGTTTAACAAAGAACCGAACAGGAATCACACCATGAGCCTCAAATGCGGAATCGTCGGCCTGCCCAACGTCGGCAAGTCCACCCTCTTCAACGCGCTGACCAAGGCCGGCGTGGCGGCGGAAAACTATCCCTTCTGTACCATCGATCCGTCGGTGGGGGTCGTCGAGGTGCCCGACAAGCGTCTGGCCGCGCTGGCGGCCATCGTCAAGCCGCAGCGCGTGGTGCCAGCGGTAACGGAATTCGTGGACATCGCCGGATTGGTCGCCGGCGCGTCCAAGGGCGAAGGCCTGGGCAACCAGTTCCTCGCCAACATTCGCGAGACGGATGCCATCCTGCACGTCGTGCGCTGCTTCGCCGACGATAACGTGATTCACGTGTCGGGCAGCGTCGATCCGATCCGCGACATCGAGATCATCGATACGGAACTCGCGCTGGCCGATATGGCCACGGTCGAAAAGGCGCTGCTGCGCTACCGCCGTCCGGCCAGTGCCGGCGACAAGGAGGCCAAGCTGCTGGTGGCCGTGCTCGAGAAGTGCTTTGCCCAGCTCGACAAAGGCAAGCCGGTGCGTGCGCTCGATCTGTCGAAAGAAGAATGGGCCAACCTCAAGCCCTTCTGCCTCATCACCGCCAAGCCCGTCCTTTACGCGGCCAACGTTGCGGAAGGGGGCTTCGAGAACAATCCGCATCTTGATGCCGTGCGCGAGCACGCCAAGGCCGAAAAGGCCGAAGTGGTGGCGGTCTGCGCCGCCATCGAAGCCGAGATTGCCGATCTGGACGACGAAGAAAAGCAGCTTTTCCTGGCCGATCTCGGCCTCGAGGAGCCGGGACTCGATCGCCTGGTGCATGCCGGTTATCACCTGCTCGGGCTGCAGACCTACTTTACGGCGGGCGTCAAGGAAGTTCGTGCCTGGACGATCCACAAGGGCGATACCGCACCGCAGGCAGCCGGGGTGATCCACACCGATTTCGAGCGCGGCTTCATCCGCGCACAGACGATCGCCTTCGAGGATTTCATTGCCTACGGCGGCGAGCATGGCGCCAAGGAAGCGGGCAAGATGCGCGCCGAAGGCAAGGAATACGTGGTCAAGGACGGCGACGTTCTCAACTTCCTGTTCAACGTCTAAACAAAACATCGGATTCCGGTGGATTTCACCGGACAGACAAAATCCCGTATATCTCAGTTATTACGGGGTTTTTTGTTCCTCTCTGATCCGCTCCGCGCCAGGAACCTACGCAGACGGTCTGATCCACCGCCCAAAGGGAAACGGATCGGGGAGATTTAGTCCGACTTGCGACCCCGCCCTCCCGGCACATCGCTAAACAGGAGAAATCAATGAACCGACGTGAATTTCTGCAATCCCTTGGCGCACTGGGCGTATCGCTCACTGTTCCTCTGGAAACCTTGGCTCAGGCGCCGGAACCCTATCGCGGCTGATCGCTCAAGCTAATGAGTGGATCAACGACTTGCCGGGCGAATCCGACTACGAACGGGCGGACATAGGCGGTTACTCGGGCCGGGGTCAGGCACTGTGCTTCTTCCGGGATGAATTCGAGGATAACGACCTGTTCGACATCGTGATCGTCGAAGGCGACTGTCCCGGGAGTAGTTACTTCGCTGCCGAACTGCGGATGAATATCGAGCAGGCGAATGCGCTGGCGGCCGAATGCGCGGTTCCGATCCGGTTTGCGGTGCAGGGGTGATCTGCCCTGCTGATGATGAATGCTGATCAACCAGGATCAACCCACGCACTTCGATCGAGGCGTGGGTGGGTTGATTCACGGCTAGCCCACCGGGAGATACCGCCCAATGCCTTTGAACGGCTGAAAGCCGAGCACGATGCTTTCGCCAATGCGTCATGGATGGGCATGGCCGAACGGCTTGGGCTGTTGAATCGGCGGCTGGCTGGATTGGGCCTCGAACCGCTTGATGACCTGGGCCAAGATAGCTGAATCTGTTTCGCAAAATCAGAAAGTCGACGCTGGCGGGGTGGTGACAACCACATCGGTAATCCTATCGCCCGCGAGCCGCCAGCCATTCCGCCCGGTGTTTGGCCTTGCGCTCCAGTATTACCGGTTCGCTGTCAAACGCCTTGATGCGTGCGTCTTTCTCTCTGCGAAGCCGTTCAACCTCTTTCTCCAAATCGTACACCCCCAGCGACAACTTGGACTGATGAATGAATTGATCCCGTGATTTATCAATTTGGGCGATCTCAGCACCGATAGTGCGCAGATCATTGTTCCCTGTTTTGATCACGCTGGTGACGATCCGCTTGTCGAATCCCTCCTTCTTGAGGTCGAACATCGCCTGCCGTGCGTCCTTGATCTGCTTAACCCTGGCGCGGGCCTCGTCCAAGCGGTACCCAATGCGGGTTCGCTCTGACTTGTATCTGCCGACATCACTGGCAGCGCTATCTCGGTCGTCCTTGTAGCGGTCTCGATCACTCAAGTCCTGGCCGAAGAAGGCACGCTTTGGCAATTTCTTGCCACCGTTTCCGAACCAGTTGCCTTCGGCCCTTGAGTACCATGAGTCAAGATTGTCCTTCGCTTCCTTGAGTTCATTGTAGGCGTCAGAGAGATTCTTGCGGCATTCATCCAACTCAGCACGGGTTGCATTCAACGTCGCGTACGCTGCGTCCAACTCAGTTTTGTAGTCTCGCACAAGGATGGCCAACTTGTCCTCGGCCTCTGATACCACTCGACGGACATTGGCACGTCGTGCCTCAAGCTCGCTGAATTGCGCATTGAAGGTGCTTGCAACATGGCGCAGTGGCTCGGCCATGCGGGCACTAATATCTTGTTCGACATGCGTGGTCGAAAAGTTGCCTTCGGCGTCAGCCACCCACTGCCTCTTGCATTCACGCTCATGGCTTGGGTAGGCCAACGCAATTCGCGCATCATCAACGAGGTTAGTCAGCCACTTGAACATGAGTTACCTACCCCACCCCGAGAATCCAGCCCTCCACCTGCGCGATTCCACGTTCCGGTGGCGAGAGGTTGGGGTGCAAAGCGTCGTGCAGCCGATCATCATGATCGGCCTGCCGCAGCCAGGTGGCGACGGTATAGGCATCGTGTTGATCGGGTGTGCGATCCTCGGGGGCGTAGGCGTGCTTCCAGAGGGCGGGATAGACCTCCGCCACGGCTGAATGGCCGGCGGGAATGCCCCAGCCGTCGAAGGGCCAGAAGTGGAGGCGGGAGCCGAACTGCTGGCGCAGGGTGCGCAGCCAGGGGATGCCGGCGTGAGTGGATTTCGCCACCGAGCCCTGCACGTCGAAGTGGAACACCGACTTGCCCCGGCAGCGTTCCTCGCACAGTCGCCGCCAGCGCGGATTGCCCATGCGTGCAGCGCCATCGCCTCGAAGACCATCCCGAATGAAATCGACGTAGGTGTGATCGGCGTCGGTGGGCCAGTGGTGCTGGAAGTCATCGAGGAACTCATCCCAGTCGGGCGGCAGATGATGCACCTCGAAGTAGCGCAGCGGGAAGGAGAAACCATGGTCGATGCCGACCAGTGTCGGCACGTTTTCGGCCAGACGCTCCGCCAGCCATTCGGCGATACCGCGCCGCGTCCAGTATTTGCGCGGACTGGGTGGCGGCAATACCTCGCTTGCAGGGACATCACCCGTCGCCAGATAGACACGCAAGCCCTTGAGGCTGGTGTTCGGGGTTTCGGCACCGGAATAGTCGATGCCGATGTAGCGGTCAAATCCGGGCATGGATTACCGCCGTCCCGCCGGCGTCGACTTTTCGCATTTCAGACCACCTCGTCCATAGGCTTCGGTGTCACGTCTTTCTCCTCCACTTGCTCCACTGCGCCAGTGCCGTGGCAATTCTTGCACTTCAGCTTCTGAGGAACGCTGCCCTCACCGTGACAGGTCGGGCATGGTGATTCTTCTTCGCTTACCGCCAAATGTGCGACATCGAGGGTACCAATTCCGCCACATCGATCACAGCACAGATCATTCACGTCACCCTCGCCTTCACAGACGGGACAAGTCTTGGTTCCGGGTGAATCGTCATCAACCACCCCAAGACCATCGCAGGTTGGGCAATTGCCATATTCACCCTCGGTGCACCCGCTGCCGTCACAAGCACTGCACGGTAGCGTGGACGTCGTTATTTCGATGATGCTGATCAGGTAGCCCTTGCCTTCGCAGGACTTGCATAGCGACTTGACAATGCAGGGAACCTTGCCGTTCCCCTTGCAGTGAGGGCATATTTCCTCTTGCTGTGATGCCCGCTCGATCCATCCCCGACCCTTGCAGTCAGCGCATGTTTTTTCAGATCGAACGGAGAGGCTCCCGCTTCCAGCGCAGGCTACGCAGAGGCTCTTTCTGAGTTCGCGTCGGGTTGCCACTCGGGTCATAGTAGCTCCCCCAGGCGGAAGAACATCACCAGCACGACCAGGGCGGTGCGCACAATCTCGCGATCCATTTCGGAATGCGCCGACTTCTCTCCGTGGAACAGGTTGCAGCGCACCCGGTAGATCGCCGCCAGCGTGTGCGGCCAGTCTAGGGAAACTTCTTCACCAGCATCCTTGTGGGATTTCCAGCACTGCGGCTCGAAGACGCGCAGGTCGCAATCGAAGTAATGCTGCACAACATCTGGTCGATCGGCGGCGGCTGGTGAGCGGTGCCCAGCGCGGCGAATGTCCTGCGCCTTGAAGATAGGCCAGAAGCGCTGAAAATCCGATGCAGCAGACTGGAATTGTGGGTTGCCGGCGAGTAGCGTCTGGAACTTTTCAGCCAGCTCGGTGGAACGCTGCAAGGCGCGGATGTAGTCCGCGTCCCTGTCTTTGCAGGTCACGTACGCGGCCCAGCCATTGACGGCAAACCAGGCGAAGATGAATGCCTCGAAGCACTCGTCGTCAGCGGTCATCGCGGCATGGGCTTTCTCAAACCAGCCGCGCACAAGACGCTGCCCGTCCGGATGCAGCGCGTTAAACAGGTTCAGGTGGATGCGATTTGCCAGCCCGGCCTGCTCGCGGTACATGCAATCAACCGCCATTACGACTCCCTGGCCGTGGCTCCATGTTGAACAATAAACGCTGACAGCGGATCGGTAACTGCCTGAATCGAGTCCGTAAAGAGCAACACTGCACGCAGTGCCTCCATTGAATTTCCAGGAATCCACCATGCGTAATCTCGTTCATAGGATTTTGTAGCACGACGATCCTCAAATGACAGTTTGGTCAGCCACAGCATGGTTCCACAATCGCTCTTAATCTCAGTAGGAAATGTTTTTTTCAGTTCGGCAATTGCATCGGGATCCGTGTTGGCAGAGACTTCACGAAATGTCCGATCTAGTTTCGTCGGGTCCAGCGCGAGGACGACTTTAGGGACACCGCCGTACTCCAGTGCCTTGTCGAGGCGATCCGCGAAAATTGGTGCGTCGCTTGGAACGACATCGATTCCAGTGCTTAAGACCTGCGCAAGTCGGTCAATGCCAACACCACGAAACTTGCTGCCGAGAAGATCATATTTGTGATCGGGGTCGAGTTGATCAATCAACCAATATGCATCGCACCGGAACTTGAGGTTGGCAACCAGGTTGGTTTCACCTTCAATCAAAAGTATGGGTTTGGGTGATTCAGTCAAGGTTCGGATTGTGATCGTGGACATTGTTTGTTAGCTTCCTGATAGCCGATCCCACGCCTCCAGCACTAGGCGGCGGGTGCGGTATTCGCCGAAGTGGCGGGTTTCGTTATTTTTGAGGACACGAAAGGTTTCGGAGGGGTAGTCGTCACCGTAGATGTCGGCGGGGTCGAGAATGTAGCGCAGTTCGTCGCGGGTCAGGCCGTAGAGCTTGGCGTAGTAGGCGTCGAGTTCGGCGCGCAGCAAGGCGCGGCGCTCCGGGTTCCACGCGAAGGGCGGGCCGTCATGGCCGAGGTCGCGGGCGAAGGGTCCCATTGCTTTGCTGACGTAGAACAGTTCAGTCAGGCGCGGTAGCAAGTACGCAGAATCTCGTGGGGAAAAACTAGACGGCACAAGCACCGGGAGTTGTTTTAGCAACTCTACGGTCAGATGAGTGCCCCCAACCTTTTGGCGTGCTGCGGGTGAATGACTCGTAGTCGCCCACCAGGCGCTCACGAAACTGGAAAACGTCCATTACTGCCCCTTTTTATTGTTTGCAGTTCAAGGGTGGAATCGGCGCACAGACTTCCCCCGACAAATAGTCATCCGATGACAACCGCTATTGTCCGACAATCTCCGAGGAAGAACAAAAGAGTTATGCAAGGTCGATGAAGGCGAGCGCGCAGGGGTTCGGGTTTGCAGCAACTGGTGACCACGATAGCCAAGCGGCAGCGGAGCGAAGCAACACCCTTGCGCCATGCCGTGACGGCGCGGTGAAGGGGGTAAGCGGGTGGTGGCGGGCGGTCAAAGGATCAGAGATAATCGAAGGGCGCTGAGAGTCGGCGCCGGCGGGACGGCGGCAACCCATACGAAAAATCAAAACCGGGTATGAAAGCGGGTATGAAATGAATATGAAAAATCACACGCCTCGTATTTGCAGGGCTTCAAGCCATCAATTGCGGTTTAACGTCTGACCGCACTCGGCCATCGCCATGGCTGACGGAGGAAGTTCATCTCGGCCATCCGCTTATCGTGGCCGTTTTGCCCCGTCGCCGACCGGGCCGCTGCACTTCGGCTCGCTGGTGGCTGCCGCCGGAAGTTACCTCGACGCCCGGGCCAATGGCGGCGAATGGCTGGTGCGCATCGAGGATGTCGACGCGCCGAGGACCGTTCCCGGTGCCGCCGACGGGATTCTGAAGACTCTCGAGGGATTCGGTTTCGAGTGGGATGGCGAGGTGGTTTACCAGAGCCGGCGCATCGATCTCTATCATGCCGCTCTGGTGCGCCTGCAACTCGCGGGGCATGTGTATCCCTGCTCCTGTTCGCGCAGCGAGATTGCCGCCGCGACGTCGCGGCCTTCGATCGATGGCGGACTGGTCTATCCGGGAACCTGCCGCGCGGGGCTCAAGGAGGGAGCGGCAGCGCGGGCCTGGCGGTTGCGTGTTCCGGACCGGGAATTCGTCCTCCGCGACCGTATCCAGGGGGAGTCACGCCAGAATCTGGAGCGCGACGTGGGAGACTTCGTGCTGTTGCGCGCCGACGGGCAGTATGCGTACCAGTTGGCGGTCGTCGTCGATGATGCGGTCCAGGGGGTCAATTCCATCGTGCGCGGGGTCGATCTGCTCGATTCGACGCCGCGCCAGCTGTGGTTGCAGCAATGCCTGGGATTGCCCGAGCCGCGCTACGCGCATCTCCCGGTGGCCGTCAATCAGGCGGGCGAAAAACTGTCCAAGCAGACCCATGCGGCGGCGGTGTTGCCCGAGCAAGGTACCGAAGTGCTGGCGCGGGTGCTGCGCTTTCTGGGCTATCAGGTTCCGGAATGTCTGTGCCGGGCATCGACCACCGAATTCTGGAACTGGGCAATCGGCGAGTGGTCGATTGAGAAGGTGCCCGCGGTGCGCGCCGCTTTTCCCGGGGATGTTCCGGCGGGCGCCGGCAATTCCTGAATCGGGGTAAGCTGCTTACTCGCCAGCCCACGGGGGCATTGCCCATGTCGATCCTGCCAGAAATCTCTACAACGTTGGTTGCTCCGCGGGGCCGGCGCCGCTTTGTCTGGCTGAGCCTGTTGCTGGTGATTCTGTGGGCGGTGGCGGCCCATCTGGCGGTGGAGGCGCTGACCCGCGAACGCTCTTCCAGGCTGGTCGAGAAGGAGCAGGATACCGTTGCGGCGATCGCTGCGAACATCGGGTCGAAGGTGGGATTCTCGCTGGCCTATCTGCGCAGCATACCCAAGGTCCTGGCCAGGCATCCCGAGATCGAGAGCGCGCTGGCGGCCTATGGTCCCGATGTCCAGCCTTCTGCGTTTCCGACTCCGGTATTTCGTCAGGCACTGGAGAGCGATTCCCGGCTGTCCGGGCTGGTGTCCAGGCTCGAGGCCGTCCTTGCAGATCTGGACATCGATCAGATCTGGGTGGTCAACGCCGCCGGCGACTGCGTGGTGTCTGCCGGGTTTTCTCCGGAATCCTCGGCAACGGGCGTCAACTACGCGGACCGGGATTATTTCCGCTTGGCTCGCCGGGAGGGTGAAGGCCGCCAATTTGCCGTGGGTCGTACCAGCAACATGCCGGGAATCTTCTATTCGGCGGCCGTACTGCGGAACGGAGCCTTTCTCGGCGCGGTCGTGGTGAAAATCGACGGGACGCGTCTGTCGAGGATGATGACCGAGAGGACGTCCTTCGTTACCGATGAATACGGGGTCATCATCATCTCCGGCGACGAAACCTTGCGCATGAAGACCGTTCCCCAAGCCACGGTGATGCGACTGGCTCCGGCCGAAAGGCTGAGCCGATATTTAAGCGATCAGTTCGAGACGGTCGATATCCGGCCGGAGAAGGTCGGCGAGTTGATGCTTCAGCATTTTCCCGGACAGGAGTTGCCGATGGTCAGTGCGGTTTACGATCATCAGACCGATATCCTCAAAATCTGGGTGTTCCGGGGTGTCGCCGAATTGTCCAGTTTTCGCCACGAGGGCATCTGGCTGTTCGCTGTTCTGCTCATCGGTGGCGGGCTGCTCATCGCCAGCGCCATGGCTGCCGTGGTGCACTTTCTGCAGGGGAGGGCGCAGCGCGCGGAGATTGCTCGAGTCAACGCAGAACTCGTCAACTTGAACGAGGAGCTGCGGATCCAGGCGCGTTTCGACGCACTCACCGGCTTGGCCAACCGGCGCCATTTCCTCGAACGGCTGGACGGCGAACTGCACCGATCAGCGCGATTCGGTCTGCCATGTTCGCTGGCAATCCTGGATATTGATCACTTCAAGTCGGTCAATGACCAGTTCGGTCACGCGGCGGGTGATGCGGTGCTCAGGACGTTTGCGCAGACGGTGGGCCAGTGCGTGCGCAACAGCGATCTGGCGGCCCGCTTCGGCGGCGAAGAGTTTGCCGTGCTGATGCCTCAGACCTCGGTGGATGGTGCCACGGAACTGGCCGAGCGAATCCGCGTTGCAGTTCAGAACACTCCCGTTTTCGGGGGAGGAGATGCTCTGCGGGTCTCGGTAAGCATCGGTGTGGCGCAATGGTCCGGCGAAACCCCCGAACAGTTGATCGCGCGGGCGGACGATGCCATGTACGCCGCGAAATCCGCGGGGCGGAACCAGGTGTGCGCGAGTCCTCCCCGCGCCTGATTCCATTCTTAGGCCATCCGTGACTGTGTCGACATCGCCTTGCCGTGCTATCCGCGCTGTCTGCGGCTTGTCTTCGTGTCACGAATGATCTGGAAACGGAATGAGCTACGGTCCGAAAGACAAGTGCGCCGAGAGCGCCGCGTGGTCGGAGATCTTCGACCATGGCTTGCCGGAATGCACCTTGGCGTGCTTCACCGAGAAGCCCCGGACATAGATCCGGTCCAGTCGAAGCACCGGGCGCTTGGCCGGGAAACTGCGCCCGGGGGCTCCCGAATCGCCGCCCTGCCCGCCGAATACCTCGCTCAGGCCGAGGCGTTGCGCCAGCAAGGTGTCGGCTTCGTTGCGCCAGTCATTGAAGTCGCCGGCGATGACCAGCGGCGAGTCCTGGTCCGCAATGCTTTCGAGGTAGGTGGCCAGCGCATCCAGCTGCCGGCGTCTTGATCGTGCGAAGAGCGAAAGGTGCACGCAGACGCAGTGCAGCGGCTTCTGCCCTGTCGGAAGGTCGATCTTGCAGTGCAACAGTCCGCGCCGCTCGAAACGCATGTGCGTGACGTCCTGGTTGAAGCTGTGCTCGATCGGAAAGCGCGAAAGAATGGCGTTGCCGTGGTGCCCGTGGTCGTAAACGACGTTGCTGGCGTAGGCCGTCGATTGCCAGACATCGGCGGCGAGGAAATCGTGCTGCGGTTCCTCCGGCCAGCCGTCGACCAGCGCGGCATGGAGATTGTGTTCGCCCTGCACTTCCTGGAGAAAGACAATGTCGGCCCCCAGAAGCCGCAATTGCTCGCGCAGTTCGTGCACCATCAAGTGCCGGTTGAATTGCGAGAAGCCCTTGTGGATGTTGTAGGTGACGATGCGCAGGCCGGATTTTTTCATGGGGCTCACGAAACCGCGAGCATCCTTTCCAGCGCCAGTTTTGCCGGGCCGGCTTCGTGCTCGGGCACCTTGATGTGGTTGACGATGTGGCCGGCGGCCAGGTTGTCCAGCGTCCATGCCAGGTGCTGCGGATCGATGCGCTGCATCGTCGAGCACATGCAAACCGTCGGGGACATGAACTGCACGATCTTGCCGTCGGGTTTCACTTCCTCGGCCAGGCGGTTGACCAGATTGAGTTCGGTGCCGACCAGCCCGCGCGTGTTGGGCGGGGCTTCCTTGACGATCTTGACGATGTGCTCGGTCGAGCCGACGTAATCGGACAACTGGCAAACCTCGAAGCAGCATTCGGGATGGGAAATGACCAGCCCGTCGGGATGTTCGGCGCGGAACTTGCGGATATGCGCCGGCTGGAACATCTGGTGCACCGAGCAATGCCCTTTCCAGAGCAGCAGCTTCGCCTTGCGAATCTGTTCCGGCGTCAGTCCGCCCCTCTCGAGGTCGGGATCCCAGACCATCATTTCGTCGAGCGGGATGCCCATCTTGTGGCCGGTCCAGCGTCCGAGGTGCTGGTCCGGGAAGAACAGGATCTTTTCGCGCTGCCGGAACGCCCATTCGGCGATCGTCCCGGCGTTCGACGAGGTGCACACGATGCCGCCGTGGCGGCCGCAAAAAGCCTTCAGATCGGCGGCCGAGTTGATGTAGGTGACCGGCGTGACTTGTTCCTCGGCGTTCAGCACCTCGTTCAATTCGCGCCAGCAGCGCTCCACCTTGGCCAGGTTGGCCATGTCGGCCATCGAGCAGCCTGCCGCCAGATCGGGGAGGATCGAGATCTGGTGCGGCTTGGACATGATGTCGGCCACTTCGGCCATGAAATGCACGCCGCAGAAAATGATGTATTCGGCGTCGGCTTGGGAAGCCAGCCGCGAGAGCTTGAGCGAGTCGCCGGTCAGGTCGGCGTACTGATAAACGTCGGCGCGCTGGTAATGGTGGCAGAGGATGACCACCTGTTTGCCGAGCGCGGCGCGGGCCGCGTGAATGCGCGCGTGGCATTCGGCGTCGGGCATTTGGCTGTAAAGGGCGAAGTCGATGCTTGGGGTGTTCATGGGTGGAATCTCAAGGGAGAGCCGGTTTTTTTCGGCGGGGTGTGTCAACTGCGCCAGGGCAGTCCTGCCAGTCTCCAGCCGCCAATCTTGCCGCGCTGGCCGTTGCCGTCAACATTGCCCTCGAACCCTTCGAGGACGTTGTAGCATTCCGTATAGCCGGCTTCGGTAGCCAGGCAAGCGGCGTTGTGCGAACGCGCGCCGCTACGGCAGATGAACATGACGAGCGATTCCGGATCGACCTGTCGCCGGAGTTGGGCCAGGAAATCGGGGTTGGGCTGCCCGCCAGGGTAGGATTGCCACTCGATCTCGATGGCGCCAGGGATGCGCCCGACCCAGTCCCACTCGGCGCGCGTACGGACGTCGACCAGTTTGGCGCCCGGCGCCTGCTTCCATAGTTCCCAGGCTTCGACCGGCGTGATCGCTCCTGCGTACGGCAATGCAAGCTCGTCTGCGCGCTTCCTGGCGTTGTTCAGAATTTCGGTCAGTTTTCCCATTGGTGTGGCAATCATCGGTGTGGCAATCATCGGTCGGCGAGACTAAAGTATAAACCCATAATTCCGGTTCACCGCCCGGTTGGACGGGCGTCCGCATCGGGTTCCGGCGGTGCGTGAGGGCGGTTGATCGCAGGGATGCACTGAAATGGTGCGTTCTAGTCTGCGTGGCGCACCATAACGGATCGCATTTGTCTCCGCGTTCGGAGATAATGCCTTGGGATAACGCAGCAAATTGGTCGTGTGAGGGTGGCATGGTTTCTGCTAGTTTCCCTCGCACCTTTTTATTGTCGCCGGAATGTCCGGTAACCGCCGAGGAGACTTTGCAAATGGCAAGCCCACAAGACGTACTGAAGATGATCAAGGAAAACGAAGCCAAGTTTGTGGACTTCCGTTTTACCGATACCCGTGGCAAAGAGCAGCACGTGACCGTCCCGGTCAGCGCTTTCAACGAGGACAAGTTTGAATCCGGCCACGCTTTCGACGGTTCGTCGATCGCCGGTTGGAAGGGCATCCAGGCTTCCGACATGCTGCTCATGCCCGATGCTGCGACCGCCTACATCGATCCGTTCTACGACGAGACCACCGTCGTCATCACCTGCGATGTCGTCGATCCGGCCGATGGCCGTGGCTATGATCGCGACCCGCGCTCGATCGCCAAGCGCGCCGAAGCCTACCTGAAGTCTTGCGGCATCGGCGATACCGCCTATTTTGGTCCGGAACCCGAATTCTTCATTTTCGACGGCGTTGAATGGTCCGCCGACATGTCGGGCTGCAGCCTCAAGATCCACTCCGCCGAAGCGGCCTGGAATTCCGGCGAGCGCAACGAAGGCAACGGCTTCTCCGGCCACCGTCCTGGCATCAAGGGCGGCTACTTCCCGGTTCCCCCGGTTGACAGCCTGCACGACATCCGTTCGGCCATGGTCCTGACCCTCGAGTCGCTGGGCATCCCGGTCGAAGTGCATCACCACGAAGTGGCCAACGCCGGCCAGTGCGAAATCGGCACCCTGTTCAACACCCTGGTGCGCCGCGCCGACTGGACGCAGACGCTCAAGTACGTGGTGCATAACGTTTCGCACCAGTATGGCAAGACCGCGACCTTCATGCCCAAGCCCATCGTCGGCGACAACGGCTCCGGCATGCACGTACACCAGTCGATCTGGAAGGACGGCAAGAACCTGTTCGCCGGCAACGGCTATGCCGGCCTGTCCGAACTGGCGCTGTACTACATCGGCGGTATCATCAAGCACGCCAAGGCGCTGAACGCCATCACCAATCCGGGCACCAACTCCTACAAGCGCCTGGTTCCGCACTACGAAGCGCCGGTCAAGCTGGCCTATTCGGCGAAGAACCGTTCCGCTTCGATCCGCATTCCGCACGTCGCGTCCGACAAGGCACGCCGTATCGAGACGCGCTTCCCGGATCCGATCGCCAACCCGTACCTGTGCTTCTCGGCGCTGCTGATGGCCGGTCTTGACGGCATCATGAACAAGCTCCACCCGGGCGATGCCGCCGACAAGAATCTGTACGACCTGCCGCCGGAAGAAGATGCCAAGATCCCGACCGTCTGCGCCAGCCTCGAAGAAGCCTTGGCTGCGCTCGACGCGGATCGCGACTTCCTGACCCGCGGCGGTGTCTTCTCCAACGAATGGATCGATGCCTACCTCGAACTGAAGATGGATGAAGTCAACAAGGTCCGCATGACGACCCACCCGGTCGAGTTCGAGTTGTATTACAGCTGCTAAGACGTTGGCAACCGAAAAGGACGGGCTCGCCCCGTCCTTTTTTTACGTCGCCGATTTGCCCTGCCGCGTTTGTAATTGCATGAGTCATCCAATACACTGACGCCCGTAAACCGAGGCACCACTCTGGCAATTACCCATGGACAGGATGATGACGTTCTTCTTCAGATTTTGCCTTCCGGCCACTTTTTTCGCGATGGCTGCCACGGCTGTGCAGGCGGACGTCATGTACCAGTGCGTCGACGAGAACGGGCACAAGACCTTCTCGAACGTCAAACTGTCCGACAAGGGAGTCAGATGCACAGCCATGAATCTGGGACCCTCGACGGCTGTTCCGGCGCCGAAGGCACCGGCGGCAAAGGCCCCTTCTCCCGCGAATTTCCCCAAGGTGGGGGAAGGCGCACAGAAGGAACGTGACAACGACCGACGCAGAATCCTGGAAAGCGAACTGGCGGCGGAACAGAAGAATCTCGAGCAGGCGAAGAAGGATCTGGCCGAGCAGGAAGCCGTCCGTAGCGGGGACGAACGCAATTACCAGCGAGTTCTGGACCGTCTGGAGCCCTTCAAGAACAAGGTGGCGCTGCATGAACGCAACATCGAAGCCATCGAGAAAGAGCTGGCCAAATTGCGCTGAGCGCATTTCGACCCCTTACTCCATGCATGCCTGATACACCGAATACTCCCTTCAGCGGTCTCGATCTGCTTTCCTCGTCGGTGATTCTCGTCGACGAGGGATTGGCCATCCGGTACATGAATTCGGCGGCCGAGGACTTGTTGGCCGTCAGTGGCAAGACGGTATGTGGAAACCGCCTGGACCGCGTGGCCGAGTGCCCGGGAACGCTTCTCGAAGCGCTCGGGAACGCCCTGGCGCATGGTTGGAGCCATAGCGGGCAGAACATCGAGATCAAGCGCCACGACGATGTGGTGCTGC
The DNA here is from genome assembly GCA_029975435.1 of Propionivibrio sp. Lineage (GTDB taxonomy): Bacteria > Pseudomonadota > Gammaproteobacteria > Burkholderiales > Rhodocyclaceae > Propionivibrio. Next base: position 7,582 of record JARKPC010000276.1, on the reverse strand, counting down.
ACCTGAACTGCACGGTCAATCCGGTCGACACGGACGGTGCCCGGCTGCTCGTCGAACTCTGGCCGATCGATCAGCAGATCCGGGCGACGCGGGAGGAGCGCCTGCTCGAGCAGCAGTTGGCCAATCGCGAACTGATCAGGAATCTGGCGCACGAGATCAAGAACCCCCTCGGCGGTATCCGCGGCGCCGCGCAGTTGCTCGAACACGAACTCAACAATCCGGGGCTGCGCGAATATACGCAAGTCATCATCAAGGAAGCCGATCGGCTGCAGGACTTGATGAAACGGCTGCTCTCGCCGCATCGGCCGATGCAGCCCGGCGCGGTCAATATCCACGAGATCCTGGAGCGGGTGCGCAGCCTGCTGACCGCCGAATTCCCCAAATCGCTGGTGATCCGTCGCGACTACGACACCAGCCTGCCGGAACTCGTGGGAGATCGCGAGCAGTTGATCCAGGCGGTATTGAACATTGCGCGCAATGCTGCGCAAGCCATCATGAACCGCCCGGAAGGGCTGGATGCGACCGGGCAGATTACCTTCCGCACGCGGGTTGCGCGGCAAGCCACTCTGGCCAAGCGGCGCTTCCCGTTGGCTCTTGAGTTGCAGGTCATCGACAACGGACCGGGCATTCCCGAGGACATCAAGGAGCGCATGTTCTATCCGCTGGTTTCCGGGCGCGAAGGCGGCAACGGCCTTGGCCTGACGTTGGCGCAGAGCTTCGTTCTCCAGCACCAGGGAACCATCGAGTGCCTGAGCCGCCCGGGATATACCTGTTTCACCATCCGCATGCCGCTCGGCCTGAGCGATGGCAAGGCGGCCGGCTGATCCGGCCGGTGGCAAGCTATTTGCTATAGCCAGCACATCCTGATCACGATGCCCGAGACCCCCATGAAACCTGTCTGGATTGTCGACGACGACAAGTCGATACGCTGGGTGCTGGAAAAGACCCTGTCGCGCGAGCAGACCCCGTTCAAGAGTTTTTCCTCCGCCAGCGAAGCCTTGTCGCAGCTCGACGCCGGGGGTGAGCCGCCGCAGGTTCTGGTCTCGGATATCCGCATGCCTGGCGAATCCGGGCTGGACTTGCTGCGCAAGGTCAAGGAGCGTTTTCCCGCCCTGCCGGTCATCATCATGACCGCCTATTCCGACCTCGACAGCGCGGTGGCCGCCTTTCAGGGCGGAGCCTTCGAGTATCTGCCCAAGCCTTTCGACGTGGATCAGGCGTTGGAGCTCATCCGTCGGGCGATCGACGAGAGCCTGCACCAGGTTGGTGCGACCGACGAGGTCGGCATGGTGCCGGAGATTCTCGGCAAGGCGCCGGCGATGCAGGAGGTGTTCCGCGCCATCGGTCGCCTCAGCCAGTCCTCGGCGACAGTGATGATTACCGGTGAATCCGGTAGCGGCAAGGAACTGGTGGCGCGCGCCCTGCATCGGCACAGTCCGCGTTCGGACAAGCCGTTCATCGCCATCAACACGGCGGCGATTCCCAAGGATCTCCTGGAGTCCGAACTGTTCGGCCATGAGCGCGGCGCCTTCACCGGCGCTGCCACGCAACGGCGGGGACGCTTCGAGCAGGCCGAGAGCGGGACTCTGTTCCTCGACGAAATCGGCGACATGCCCGCCGAGTTGCAGACACGACTGCTGCGTGTGCTGTCCGACGGCAACTTCTATCGCGTCGGAGGACATTCGCCGATCCGGGCCAACGTACGCATCATCGCCGCGACACACCAGAATCTCGAGGCGCGGGTCAAGGAAGGGCTGTTCCGCGAGGATCTGTTCCACCGGCTCAACGTGATCCGGGTCCGCCTGCCGAGTTTGCGCGAACGCCGCGAAGACATTCCCATCCTGGCCCGCCATTTCCTGCAGAAAAGCGCGCAGGAACTCGGCGTCGAGGCAAAACGCATTTCCGACGCGGCACTGCGCCAACTCTCGGCTCTCGATTTCCCCGGCAATGTCCGGCAACTCGAGAATGTCTGTCACTGGCTCACGGTCATGGCGCCCGGACAGCTGGTCGACGTTGGCGACCTGCCGGCCGAGCTGCGTGAGTCGACGGCGCAATCGTCGGCTGCATGCGACTGGGAAAGCGGTCTGGCGCAGGCGGTCGATCAGTTGCTGGCGTCCGGCGAAGGGCTGGTGCACGAGAAACTGACCAACGCCTTCGAACGCATCCTGATCAACCGCGCCCTGGCGCACACCGGCGGGCGGCGCATCGAGGCGGCGCTGGCGCTGGGCATCGGCCGCAACACCATCACCCGCAAGATCCAGGATCTGGGCCTGGATGGCGGGAAGGGCGACGACGCGGAGCATGCCGCCGGATAATCGGAGATAATGGCGGCCTTGAACGGGGCCGCCACATGTCCGATTCCACCTCCTTACCGATCGATCCGGCTCGCCTGCCCGCCTATCTGGGCGAAGCGGCTGGGCGCTTCAATGTCATCTCGCTGGCCGAATGCGCGTCCACCAATACCTTGCTCATGGACCGTGCGGCCGATGGTGCGCCCTCCGGCACCGTGGTGGTGACCGACCGGCAGACCGCCGGTCGCGGTAGCCGTGGGCGGCACTGGATGGCCTCTCCGGAAGCCAGCCTGACGTTTTCCGTGCTGTGGGGATTTCCGGGCGGCCTGGAGCGCCTTTCAGGATTGTCGCTGGCGGTCGGCGTCGCGGTCGTGCGGGCACTTGAAGACTGCGGTGCGTCCGGAGTCATGCTCAAGTGGCCGAACGACATCCTCTTCGGACACGCCAAGCTGGGCGGAGTTCTGGTCGAACTGCACGCCGAGCCGGACACGGCCATGGCCGTCATCGGCATCGGGCTGAATCTGCGCCTGCCGGAGACCATCGGAGAGCCGAGCGTCGCGGCGTTGCCGGCGGCAGCACTGGAACAGATCATCGGCGTGCCGCCGGAACGCCACGTGCTGTTCGCGCAACTGCTCGTCGAACTCGCGCGCGCCTTCGATCGCTTTGCCGCAGGCGGTTTCGCCGCGCTGCGGGATGACTGGCATGCGCGCCACGCCTGGCAGGATCGGCCGGTGCGCCTGCTGCGCGAAGGCCGGGTCGAGAAGGAAGGCGTCTGCGCCGGCGCCGACGCCGACGGAGCCTTGCTGGTGCGCACGGCCGACGGCCTTGAACGCTGCCTGTCCGGTGACGTCTCTCTGAGGCCGCTATGAACATCGCTATCGACGCGGGCAATTCGCGCATCAAATGGGGAATTCACGACGGAAGGTCGTGGGTGAATCAAGGAAGCGTGCCGACCGAGGATGCGGCGGCGCTGGCTGGAATTGTCTCGTGCTGGCCGGCAGATGCACGCGTCGTGGCGTGCAGTGTTGCGGGAGCAACCGTCGAATCGATCATCGAAAAGGTGGTCGGCGAGCGCGGGTTGCGATTGTCCTGGGCGCGTTCCGAGGCGTTTGCCCATGGTGTGCGCAATGGCTACGAACAGCCGGAGCGTCTCGGCGCCGATCGCTGGGCCGCGCTTATCGGTGCACGCAGCAAGGTCCGAGGCGCGTGCCTGGTGGTCTGTGCCGGAACCGCCACGACGGTCGATTGGCTGGATGCGGCGGGCAATTTCCGGGGCGGGCTCATTCTGCCCGGAGTGAATCTCATGCTCGCGGCGCTGGCCCGGAACACGGCGCAATTGCCGCATGCGGACGGAGAATACCGCGCCGAACCGCGCAATACGATGGATGCCATCGTTTCCGGCTGCCTTAACGCGCAGGCCGGGGCTATCGAGCGCATGTTCGCCAGGGTCTCGGCTGAAGAACGCGCCGAGTGCCTAATGACCGGTGGCGCGTCATACCGCATTCTCCCCTGCCTCGGCATCCCGTGCAGGGTGGAAGGAGCGCTCGTTCTCGACGGGCTGCTGCGTTATGCGTCGGGGTTGTAAGCAACACAGGTCGGCAGCCGCTATACTCTAGCGTTTTCGATCCGGCACAAGTTTCAGGGAGTCCTCATGGAATCGTTGCGCTTTGTTCTTCCCCAATCCGAAATCCCGACGCACTGGTACAACGTGGTGGCCGACATGCCCAACCCGCCGCTGCCGCCGCTCGGTCCGGACGGAAAGCCGGCAACGCCGGAACAAATGGGCGCGATCTTTCCGATGGCCATACTCGAGCAGGAAATGTCGGCCGAGCGCTGGATCCCGATACCGCAGGAAGTGCGTGAAATCTACCGGTTGTGGCGCCCGTCGCCGTTGGTGCGTGCGGCAAGGCTGGAAGCAATGCTGGGAACTCCGGCGAAGATCTATTACAAGAACGAGGGCGTTTCGCCGGCTGGATCGCACAAGCCGAATACGGCGGTGCCGCAGGCGTACTACAACAAGCAGGCTGGCATCAAGCGCATCACCACCGAAACCGGCGCCGGGCAGTGGGGCTGTTCGATGGCTCTCGCCGGGCAGATGTTCGGCATTGATGTGCGCGTGTTCATGGTCAAGGTCAGCTACCAGCAGAAACCGTACCGGCGTTCGATGATGCAAACCTGGGGGGCAGAGGTGTTCGCCAGTCCGTCGGAGATGACCCAGACCGGCCGCGATGTGCTGGCCCGCGATCCTGGAAACATGGGCTCGCTGGGGCTGGCGATATCGGAAGCGGTCGAGGAAGCTGCATCACGTTCCGACACCAATTATGCCCTCGGCTCGGTGCTCAACCACGTTGCCCTGCACCAGACCATCATCGGCCTGGAGGCCAGGAAGCAATTCGAGATGGCCGGCGACTGGCCGGACGTGGTTTTTGCTCCGTGCGGCGGCGGATCGTCGTTCGCCGGCATGGCTTTCCCGTTCCTGGCAGACAACGCGGGCGGCGGACGCAGCGGGCGCATGGTCAGGCTGGTGGCGGTTGAACCGACCTCATGCCCGTCGCTGACCAAGGGCAAGTATGCCTACGATTTTGGCGATTCTTCGGGGTTCACGCCGTTGATGAAGATGTTCACGCTGGGTCACGACTTCATGCCACCCGGTATCCACGCCGGCGGGCTGCGCTACCACGGTGCCTCTCCGCTGGTTTCGCAGCTTTATCACGAGGGTCTGATCGAGGCGGTGGCCGTGCCGCAGCTGGCGACCTTCGAGGCGGGCGTGATGTTCGCCCGTGCCGAAGGCGTGGTTCCCGCCCCCGAATCCTGCCACGCCATCCGCGCCGCCGTTGACGAGGCGCTGCGCTGCAAGCAGGATGGCGAACCGCGCACCATACTCTTCAATCTGACCGGGCACGGACATTTCGACATGGCGTCCTACGACCGCTATTTCGCCGGGGAACTCGAGGATTTTGAGTATCCGGAGGAAGCGATCCAGGAATCGCTACGACACCTTCCCGATTTTGCCTGACCGACGCGAACAGCGAACTGAACGATGCGGCTCTTCGTCTTCCTGTTGATTCTGGCCAACCTGCTGTTTTTTGCCTGGACGCATGAATATCTGGGCGTTTCGCGGGATTCCGATGCCTACCGGGTCAATCAGCAACTGCTTGCCGATCGGATAAGTGTCGTGTCCAATGACCAGCCGCCGCCGGAAGTGTCCCGGCCGGAAAAGGCGGCGAAGCCCGTCGAGCGGCCACCGGCGGAAGTGTGCGTGGCCTTGGGCGAAATGCCCGTGACGGCGGTCGAATCGCTTGAAGCACTGCTAACGGAAAGACTCCCGGCCTTTAAGGTTGCTCGCACGACGGTCCCGGGGAATTCCAGTTACTGGGTGAATATTCCCCCGTTGAAGAACAAGCGTGAAGCGGAAAACAAGGCCGCCGAACTGAAGAAATTCGGCGTCAAGGAGTTCTTCATCGTGCAGGAAAGCGGGCCGAACAGCCTGGCTATTTCCCTGGGCCTGTTTTCAACGCAGGAAGCCGCCGAATCCGCCCTCGAGACGTTGCGTGACAAGGGAGTCAGGTCCGCCAGGATAACCGAGCGCCCGCACAAGGCGGCCGTGGCGAATGTCGAGATTCGCGGCCCAGAAGCCCAAGCGGCGGAGATGAACCAGATCATCGCCCAGGCCGCCCCGGATACCAGTCGCGGTGCATGCAAGCCGCGGAACACGTCCTCTCAATGAGCTTCGTCATCGGACTGACCGGGGGCATCGGCAGCGGCAAGACGACGGTGGCCAATCTCTTCGCCGAACTCGGCGCTGCCGTGGTCGATACCGATGTGATCGCCCACGAGCTGACCGGCGCGCAGGGCGCCGCCATGCCGGACATCGTCGATGCCTTTGGCGCCTCGGTCCTGCGGCCAGATGGCAGCCTCGACCGCGTGGCCATGCGCCAGCTCTGTTTCTCCGATCCCACGGCGCGCAAGCGTCTCGAGTCGATCCTGCACCCGATGATACGTAGCGAGAGCGCGGTGCGTTGCGACCGGGCGGATTACGCGCCCTACGTGCTGCTGGTCGTGCCGCTGCTGATCGAATCCGGCGCCTATCGAGGGCGCATCGATCGGCTGCTGGTGGTTGACTGCGACGAGGATCTGCAGGTGTCACGCGTGATGGAGCGTAGCGGATTGACGGCGGCAGAAGTGAGGGACATCATGGCCACCCAGGCCAGCCGGGCGGAGAGGCTGGCGGCGGCGGACGATATCGTTACCAACGGCGCCAGCCGCGATGAATTGCAGGCACAGGTTCTCGCCTTGCATCAGCGCTACGTCGAACTGGGGCGTGCCCACTGACCGTGCCGCAAAATACTTAATGCGGCCCATTGAGATTTGTTCGCAAATGGCTCAGAATGCAGGGAATTTCACCTAAATCACTCATTTGGCGGCAATGTGATTACCTACGAATATCCTTTCAACGAGCGCATCAGGACCCTGTTGCGCCTGGAGGATTTATTCGAAAAAGCGGGCCATTTCATTCAGCAACAGGGCGCGCGCGAACATCATGTCGTGCTGCTGTCGTTGTTCGAGATTCTCGAAGTGGCTGGCCGCGCCGACCTCAAGATGGATTTGATCCAGGAGCTCGAGCGCCAGCGCCAGTCGCTGCTGGCCTTCCGCAACAATCCGGAGATTTCCGAAGAAGCGCTTTCCGGAGCGCTTTATGAGATTGAGCAGTCGTCTGCCGCGCTGCTGGCCATGACCGGCAAGATCGGCCAGTACCTGCGCGAAAACGAGTGGCTGATGGCCATCAAGAGCCGCGCCGTAATACCCGGCGGTGTGTGCGAGTTCGACCTGCCTTCGTATTATTACTGGCAACACCAGCCCGTCAATGTCCGCCAGGAGGCGCTCCAGGGGTGGCTGAAGCCGTTGATTCCGTTGCGTGACGGCTTGTCCATCGTGCTGCGTTTGTTGCGTGCCAGCGGGACGGCCGAGCACTTGACGGCGAAAGGCGGTTCCTTCCAGTTGATGCTGGGCGGCAGTACGTCGCAGATGGTGCGCGTATCCCTCAAGGAACAATTGCCCTTCATGCCGGAAATCAGCGCCAACAAGTACGCGCTGAACATCCGTTTCATCCGCCAGGATCTCGAATCTCGCCAGCGCCAGCCCGATACGGCGGTTGACGTGCCCTTCGACATCGTCTTCTGCAACCTGTAATGCCGGCAAATGTGACCAAGGTGCGCTGCCCGCAGTGCGGGGGCGAGTCGTTGTGGAGCGCCGAAAACAAGTATCGCCCGTTCTGCTCCGAGCGCTGCAAG